>NZ_JAUSZN010000001.1:6363333-6730000 GCF_030817595.1 Neobacillus niacini
CCATTACCATTACCGTTACCGTTGCCGTTGCCATTCCCATTTCCCGGCTCTGTGGTTACAGGTTCATCACCACCGGTACCGTCTCCTTCGCCATTACCGTCACCATTACCGTCACCATTACCGTTACCGTTACCATTACCATTACCATTGCCGGTACCGTTACCATCATCCGTTTCTTCCTGTTGAGGCAAAGGTATTTGGACAGAGGTTGTTGCTGGGTCACTTCTCTTACCGTCTATAATAGCTGTGATTGTAATGCTATACGTTGTGCCCGGTGTTGGATTCTGAAGTGTAACCCCTCTTTCTGTAACAGTTGATGTGTTTGGTTCAATGCCATCAGAAACTGTAATTTCAAATTGAACATTAGCATTATCTTGTTTGTTGTAATCCCATGTTAGGATCACATTATTTTTTTCTGCATCATAGACTGCTTTTGGATTGCTAGGTGCAGCAATCTTGTTGAATTTCTCTGAGACCGTTTTTGGTGCATGTCCTTTCACGGCATACTCTGTAATGACCTCACTATCCGGAGTAAATTCGCTTGCTAATGCAGGTGGTTTAGAACCTTTTTCAATTCTAACCTTTTGCACGCTATCAGGAACAGAGAAGTCAGGTGTCTTGATATCTTTAGATACATATTCCATGAGATTCTTAAAGATTAATTGTGCGATTTTTTGGTCCGCTCCTGGTTGAATAGGTGTTTTAATACTGGAATAACCCGTCCAAACAGCCGCAGTGTAGTTGGTTGTATACCCTGCAAACCATGCATCAGGAACAACCTTGCTGCTAGTAATATTCCATTTTTTCATATCAGCTTCTGAATAGTTAGTGGTACCTGTTTTCCCTGCAATTGGAAGCCCTGGAACCTTTGCTGCTGTACCAGTACCTGGAGAAACAAGAACGCTCTTTAACATATCTGTAATCATGAAAGCAGTGGAATCCTTCATGACAACTTTTGATTCTGGTGCAGTGTCAAGAACTGTACCATCTCGAAGGACAATTTTTTTGACTGCATAAGGTTTTGTATACATTCCGTTATTTCCAAAAGCACTATAGGCTCCGGCCATTTGGAGAGGAGATACTCCTACTGTTTTGTCTCCAAAGCCGCCGATGGCATAGGATTCATAAATTTCTTTTAATGGAATACCTAGGTTAATAGCAAATTCTTTAGCCTTTTCTAAACCAACCTGCTGAAGAGCTTGAACTGCAGGAGTATTTCTGGAATACTGCAGGGCAGTACGCATTGATATGGCTCCCATATATTTGTTATCCCAGTTGCCAAATTCTTGACCAGTTGTATATTTAATCGGTTTATCCTCAATTGTCTGATAGGTACCCCAATTAAGGTATTCTATAGCAGGGGCGTAATCGAGAACTGGTTTAATGGTCGAACCGGGCTGCCGCTGCGTGTCAATCGCGTAGTTAAACCCACGGCTAACTTCTTGGTTACGTCCGCCGCCAATTGCACGGATTTCACCTGTTTTTGTGTCAATGAGAGCTATCCCTGCTTGAAATTCTGCATCAGGATAGTTGATGACTTCATCAGTATTAAGTATGGTATTTACTTGCAATTGTGCATTTTGATCAAGGGTAGTATGAATGGTTAACCCATCTGAGAAGATATCAAAGTCACCTTGCTCCTCTACTTCATCTATAACCGCATCAACAAATGAATCAAACGGCTTCTCATCTCTTACTCTTTCCTCTTCTTTTACTAATGAGGCTGTTACAGGCACACTTTTTGCTTCTTCTAATTGCTCTTTAGTGATATATCCATGCTGTTCCATTAACATTAAAACAATATTACGTCTCTTTTCTGCTAAATCAGGGTGATCAAATGGATTGTAATTATTTGGGCTTTGCGGCATTCCAGCCAGCTGTGCAGCTTCTGGAAGGGTAAGCTCACTTAATGGTTTTCCATAATAAATCTTTGCAGCCGTCGCAAGACCATGGCTATTTTCAGATACAAAGACTTTGTTCACATACATTTCAAAGATTTGGTGCTTTGTATATTTTTGTTCTAGCTGATAGGCCATCCATACTTCCTGGACTTTACGTTTGATGGTTTTTTCAGGTGTCAAAAATGAATTTTTAATAACCTGCTGTGTAATGGTACTTGCGCCTTCAGAACCAAATCCTTCACGGAAATTGGCAACAACCGCACCTGCCAAGCGGATTGGATCCAAACCATGGTGTTTATAAAATCGAACATCCTCCACTGCTAAAACGGCATCTTCAACAAGTTTTGGTATATCCTTGTAGTTTACGTATTCACGATTTACCGAACCAACTTCTGCAATCAGCTCGCCATCTTTATCTAAAACTTTAGAAGAGATGGGGTCTTTTAATAATTTTGGATCAAGTTTAGGAGTATCCTTTACTAAATAAGCAAAAGTTCCAACGCCAGCCAAAATACCAATAATTCCAAGTGCTACAAGAACTAGAAGAATCTTTTTAACGATACCGCTAGGTTTTTTCTTCGCTTTTTGTTTTCCTTTGGACTGTTGGAGTTTTTTACGGCGCTCCTCTCTCGATTCTGCCATGATAAATTTCCTTCCTTTCATACATCAACCATTTTCACTAAATCTAAAAATGAAAAAGTTTATCTATTATTTTAATATAGTCAATTCTGGGTTGAAATCCAAGAGGAATTAGTATTCCTATTTGCTCGATTTCTTCCTTTGTAATCGACTTTCTTCCCCCATTTTTCATTCTATCCCAAAAGGACAACAAGTGTTTGGCCTGCATAAAAAAAACTTGTTCCTGCTTTGAAAATCGAAGAATAACAAAACAGATACCACCTTGCGAAACCACTTCCTGCATATGATCGATTTGATGCTGGTGAAAATTTTTCAATGGAAACGAGGTTGGATTTGCCGTTTCCTTTGCCTCAAAATCGATGTATTTACCTTTATATACTCCGTTATAGTCAGTGGTCGAAGCTTGTTTGAAATATGCTTCCTTAATGACAGCAGCACTTCTTTTAGGATAATCCACTTGAACAATTTGAACAGGTGTAGGTTTTTTATGAATAACAGCAATATTTCTTTCTCGGTAATACTCATTTGTTTCGTTCAAATCATCTTCAAGAGTCATGCCTCTATTACTATAGGAATGATTATTTTGTTTCTTAACTTTGGTCTCAGTTTCGGTTCCTTTTGGAATATACCTTTTTCCGTTTGGATAATTAAAATTCATGATAAGCACCTCTCAAGCTATTACTTATCATATCAAATCTCCGTTGTTATGGGGTGTATAAAATTTTCTGGTAAACACACGCTAATAAAAATAATGTACCTTGACTCTGGGGAAAAAGCATGATTCTTTTTTCATAAATCATCCATTCTCAGAACCTATCTTTTTGAAAGTAGAAGGTGAATATGAATCATCTTACAATACATGAGATTGAGACCATCAGTCAAATTAAAGCTGATACGATTAAAAAGAATCTTGATAATATATCAAGGACTGATACGTATTTCGCTTATTACAAAAAAAATCCCGATATTATTTGGTCATTTCTAGCCAGCATGGTATCAAGAAATGGCGGATATAATATGTGTGATTTGGAGGGACATGTCTTTCAAGAAATGTTAGATCCTAAAACTAGAAAAGAATTATTTCTTACCTTTGAACGCGCCAATTGGTTGATTTTTCACGACGTCTACCCTCAATTACTGGTCTATCACTATTCGACGAAAATAAAGCGTCCAATGTTTCATTTGCTTCCATACTTTAAATGTTCTGAATTCATCCAAAAAGAGTGGGAGAGGTATTGGAGAGAAGGAGACCGGGAAAGACTTACAACCGCATTGATAATCAATGAGCAAAATGTTATTCATAATCCTGTTATCCAGCATCCAGTATATAAAAAGAGAGTTTTCCAGTCATGGATTTTTAATATTCAAGATTGGCTTCATTTCAGCTGTGTCCTATTTCCGACATGTGGCGGAGAATTATATGGTGCAAGTGTAAATGGCTTTAAGTCACTCTCTAAACGAATTAATCTCGGAAAGAGGCTTGCAAGAATTTTAACCCAACCACGTCTATTCCCGTTATTTTTCGAATTTGCCGATAAAACGCCGCATACTGGGTCTCGCTATGATTACGAACAATATTTTAAGACCAAAACAAAACGAAGGACACCCATATTAAGAGCAACCTTTCCGATCATTGAGCACAATCATTATGACTATGAGGATTGGAGCAAACATAAGGTGATTTCCCCTTCATGGCTTCATTTTCCTGCAAGACATCGCCATCCCATTCACTTAACGGATTGGTACTTTGAAAAATCAAATCAGCTTGATTTAATGCTAGCGTTACATAGAGCGGCACATGTAAAGAAAATATAAAAGCAAGGCGAATGCCTTGCTTTGTTTACTTCTAATTTTATTCTGCAGGACGATTTGGTCCTTCGAGTTTTTTATCGCCGTAGCCAACTTTATTTTCAACTTGTGTTGCTCCGGATTTTTTGTTTTGTTTCTTTTTTGACATTATCAACACCTCCAATTTTAGCTTGTTCGATTTTTCCTTTTTTCATGCGAAAAGAGGCAGTGTCGAAATGGAAGGTAATAATTGCTAAATTGGCACTTTCTTTGCCGAATCTCTTCTAGTTTTGTCAGTGGGGGAGGAAGCCCTAAAAAGAAAGCGAATAATACCTAGTATATAATCGCGAGGAGGTTCTTAATTTGATGAATTCGTCATTGCCGGAAAAGGAAAAGCTGCTTTCTATGCTGACAGAGATACATGATCAATTAGAAGAATTGGAGATAGTTTTGGAAGCATCTTTCTCAGACCTTCGCATTCAAATGAATAATGAAGAGCTAAATAAATTATCCGCACCTGTTCAAAGGCTCTCTAAGCTTGAAGAAAAAATAGATAAAATAAATTCAACAACAAATGAGACAAATGCTGAACAAAACAATTCAGTTACAAAAGCACTAAAACTTGAAATGGGCTTTTGGTTACCGATAGAATATGAATAAGATAAAATTGAGTAGCTTTATTAAAAGCTGCTTTTTATTTTGTAGTGTAATGGAGAAAGGAATAAGGGAAATGTCAAAAGAAATACTGGATTTAACCAAAAAGCTGCTAAACTATAACCGTTTATTTATGAATTATTTCGAGGAAGCTCGGGAGACAGGGACCAGCCATGATTTTCATGAAGTGATTAAGCCATTTGCCAACGAGGTTAAAAAAGTAGCCCAAGAATGGGGTATATTAATGAAAAGCTGGTTAGTAATTAATCCGCATAAACATCTCCATCTTAAACAAATCGATACGACTTTAGATCATATTGATCAATTATCCATACAGGCATTTTTCCCGAAAACAAGTCGGTCAAGATTTTTAAACGCAAATCGGACAGTTGAATTTTTTTTGTTAGAAATTGTAAAAGAATTAGAAAAATAAAAAGAGATGCTTTGGTTGCATCTCTAATAGGCTTGTCTTACTGTTTTTTTCTTTATTATGATTTTTCGATGAGGGAGTCTTCCTTATAATCGTCAGGAATTACAGCGCCCAGAGCTTCAAGCTCACGTACAAGAAGGCGATATTCTTTGATGTTTATCTCGTTGTGAATATAAGCCTTTTTAGCAAAATCCATTAATGTGTTTACATCATCGGTGTTGTAATCCCGACTTTGATTAAATTTGCTTTTAAGTGAGCGAATGTCCATATGTAACTCCTCCTTCATCTTTTTTTTATAGTAACACGAAAAAAAAGGATTCCTAGTTTTTAAAATATTTAAACTTTAGACAAATTTCTCTGCTTTTTGACATTGAAATCTATTTGGAAATATGCACCCCTCACTTCATTGTTACATAGTGTGTAGTAATGAAAATGCGGAGGAGATGTTTGCCCATGCACGGTAGAAATAGATCAAACAATTATATAAATCATGGATACTCGGGGCAAATGAATTACAGGAACATGGGATATTATCCAGCTGATTTTCAATTCGTTCCTCGTAATCAGCCATATCAATACCAAGTACAAAGCATGGAGTGGTACCCATATCAACAACAGAACCCTTACTTTCAGCAGAACTATCAATCGCCATATAAACCTTATGATTCGACCTATCAGCCTGGTGGAAATCTTGCGCAAATGTCCAATCCAACGGGGCATTATCCTCCTAAAAATGCACAATTTTTATTTCAAAACCCTCTACAGCCTAAGGAGGAAATGCTGTCAAATCAGTATATGCCGCAAATGAATGGATACAGTGTGATGAACCCGTATCCAAAACCGAATGCAATGATCAAGCAACCTGGGGGAATTCAATCTATTATGAACTCTTTTAAATCACAGGACGGGACAGTCGACGTTAATAAGATGGTGAATACAGCGGGGCAGGTAGTAAGTGCGGTAACCCAAGTATCGTCCCTTGTCAAAGGGCTTGGAGGAATATTTAAAGCATAAAACAGTAGAAAGACGGCAAAGGCCGTCTTTCTTTTTGGGTATTTGTCGAAAAATTTATGAATCGATTTTTTTATTTTACCTCTTTAGTCCTCAATATTAATCGTTTTACCTCTAACTTGTGGAATTCGGATGGTTAGTAATCCGTCACGATATGAGGCCTTAACCAATTTTTCATTAATAGTCATAGGTATAGGAATAGTCCTTGAAAGTCTTTGTTGTGAAACCCTTTTTTGGAAAAAATGTTTGTTTAAATCTTCCTTTGTTTCCATTTCTTTATTTTCAACGGAAATACTTACATGATTAGGTAAGACATTAAGACGTATTTGATCCTTTTTAACCCCCGGAAGCTCAGCTGTGATAA
This sequence comes from Neobacillus niacini, assembly GCF_030817595.1. Lineage (GTDB taxonomy): Bacteria > Bacillota > Bacilli > Bacillales > Cytobacillaceae > Neobacillus > Neobacillus niacini_G. The sequence continues at coordinate 6,370,121 of NZ_JAUSZN010000001.1, forward strand.
TGTATTCATCCTCTGTTTCCCGAACCTCTACAGGAAAAGCTCCACTTGGAAACGGATTATTAAAAAATTCATCGATTGATTGTAAAACTCCCTTTACGGGCTTTTCGTGAATAAAGTCATTCATCGTTCTAAAAAAATCACGAAATTGCTCAGGTTTAACCTTCTTTTGGTTGTTTTGGTCACTTGGAGGCATGGAAGACATCTAACTTTCCCTCACTTTCCGTATTTTCTCACCATATCATATGCATTAGGCTATTGTTTGTGCAGGGGCATAAGTTTGCGATAAATTATGAACCTTTTATTACAACTGTATTTTTAGTGATAAATGTCACATGAAAATTTTTCTATTATTTATATCATGAGAATGTAATTTACCAGAAAGTGAGGGAACAAAATGTTCTGTAATCAATGTGAACAAACTCCTGTTGGAGGCTGTACAGTGGTGGGTGTTTGTGGGAAAGATGAAACGATTTCAAGCTTGCAGGATACCATTATCTACGGATTAAAAGGAATCGCAGCCTACCGGACACATGCTAATCAACTAGGATATACGGATTCATTTGTTGATACAACGACACAAGAAGCACTTTATATGACATTAACGAATTCTAATTTCAATGTTCAAGAACATATCGAAATGGCAATGAAGGTGGGGCAGGCCACTGTTCGCGTGATGGAAATGCTCGATGAAGCACATACAATGCGTCTGGGTATACCCGAGCCAAAACGCGTTAGCCAAAACAAAATTGAAGGAAAATGTATTGTAGTTTCAGGTCATAACTTATTTGCACTTGAGGAATTACTTAAGCAGACAGAAGGGAAAGGCATTAATATTTATACACATTCTGAAATGCTGCCAGCACATGGGTACCCAGCGTTAAAGAAATATCCTCATTTAAAAGGTAATATCGGAAAGGCATGGTATGACCAACGACGCCTTTTCGAAAAATTCCCTGGTGCAATTCTTGCCACGACCAACTGTGTAATGCCAATTAAGGGTACATATGCAGATAGAATGTTTAGTTATGAAGTAGCAGGTCTTGAGAATGTACAAAAAATCATCAATGATGATTTTTCACTATTAATAGAGAGAGCGTTAGAGCTTCCTGAAGCGGATATCCATTCGGACGAAACCTTGCTTACAGGTTTCCATCATGAAACGGTACTTGGCTTAGCACCAGAAGTTATAGAGGCAGTAAAGGCCGGTAAAATTAAACGGTTCTTTGTCATTGCTGGCTGTGATGCGCCTGGTAAAGGAGGAGAATATTATCGGGAATTAGCCACGTCACTTCCTCAGGAAACGGTTATTTTGACAACATCATGTGGTAAGTTCCGTTTTAACGATGTTGATTATGGTGTTGTTCCTGGAACAAATATTCCTCGTTATATCGATTTAGGGCAGTGTAATAACTCCGGATCTACAGTAAAGATTGCAATGGCACTGGCTGACGCATTTGGATGCGAAATCAATGAGCTTCCTGTTAGTATTGTATTATCTTGGTTCGAACAAAAAGCTGTAGCGATTCTTTTAGGGCTATTTAGCTTAGGAATACAGGATATTCGTATTGGACCAAAACCGCCTGAATTTATCTCAGAAGGTGTATTGCAGGTTCTAAAAGAAACTTTTAACCTAAAATTAATTGGTACCGCTCAAGAAGACATGGCAGACATGCTTCAGTTATCAAAGGCTTAAACCATATAGAAAAACCGCAGCTGTAAACGCTGCGGTTATTTAAATTAAGTTAATTTCTGAAAGCAGGACATCTATATCTAGAAGCATATTTCCATTATCATCTACTTCGATTAGTTCGTCCTTTTTCATTTTTGTCAGTGTCCTGCTGATGGTTTCGCGGGTAGTCCCGATCATACTGGCCAAATCACGGTTCGTAAACTCAGACTTAAGTAGAATTGTTCCATCCTCTAATTCCTTTCCATCCTTTTGCCCAAGACGGATGAGGAGTTTGATTATTTGCTCATATGTATTGTTAAGTATTTGTTCTTCCAGCCGGTTTTGCAAATCTACGATTTTTTCTCCCAGCACCTTAAATACTTTAATACTTAGTTCAGGATACTCTATGAGAACACCTTCAAATTTTGAAATAGGGACTGCAATCAGAGTTGAGGGTTCAAGAACTTCTGCGTACGCAGGGTAACTGCCTTTTCTAAAGAATCCAACGTGTGGAAACATTTCACCCTTTTTCATCATGGCGACAATTTGTTCTTTTCCATTAATATCACTTTTGTATACCTTGATTTTTCCTTCATAAATGAAATAAACATTTTCTAAAGGGTCACCTTGGAGAAAAACATGACTTTGCTTTTTCCATTCCCTTGCAATGGAAATGTTGGCAATCTTGGTTAATTCGTAGTCATCTAATTCCCTAAAAAGCATGAACTCAGAAAGCACCTTCTTAATATCCTCAATTCTCATGCTATACCTCCACAGCCGAAATAAAATACCTTATACTATTGTAACAGACAAATAAATAATAATTAACAAGCTTTTTCTGCGAACGTTTATTCGCTATAATGGAGTAACGAGGTGATCCTATGAAATTGAAAAAAAACCTGCAAGAAATTCTTGCCGATTTAAAAATAAATGACAGTTTTAAAGAAAATATTGTTACCTGGAAAACACTTGAAGCCAAAGAAGCCCAAACCGTGTCTCTTCCAGACAACCTTCATACGGCATTAAAAGAATCACTGAATAGTAGAGGAATTGAAAAGCTGTATACACATCAAAAAACTGCATATGAAAATATTATGGCTGGAAATAGTGTAGTAGCCGTAACTCCTACTGCTTCAGGTAAAACATTATGTTATAACCTGCCAGTACTACAAAGTATTTTATCCAACCCAAGCGCTAGGGCTCTTTATATGTTTCCTACCAAAGCACTGGCACAGGACCAAAAGAGTGAAATAAATGAAATCATCCAGGAGGCGGGAATTGATATTAATAGTTATACCTATGACGGCGATACGCCAGCAAACATTCGTCAAAAAGTACGTAAAGCTGGACATGTAGTCATTACCAACCCAGATATGCTTCATTCAGCCATCCTGCCTCATCATACAAAATGGGTTTCACTTTTCGAGAACCTCAAATTTGTGGTGATTGATGAGCTTCATACGTATCGAGGTGTCTTTGGAAGCCACGTGGCCAATGTCATTCGCAGGCTAAAACGGATTTGTCGTTACTACGGCAGCAACCCCGTATTTATTTGTACATCTGCTACAATTGCCAACCCGTTTGAACTTGCTGAAAATCTCACCGAAGAAAAAATGGTCTTGATTGATAATAATGGCGCTCCAAGTGGAAACAAACACTTTCTTTTTTATAATCCGCCTATTGTAAATAAGCCCTTAAATATAAGAAGAAGTGCAACACTTGAGGTTCGGAAGATCGCAGGGGAATTGCTAAAGAATAAAATTCAAACGATTGTCTTTGCCAGAAGCAGAGTTCGAGTAGAGATCATTTTAACCTATCTGCAAGAATTGGTTAAAAATCAATTAGGTGCTAAATCCATTATGGGATATCGCGGTGGCTATTTACCGACCGAACGGAGAAAAATTGAAAAAGGCCTGCGTTCCGGAGATATTTATGGAGTAGTCAGTACCAATGCACTCGAGCTGGGAGTGGATATAGGCCAGCTTCAGGTATGTATTATGACTGGTTACCCTGGAACCATTTCCAGTGCATGGCAGCAGGCAGGGAGAGCAGGAAGAAGACATGGGGAAGCCCTTGTTATTATGGTTGCAAGTTCTAGCCCGCTCGATCAATATATTATCCAAAACCCAGAATACTTTTTTAATAAAAGTCCAGAGACAGCAAGGATTAATCCTGATAACCTGATTATCCTAATTGATCATATGAAATGTGCGGCTTTTGAGCTGCCTTTTAAAGCTGGCGAGCAGTTTGGAAACGTTGGAACGGAGGATTTGCTAGAATATTTGACTGAGGAACGGATTTTGTACCAGAACGGTGATAAATGGTATTGGATGAACGATTCTTTTCCAGCACATAATATTAGTTTGCGCTCCGCTTCACAGGAAAATGTTATCATTGTGGATCAATCAGATGTTGCTAATGTAAGGGTAATCGGAGAAATGGACCGTTTCTCGGCTATGACCCTGCTGCATGATGAAGCCATCTATCTGCATCAAGGAACCCAATTTCAGGTAGAAAAACTCGATTGGGAAGAAAAAAAGGCATTTGTTCGGGAAGTAGATGTGGATTACTTCACTGATGCTAATCTAGCCGTACAACTAAAGGTGTTAGAAGAGGACAAACTTAAAAAGATGGAGTATGCAGAAGTTGGCTATGGGGATGTGAGTGTCCGTGCAATGGCGACCATCTTTAAGAAAATCAAATTTGAGACCCATGAAAATATCGGTTCTGGCCCAATCCATCTCCCTGAAGAGGAGCTCCACACGAGTGCTGCATGGATTTCGCTAAATAAGTCTTTCGCTGAAATGGGACAGGAGCGATTAGAGCAGGGGCTTGTTGGAACCGCACATGCCTTGAATCATATTGCACCATTATTTGTCATGGCAGATCCACAAGATATTCATGTGATTCCACAAGTTAAAGCTGACCATAACGAAAAGCCGACCATTTTCTTCTATGACCGTTATCCTGGCGGCATTGGTTTAGCTGAGAAAATTCATTCTGGAATGTCAGTGGTATTTTCGGAAACAAAAAAAATGATTGATAACTGTAAATGTCAAACCGGATGTCCATCGTGCATTGGAACAGACGCAGCAGGTGAGACCGCAAAAAGGGATACATTAAAAATAATCGAAGCTTTTATAAATCCTTCCAATTAAATCGAGGAAGTGCTGAAATGTCATTGAAAAATAAATTAAATCGTCTAAAACCGCATATTTCAGGAGGAGCAACAGAAAAAAACACAACTCCTCCCTCTGAATCTGCAAGGATCGAGATACCATTCCTTCCTAAATGGGAAAGTGAAAATGTGTCCCCTTATTTTTTAGATCAGGATTACTGTCTCATTCGTGAAGTGAAATATCCGTTGTCACAAAAGCATGGTCATTACCATTTTCATGATTTTCTTACAGCTGTTGATATTTGGAATAAGCAGCCTATTAGCCATCCCTTATCAGCCGAAGGGCATTCTGCCGAAGAATTATTCTTTTTTGATACAGAAACAACAGGCCTTGGCGGTGGAGTTGGGAATACGATTTTTTTACTTGGTTATGCGAGTGTAATTGGTGAAAACCTTGTTTTAAGGCAGCATATTCTCCCGCATCCAGGTGCAGAAGTCCCGTTATATCAAAGCTTTCTCGAGAACGTTAACTATAAAACATTAGTCACATATAATGGGAAATCCTTTGATTGGCCGCAAGTAAAAACCAGGCATACCCTTGTAAGAGATCATGTACCAAAGCTTCCAGCTTTTGGTCACTTTGATTTATTTCATGCTGCAAGAAGACTTTGGAAACATAAATTGGATCGTTTAAAGTTGGCGGTCGTCGAAAAGGATGTCTTAGGAATAGAACGGCAAGATGATATCCCGGGTTTTTTGGCTCCGATGATTTATTTTGATTTCATTGAAAGTAAGCAGCCTGATGGAATGCTTGGAATCATAAAGCACAATGAAATCGATATATTATCGCTTGTTACGTTATATACCCATCTAACCTTTCAACTCTGTGGAATAGACAACAACCAAACAAGGAAAGAATCATTTGAAGTCGGACGTTGGTATGCTTCACTCGGTGAAAAAGATGAAGCTAGAAAGGTACTGACGAAGCTTGTAGAAGGCAGCGATTTTACATCTTTACAAGCTAAGCTCGCATTGGCCTATCAATCTAAAAAAGAACAAAACTGGGAAAATAGTTTACCGTTATTTATTGAAGTGGCGGACGCCGAAAATTCCACGTTGAGTATCGAAGCCTGTATTGAAGTTGCCAAAATATATGAGCATAAAATAAAAGATTATAAGCTTGCTTTGGATTATTGCCTAAAGGCTTTGGAAATAGTGGAGAATATCAATCTTCCAATACAAAAAGTAAAGCAACAGCTTGAAATAAGATTGACTCGATTAGAGGAGAAATTCTCTAAATTCCCCAGGTAAAACCAACATTCGTCAACTCTCGATTATTTGTAACAAAAATTTCACAATTAACTACTGAAATATTCGATTTCCCATATTGTTTCTTATAGTTGAAACATGTAAAATATTAAACTGTGAGTAAAAAACGACTATAAAACAATAATGGGGTAGATACTATGTATAAAGCAATCTTGTATTTATTTTTTGTTGTTGTTTGTTTGACTGCAGTTCTTTTTTCAAGCTTAAAAGATAACTTATATTCGATGCTATAAAAGTAAAAGCGACATTCGTTCAGATTTAGACATTTATCCCTGTGCGCTTGAACTAGACAGTTGTCTAAGTGAAGTTAATCTTAAATAGATATATGAAAAATAGGTATTTTCATTAGTACAAGAAATTCCCTTCTATCATAGGCTGTTAATGTAAACAGAATATAATTTTGAAGGGAGAGCTTATATTGTATCTTGGAACTAATTTTGCGCCGCCAGTCATTCATCCGACTCAACAATTCGTAAACCACACCTTTTCAACAACAGTGGTTCCGCATATTCATCCAAAACATATAACAACTATTAATCATCACATGTTCCAGCATAAACACTATTGTCCAACTACAGCTTCTTGCGCTGAGGAGTGTTGTAACCAGCACATTAACTGTTGTCCAGGGCCTATGCCGGCACCTGCACCAACGGCTGTTGCTGGAGCTCAGAGCAATGCTTTACCTCCAGGGAACAACATGCCGCCTAATATGGGACCAGGCATGATGGGACCGGGCATGGGTCAAGGAATGGGACCAGGCATGATGGGACCAGGCATGGGTCAAGGAATGGGACCAGGCATGATGGGACCGGGCATGGGTCAAGGAATGGGACCAGGCATGATGGGGCCGGGTATGGGTCAAGGAATGGGACCAGGCATGGCACCAGGTCAATTCCCTCGTCCGCGTCGTTTCAGGTGATAACATTACTAACAAGGGTAAATCTGCCCTTGTTTTTTTTATTTATTTTGATATCTTAATAAAAAAGATGGCGCTTATTTGCTGCCAAATAAGGAGAATAACCTTGATTAAAGTGTTAGCCATATCAGGCTACAAACCGTTTGAATTAGGAATTTTTAAAAATGACCATCCTGCTGTTTTGTTTATTAAAGCAGCACTAAAGAAAGAGTTAATTCCAATGATGGAGGCTGGATTAGAGTGGGTCTTGATCAGCGGACAACTGGGTGTGGAGCTGTGGGCTGCCGAAGTTGTTTTTGAACTAAAATCAGAATTTCCTGATGTAAAAATAGCTGTTATCACCCCATTTTTAGACCAGGAAGCCTCTTGGAGTGAAACCAACAGCGAATGGTATAAATCAATTCTTGTCCAAGCAGATTTCATCGACTCAGTAACGAAAAAGGGATATGAAAAACCTTGGCAGTTTCGTTTGAAAAATCAATTCTTTATTGAAAAAAGCGACGCACTGCTCCTCTTATATGACCAAGAGAAAGAAGGTAGCCCAAAATACATATACGAAATGGCAGTACAATACCAAAACAAGCATTCATATCCTATCCAGCTGGTCACATTTTATGATTTACAAGTAATTGTAGAAGAAGAAGAACTAAAACGTTTGGATTTTTAATGATATGCACCTAATCACTATCGATTAATAGGATAAGAAAGAAAAATTGACAAAACGGCTAATTTTTGAAAAAATAATAGGTAATGATTAATGATTGGCGAATGACTTGAGGTGGAATTGAATGGTGTCCGATAAAGTGAAATTAACCGCTAAGGATATTTTAGAAAAAGAATTTAAGACCGGAGTCCGAGGGTATAAACAAGAAGATGTTGATAAGTATCTAGACTTGATTATCAAGGATTATGAAATGTTCCAACAGGAAATCGAAGATCTTCAGCAAGAAAATCTCCGATTACGTAAACAGTTGGAAGAAACATCTAGAAGACAGCCAGTAACACAGCCTGCAGGTACGACGAACTTTGATATCTTAAAGCGTTTATCGAATCTGGAAAAACATGTTTTTGGCAATAAACTATACGATTAACAGATAGTACCTTGATTTCCTAATTAAAACCATTGATTAATAAATAACAAATGCATATAATAAGAAAGTACTTATTAATAACGTTCGGGTAATCGCTGCAAGGAGCAATTTCAAATTGTAGAGGAAAGTCCATGCTCGCACGAGCTGAGATGCTCGTAGTGTTCGTGCCTAGCCAATTCATAAGCTAGGGCAGCCTGAGCTTTGGCTTGGCTGACGGCCGGGAAAATACCTAAGTCCTTACGGATATGGTATGAATACCTATAAAAGTGCCACAGTGACGGAGCCTTTTCAGAAATGAAAAGGGTGGAACGCGGTAAACCCCACGAGCGAGAAACCCAAATAATGGTAGGGGCACTTTCTCTGAGGAACTGAACGAGGAGAAGGACAGATTCTATTGAATCTGTAGATAGATGATTACCACCTAAGTACGAGGCGTTTAACGCCGTTTGCAGTACTATGGAACAGAACATGGCTTACAGAACGTTATTAATGTCAATAATGTTAATGGTATCGACTCTCCTTATGAGGAGAGTCTTTTTACTTTTTGCATGGGCTTACTGATTTTGGTCTATAATGGTATGATAGGCAAGCATACATTCATACATAAAAATGTAAAACAATTAAGGGTGGACGAAATGGGAAAATATCAATTAATTGCAACCGCCGCGATGGGTTTGGAAGCATTAGTAGCAAAAGAAGTACGTGCTCTCGGTTACGAATGTGAAGTAGAGAACGGCAAGGTAATCTATACAGGTGACGAACAAGCCATTGCTCGCAGCAATATGTGGCTGCGAACCGCAGACCGAGTAAAAATAAGAGTCGGTGAATTTAAAGCCTATACCTTTGATGAATTATTTGAGAAAACAAAGGCATTGCCATGGGAGCAGTATCTCCCAGAAGATGCGGAGTTTCCTGTAACCGGGAAATCAGTTAAGTCAAAGTTATTTAGCGTTTCAGATTGTCAAGCGATTGTGAAAAAGGCTGTTGTGGACAGAATGAAAAGCCATTATAAGCGGAGTTCTTGGTTCGAGGAGACTGGTGCTTATTTTCGAATTGAAGTGGCATTGTTAAAAGATGTTGCTACCATAACGATTGATACAAGTGGTCAAGGACTCCATAAACGGGGATACCGTGTCGATCAAGGTGAAGCGCCATTAAAGGAAACGCTCGCGGCCGCTTTGGTATCACTGACAAATTGGAATCCTAATAAACCGTTTATCGACCCTTTCTGTGGTTCTGGTACGATTCCAATTGAAGCTGCTTTGATTGGTCAAAACATTGCTCCAGGTTTTAACCGAGAATTTGTGTCGGAAAATTGGAATTGGATTCCAGGAAAAGTATGGGACGATGCTAGAACAGAAGCCGAGGATTTAGCAAATTATGACCAGCCATTGGATATTATGGGGACTGATATTGATCATCGTATGATCAAAATCGCTCAGGAAAACTCCTTCGAGGCAGGACTTGGTGATCTCATCCAATATAAACAAATGCAAGTAAGAGACATTACAACCACCAAGGAATATGGTGTTATTGTTGGCAATCCTCCATATGGCGAAAGACTTGGTGAGAAACAGGCTGTTGAGCATATGTATAAGGAAATGGGACAGGCGTTTAGTAAGCTTGATACCTGGTCCATTTATATCATGACTTCTAATGAACAATTTGAGCAATTTTATGGGAAACCAGCTACAAAAAAGAGAAAGCTGTTTAATGGCTTTATCCGTACAGATCTTTATCAATATTGGGGGAAAAGACCTCCCCGTACAGTGGAATAGTACTGATTAGAACAATTGGAGCCTGCTTAAGGAGGCTCCATTTAATTCGTTTATAGGAGTGGTTATATGCAAGACCGTATTCCATTTGTCGTATCTAAAACCGAATCCTTTTATGACAAGCTGAGTGAATGGATTGGTGACTTATTTTATGATATTTTACCAGAAGCAGGTTTTGAATTACGTGATGAACAAATTTTTATGGCCTTCCAGCTGGAAAAAGCATTTAAAGAAAAAAAGGTCATGTTTGCAGAAGCGGGAGTTGGTACCGGAAAGACCATCGTTTATTTACTTTACGCGATTATGTACGCCAGATATACAAATAGACCAGCCATCATTGCCTGTGCGGATGAAACATTAATCGAGCAGCTAGTAAAAAAAGAAGGTGACATTGCCAAGCTTGAAAAAGTACTTGGACTGAATATTGATGTTAGATTGGCAAAATCAAGGGATCAATATCTTTGCTTAAAAAAGCTTGATTATGTTAGACATGAGGACTTTAACGACGATATTGCCGGAATCTATGAGGAATTACCAGATTTCGTTCATAGTGATGGCTCTATGCAAAAGTTTGAAAGATATGGTGACCGCAGGGATTATCCATCGTTGTCCGATGATTCATGGGGGAAAATTAACTGGGATATGGTTCAGGACTGTTTTTCTTGTGAAAAAAGACATCGTTGCGGGCTCACTCTAAATCGTGATTTTTACCGTCACGCAAAGGACTTGATTATTTGTTCACATGATTTTTATATGGAGCATATTTGGACAAAAGAATCACGTAAACGAGAAGGACAGCTGCCGTTATTACCTGAACACTCTTCCGTTGTTTTTGATGAAGGGCATTTACTTGAATATGCAGCACAGAAAGCGTTAAGCTATCGTTTCACTGATTCTACTCTAGAGACGCTTTTAACCAGGCTGATGGAAAATGAAGTACGTGAAAAAACGTTATACACCATTGAAGAGGCTCTTTTAGACAATGATAAGTTTTTTAGTGCTATTTCACAGCACGCTGTCCCGTCAGAAGGTTCAGAAAAACAAATGATTGCCATGCATCCCTCTTTAATACAATATGGTACAACGCTCCTTAATAGGCTGCAGGCAATTGAAGAGGAGCTTGTCTTTGAGAGCGAATTGTATGTAATTAATGAATATGATTTAAAAATTGTAGAAGAATATTTGGAGCAGATTACGTACTCGTTATCACTCTTCCTTAAAGAAATGAATGGAATTACCTGGTTCGAAGAAAAAGGGTATGAACGGACACTTGTCATTATGCCAAAAATGGTTGAAGAAGTCATGAAAGATGAAGTTTTCTCACAAAAGAAACCGTTCATCTTTTCTTCTGCGACATTATCGAACGAAAAGAAGTTTGATTACATTGCAAATAGCTTGGGAATTAAAGAGTATTTATCCTTTTCTGTTGATTCACCTTTTGATTATGAAGAAAAAATGGAAGTATTCCTTCCTCGATTTAATCCAACTTCGATGAATGATAAACTAGATTATGTCATCAGTAAGATTGTTCAATCAGAAGGTCGGGCACTGATTCTTCTCAACAATCAAAATGAATTAAAAAGCCTAAAAGAAAAGCTTTCAGGGAATATTCCGTACCCTGTTTACTTTGAAGGGGATGAAGAAATAAGCACGCTTGTTTCAAAGTTTCAAAATGAAGAGCACGCTATTCTTTGCACCATTCATCTTTGGGAAGGCTTAGATATTCCTGGAAGATCATTAGAAAATGTGTTGATTTTCTCACTTCCATTCCCTCCTAATGATCCCGTGTTTACTGCGAAGCGAAATGGTGTTAGTGACCCATTTACGGAAGTGGATTTGCCATATATGCTCCTGCGATTAAGACAGGGGATTGGTCGTTTAATTAGAAGTGAGAGCGATCGAGGCAGTGTTCATATCATGCTGCATGAAAATATCGAGCCAGCATTATTGCAGAAAATTAAAGATGTTCTGCCGACAGAAGCAATAGAAGTATAAGAAAAAAGGTCAGCACCGCATGCTGACCTTTTTCCTATCTGCCTAATAAACGAAGTCCCTCAGCTGTCATTTTCTCCGGTGACCATGCCGGTTCCCAAACAAGGGTCACTTCAACCTTTTTTGTTTCCTCGATGCCTTCGATACTATAGCGTACTCCTCTTGTAATACTGTCATGAAGAGGGCAGCCTGGTGTCGTTAACGTCATCGTAACCTCTACGTCGTTATTATCCGCTACATCTATATTATAAATTAACCCTAAGTCGACAACGTTAATATTCAATTCAGGGTCATATACACTTTTTAATGCTTCAATAACTTTATCTTTTAGATTCATGATAAACACCTCTTTATTTTTTTAGGACTTTTAGAATACTGATTGAAATTAGGATAAATACAAGGGATAAAACAAATTGACCAATATTAAAGATTAGTATGGACTCTAAAATGATTGAAAAGAATACCACAACCACTGCAAAAACAAATAAAGAAAATAAGGGAACGACAATTTTTTCATTCATTATATCTTTTAAGGATGGAACCGATTTTTTGCCGATTTCCTTACTGTATTTATATGTCCACCACAGGAAGGGAACAATTTTATATAGATATCCCATAATGCTTAGGACAATCCATAGTAATAAATATAAGTAAACGAACGGCCCGATTAGGAGTGAATTTGGTACACTCCATAAAGCCATGAAGGCTGCTAAATGGACGATGTTCCCTAATCCAATTGCCACTAATGCAAATGTGAAGGAATTATCTAGTTTTTTCTTCAGCCTCTTTTTAATAATGATAGAGATATGCCAGCTGAAAACTGAAAAACCTGCTAGCAGTAAGAAAAATCCTGCTTTTAATAGATAATGATTCCCGTTAAAAAATGAAAGTATTGTAATCACTAGACCGGAAATATAAAGCCCATATACATATAGTGCTTGCACCATTGGAAAATCGTGTGATAATGAAAACATCGGAACCATTTTATAAGAAAAACCGAATATTAGTAGTGTAAACCAACCTGTAACACCCATTAAAAGATGGCTTTTAAAAATAGCCTGATAGTAGTCAGCAGCAAAGCCTGTTTGTAGTGAATATATCAACGTTATCCCCAAAAATATAGTTAAGAATAAACAAACCAGTGCACTTCCAACAAACGCAGTTAGAATATTTGGCTTTGCCTGCTTTCTAAGGGTCATCAACATTTGAATTAAAAACATTAAAATACCTAAGAGCATTAAAATTCCTGGAATCAATGCGTTTTGTGGTGAGACATATAACATCCATGAGAAAGTTGAGATACCAATAGCTGTAACAAAAAACTGGATAAAACCAAATTTTTCATTCCAAATTGGCGTTAGGAAAGCAACTGGTACTAACTGATACATGGCACCCATTGCTACCATTAGAGCCCAGCCCAAGACCAGCAGGTGAGCGGCTGACCAAATTGCTGGTATGCGAAAACTGCCATTCACCACCATTTGTCCATTCACTAGGACTAGGAGTTGAGATAGTACAAGTGCTACTAAACTGAAAAGAATAAATGAGAATGGAAGCTTAATATTTGTTTCACTTCCCATTGTCTGAGGAAGCATAATCATTCACCTTCTTATCGGAAGATTTCAATTTTGAAACTTCCGTCGTTTTGTTGTTCTGTACGCTGCTTATAGCCTAATTCCTCAAGCTGTTCATAAAGGAACATAGGTCTTCTATCGTTAATAATCGTTAGTACTTCACCTTCACCTAAATTTTCTAAGGCTGCAAGAGTCCTCATCATGGGCTGTGGTGGTTCTAAACCTCTGTTATCTAATATCATTTTTTATCACCTTTTCATACTTTTTTTAGGCATTCTTTGTAAAGGTAACCTTCCAGTGCTTTGCCTCAATTTCCTCTGATTCATGTGTAAAGCCCTTTGCTTTTAATACAGCAAACAAGGGTACAGGCTTAAAAGGGGCATGGAGAATAAAAATATCATTATCTTTTACTTCCTTGATCGCTTCCATAATTTTTTGGAAAGGTTCAATCTTATTCTTTAAATCATCTCTCACATCTAGCTCGATAATCTTCTGTTCCATTTTTAACAGCTCCCTGAATGTTTTTTTAATAGAATAATTCCTGTTCCAGTCCATCGCGGTCAATTAGATAGAAGCCAGCTTCGCACTGGTTAATGTAGTTTTTCTTTTTTAAATGGTTGATTGCTCTGCTGACTGTTTCCCTCGAAGTGCCAATCATGTTCGCAAGCTCACGATTTGTAAATTGGGTTGTTAGCTGATACCTGCTGCCAACTTGTCCACCGTTGGACTGACAAAGTCTTATAAGTAGTAATACAATTTGTTCGAAGGTATTATGGAGAACCTGCGCCTCTAGCCTTCCTTGGAGATCAACAATTTTCTCTCCCAACACTTTAAATAGCTTGATGCAGAGTTCTGGATTAGCGATTAGCGTTTCTTCAAATTTGTCTATTGGTATGACAATAAGATTGGCCACTTCTAACACCTCCGCATGTGCTGGAAAGTTTCCTTCTCGGAAAAACCCTGCATGTGGAAACATCTCACCGGGTTCGAGTATCGAAACAATTTGTTCCTTTCCGGAAAAATCTGTTTTATAGATTTTGATTTTTCCAGAATGGATAAAGAATACCCGATCAAGTGGATCGTCCTGCATAAATACATACATCTTCTGCTTATAACAGCGAGTCAATGCAATTTTTATGAAGGGTTCCAGCTCCTTATCTGATAGTTCTTTGAATAGAGGGACATCAGATAATCTTTTATTTATGTCCTCTTGCCTCATTAGCATCACCTTCGTAATAGTAATTCTATATTACATTCATTTTATCAGTGATTAATGAGCTATTATGTGACCTCCATCATAGATAGCATATTTATTGAAAATAATTCTCAACAAAAAAATAAAAAAATCCACAAGGCTAAGCTTGCGGATTTTCTTTCTGATTACATTCGTAGCATTCAAAGCAATAGATCTTTCGGTCTTCGGATTGTATGCCGTTAAAGAAGCCTTCTAAACAATAAATCTCTTTTGCACATGAGTTGCAGTAGCCTATCAATTCTTTCATCCTATTTTTCTCCTTCCGGTAATGCACTCTTTCTCTAAATTTCATTTTATAACAGAATTTATCTTTTGATGTTTTTTTATCCATAGATTTTCAGAAAAATATGATAAAATACAGATGGTTAATAAAAAGGGGGATTTATTATGAGAATGACTCCGGAGCAAGTAGAAAAAAAGTTTTTAGAATATGTTAAGAAAATGAGTGCCTATAATGAAGCACTTGGGTTGATTTATTGGGACCTAAGGACTGGGGCTCCAAAACAGGGAATGGATCAGCGGTCTGAAGTTATAGGCATGCTTTCCTCTGAAGTTTTTAAAATGTCTACTTCTGAAGATATGGCCGCATACATAGCAACACTTTCGAATAATAAACTATCTGAAAAGACAATGAAAATTCTTCAGGAATGTAAGAAAGAATACGAACGCAACAAAAAAATTCCTGCGGACGAATACAAGGAATATGTAATTCTTCAATCAAAGGCAGAATCTGTCTGGGAAAAAGCAAAGGATCAGTCCGACTTTGAGTTGTTTAGACCTTATTTAGAAAAACTTGTGGCAACCACAAAACGCTTTATAAATTATTGGGGTCATAAAGGAAATCCATATGATGTTTTATTGGATTTATATGAACCGGGTATGACCGTAGAAGTCCTTGACAAGGTTTTTGGAGACCTAAGAGAGAAAATTGTACCGCTGGTCAAGCAGATTGCAGATTCACCTAATAAACCTAAAACAGAGTTTCTGTTTAAAACCTTTAAGAAGGATAAACAGAAGGCATTAAGCTTAGAAATTCTTGGGAAAATGGGTTATAACTTCGAAGCTGGCAGACTCGACGAAACAGTCCATCCCTTTGCTACTGGTTTAAATCCAGGCGATGTCCGGGTTACAACCAATTATGATGAGCAGGATTTCCGTAAAGCTGTTTTCGGTACCATTCACGAAGGCGGCCATGCGTTATACGAACAAAATATCTCAAATGACTTGATTGGCACTCCATTATGCACGGGTACATCAATGGGTATCCATGAATCACAGTCTCTTTTCTATGAAAATATTGTCGGGCGCAGTTTTTCTTTTTGGAAAAATAACTATGAACTATTGAAGACCTATGCAACTGGTCAGTTCGATGATGTTTCCATTGAAGATTTTTACCGGGCTGTAAATGAATCGAAGCCTTCACTGATTAGGATTGAAGCTGATGAATTAACATACCCTCTTCATATCATTATTCGCTATGAAATTGAAAAAGGTTTATTTAATGGTGAGATAGAGGTGAGGGACCTTCCGAAGGTTTGGATTAAATTATATCAAGAATATCTAGGTATTACACCAGAGAATGACGCTAAGGGTGTACTTCAGGATGTCCACTGGGCAGGAGGGAGCTTTGGGTATTTCCCGTCGTATGCGCTGGGGTACATGTATGCTGCACAGTTTAAGAACAAAATGCTAGAAGATCTGCCTAATTTTGACCAACTGTTAGAGGAAGGTAATTTACTGCCAATCAAGGAATGGCTGACGAAGAATATTCACCAATATGGTAAGCAGAAAAAACCATTAGAAATCCTTCATGAGGTAACAGGGCAAGGTTTAAATGCGCAGTATTTAATCGATTATTTGTATGAGAAATATGGAAAAGTCTATCAATTAAATAAATAGAAGGCGAAGGAAGGGGATGAAAATTTCCCTTCTTCTTTATTTCATAAAGGTGTGTGTGTGATGGGGAAAATTGGTCCAATGATGATGATAGCAGTCAGTGCAGCTTTGTGGGGAATCATAGCCATTTTTGTTAGGAAGCTGGCGCTTTTAGGTTTTACTTCAATGGAGATTGTCACCTTGAGGGTTGTCACAGCCGTTTTATTGCTTGGGATTATCGGCATAACAAAATATCCTGGACAAATGAAGATTCGTTTTGTGGATAGTAAGTATTTTATTGGAACTGGGATCTTCAGCATTGTCCTATTTAATTGGTGTTATTTTACTGCTATCAATCAAATGAGTCTATCGTTTGCTGTTATTTTACTGTATACTGCTCCAACATTCGTAGTTATCCTTTCATATCTATTTCTAAAAGAAAGTCTGGATAGTAGGAAGATTATTTCAGTGATTGGGACGTTGTTAGGCTGTGTTTTAATTGTGGGGGTAAGTTTCAAAGATACACCATCTATTAACCTTGTTGGAATTCTAACAGGACTTGGTGCGGGTTTCGGATATGCATTATATACGATATTCGGAAAATTTGCGTTAGCGAAATATCGCCCATTCACCGTTACTTTTTATACCTTTTTAGTAGCTGCGGCCACGTTAGTTCTATTTACAAATCTTATTGAAAAAAGAAATATGTTAGTTAACGCCGAGGTCATCCTTTACGGAGTAGGTTTGGGTTTATTTCCAACAGTAATAGCTTACTTATTATACACAAAGGGCCTAGAAAAAATGGAGAGTAGTAAGGCATCGATTATTGCGACAGTGGAGCCTGTAGCTGCTACATTGCTTAGTGTCTTCTTATATAAAGAAAACTATGGGGTGCTGCAATTTGTTGGTACGGTTATTATTTTGATATCTGTTATTCTGATAAATTTACCGAAATCAACCTATAAAATTAATAAAAACCGGGCTTCAGCATAAGTAAAGCCCGGTTTCTCGATTTGTTACCAAGAACTCCAGGTTTTAAATCCTGGTGAGCCCGGAGGTGCATTTTGAATCATGTCGATAAACGGTATAGTGTAAGCAAATAGGATTAGGGCTGCTGTAATACCAAGCCATAATTTCCAGTTTTCAAATATCATTGGTGCTTTTTCTTCTAAATTCTCTGCTTCACCAACGGGGAATTCTTCTTCTCCTTTAGGTGCAAAGAATGCAAGGTTCACAAAGATTATGATCATCAAAATGATTCCAAGGAATAAAATGGACCCGCCAACTGCTTGTGCAATTTGGTAAGGAATCCATTCAGCTGCTTGCGCTGCATCTCCGTAAGTTGAGAAGGCTGAACGTCTAGGACCACCTAAAAGTCCTTGGAAGTGCATTGCACCTGACATAAACACCATTCCGATAAACCAAACCCAGCCTTGAATAATTCCTAATTTGTTCATTGCTTTCGTTAATTTTCGACCTGTTAAGTGTGGTATCAACCAATAGGAGATACCAAAGAACGTTAACACAACCGAGGTTGCAGCAGTTAAGTGGAAATGGCCTGTTACCCAAATTGTGTTATGAACGACTTGGTTCATTTGGTTGGAAGCATTGATTATACCTCCAGCTCCAGCAGGAATAAAACTTGCCATCCCGATAAATGGAACGGTAAAACGAGCGTCATTCCAAGGTAAAACCTTAAACCAGCCAAATAGACCTGTGGCACCTTTAGAACGGCCAAATCTCTCAAAGGTTGCGAATAAAGAAAATGCCGTCATCAATGATGGAATAATAACCATAAACGTTAGAACAACCTGTAAAAATTTCCACGCTGGATCTATACCAGGCTCCATTAGTTGATGGTGGAAACCGACAGGTATGGAGAAAAGTAAAAACAGAATAAAGGATAGACGTGCTAATGAATCCGAGAATATTTTTCCGCCAATAATCTTTGGAACAATTGCATACCAGGACATATAGGCTGGTAGTAACCAGAAATACACAAGCGGATGCCCGAAATACCAGAACAATGTACGGCTTATTAACACATCGACTGTATCAACTAAGCCGAGTGACCATGGAAGTAACTGGAATAAAACAGTTGATGCAACACCTAAAGTTGCTACGATCCAAAGGACTGTATTAATGACAGCCATAAAACTTAACAGCGGGCTTGGCTTTCCTGGGTTTTCCTTCCTCCATTTTGCATAGGTCATAATTTGGGCCGCTCCGTCAAGCCAGCTTCCAACTACAACAAAAGTCATCCCTAAGTAGAAAATCCAATGTGCTTTTAATGGTGCATAGAACGTATAAAGAACAGAAGCCTCTTTCAGTAAAACCATGGTTGCTGCCATGATTGTTCCAACAGTCATGACCCAGAATCCAATCCAGCCAATCCGGCGTGCTGCTGGTGAGTGAGTACCAGCTGTCCGGCTGACAGCTGCATATTGGAATCCCATAATAAAGAACGTTGTTAGAACAAGACCCATTAAAACACCATGTACGGTTAAAATTTGATAATAATCAATACCCCATGGAAGCTCAAATTTACCAGAGCGCACAAGGGTTTGCAGTAATCCCATTAGACCACCTAATGCTAATGCGATAAAGGCAACATAAAAGTGCGCCATCGCAAGCTTTCCATCACGTGGATCAACTTTTAATTTTGCTGTTTGGCTGCTCATTATTTAACCACCTTTATCTTTGAACTCATTAAGTGGTGACCAGTACCGCAGTACTCGTTACAAACCACTAGGTATTCGCCTTCTTTATCGAACGTCGTGACAATCTCGTTGACATAACCCGGTTCTAGCATCATATTGATATTCGTGCCAGCTACTTGGAAACCATGGACAACGTCTTTTGTTGTGGCAATTACTTTTACTTTTGCTCCAAGTGGAACTTCTACTTCACCAGGATTGTAGAAGAATGCCGAAGCAACGTACACTAATTCATAGTCCCATTCTTTTCCTTCAACCTTATTTAATCCAGGTTTATCGAATGGAGCCTCTGTATCAACTTTTTTTGGATCAATAGTAGTTAAACAGCTAGGCGGCTTGTTTCCTAAGTAAAAAGCGCTTACACCTACAACTGATAAGAAAACCACTAGTGCGCCTATTCCGAATATAAGCCAAATTTTTTCAAACTTATGCATATGCATGGTTTTTTCCCCTTTCCCTCTCTAAAAACGATCTAAGAATAAGAAGTAGACACTTACCCATGTGACAACTATAAAGATTCCCAAAAAGAAAACGGACGCTAATGTCCCTTTAAGAGAAGAGCTGTCTTCAATTTCTGTTTTTTTGTTTGATTTCAGTTCCGCTTTCGCCATCCCCCAAGACTCCCTTCAGAATAGATAATTAGATAAAATAATAAGTTCTCTTTCATAATACAAAACAATTGTGAAGAAAAAATAACAAAATTAACAGTTCACACAATGTTCATTCCTTAGATAAACACTATGTTAATTGTAATAAATTGATATAACAGTGATTTATATCACAATAGTAGTGGTGGATATGTGGCTAAATTGTGAACTATCACTTATTACCTGTGATAAAAGTAATTGATTAAGTCTGTTATGATATAAAAAGCTTGTTTTACCAATAGTTGTCACAAATTTGAAACTTTTTCATAGAATAATTATAGATGTATCTAAATTTTGAGAAGCGAGCGTGTTACGAATGGAAAAATATTATTGTGAACCATGCCGTCTCCTCTATGACCAAATTGAATATTGTAAAGTCTGTGGGTCCTTAGCTGACAAAAAGATTAAAATTGAGGTTCAAGCCCAATCAGAGAAACAGTAAGAGATTATAAAGCGCCGCAATCGGGTGCTTTTTATTTGTTTCAAAATGGCTTATGTAAAAATTGTGTTGATTACATAAATCAAGGCTTTTAAGAAAAATGGAAATGTTTTCGTAATGATTTAGCTGCAGCATCTCAGTTATAATCAAAGAGCACAACAACAACAACCTTCAAAACGTTGGCTTCCCTCTTGCAGGGAAGCTTTTTTTTGTACATAAATCTCCTAATATTGGTAAAAATACCATTACCTACATTGAAGGAGAATAAACGAATGCCAACGATTCTTTCAATAGCAGAAGCAGTTCCCGAGTTTGAAATTAAACAAGAGCAAGCGATTGACTTTGCCAGAGAACTCTTTTCAGAAAGGTTTAAGGATATCGAAAGGCTCCTTAAAGCCTTCCAAAACGGACAAATCGAAAAAAGACATATCGTAAAAAATATCGAGTGGTATAGAGTGGACCATTCATTTGCAGAAAAAAACAATGCTTATATTGAGTCCGCTGTGACACTAGGAATGCAGGCGATTAGGAACTGTCTTAATAATGAGACATTTTTAACCAGAGAAATACATTGTGATGAAATTGATGCGATATTTTATATTTCAACAACGGGTATGGCAACTCCCAGCATTGAGGCAAGAATCATGAACCTATTGCCCTTTCGCGAGCACACTAAAAGAATTCCCATTTGGGGGCTCGGATGCGCTGGAGGCGCTGCCGGACTATCACGGGCATTTGAATTTTGCAAAGCCTACCCAGATTCCAAGGTTTTAGTGCTTTCGGTTGAACTCTGCAGTTTAACTTTTCAAAGAAACGACTTTTCAAAGAGTAACCTAATTGGAACCTCACTTTTTGCCGATGGCGTGGCGTGTGCATTGATTTGTGGAAATGAGGTAAACATTGAGAATTTTTCCGCTAAAACGACTTTGCCGGGCATTATGAATACTCAATCTACGTTAATGCCAGATTCCTTAGATGTTATGGGATGGGATATAAGGGATCAAGGTCTATTTGTAGTGTTTTCCAGAGATATCCCGAGTATTATTGAGGAGTGGCTAAAACCAAATGTTAGTAAATTTTTAAGTGAGAATGAACTCCAGCTTTCTGAGATAGACCATTTTATTGCACATCCTGGCGGGAAAAAGGTGATTGAAGCTTATATCAAATCATTAGGAATACCTGTTTCGATGACCGACATTTCACTCGACGTGTTAAAGCAATTTGGAAACATGTCGTCGGCGACTATCCTTTATGTCCTTAAACGATTTATGGAAATGGGTGGTAATGCCGGGTCCTACGGACTATGCACCGCTCTGGGTCCGGGATTTAGTTCAGAATTGCTTTTACTGAAATGGGGGTAAATAATGATTCCTTTTTTAATATTTATTTCTGGTATGATTATTCAACGTTTACTTGAGCTGGTGATTGCTCGAAGAAATGAGAAATGGATGAAGGAACAGGGTGCGAGAGAGTTTGGTTTAAAGCATTATCAATTTATTGTGCTGATGCATTCATTGTTTTTTGGTGTCTTACTATTTGAGAAAATTACCTTTTCTCGTGAGTTCTCAGCTTTTTGGCCATTGTTGGCAGTAGTGTTTTTTTGTTCGCAGCTGATTAGAGTTTGGGCAATTACGTCGCTAGGACGTTATTGGAATACCAAAATTATTGTTTTACCCAATGTTGAAGTTGTTAGAAGAGGTCCATACCGTTTTATCAAACATCCTAATTATTTGGTTGTCTCGATTGAACTTTTGATCGTACCATTGATGTTCGGTGCATACATCACGGCAGGTTTGTTTACGATATTAAATATACTTATGCTGTCAATCAGAATACCTGCAGAGGAAAAAGCGCTGCGGGAACTAACTGAATATGAAAGCAGCTTAGGAAGTTGTAATCGGTTTTTCCCGAAATTGTTAAATAAATATGACAATTAACTTTGGTGTATTGAAAATGATTATCAGCTGTGATATTCTATTTTTAAAATAGAATGAAAATCATTCTCATCAAAGTTGAGCGGATAGGAAGGTGTTAATATGGCTTTTGCATTTGTAGGTGGAACGGTGATCATATACGCATTTGTCATGAAGCACGTCTTAAAAAATGTAACACATTAACGATATAACGAGAGTAAGCCAAGGATGGTATCCTTGGCTTGTTTTTTAGGGTCTGGAGTGACCAAAGAGTATGAAGAAAAAGCGTTTGGGTTAATCTAGGAGGTCTGGAGTGACCGAAGAGCATGAAGAAAAAGCATTTGGGTCAATGCAGGAGGCCTGGAGTGACCGAAGAGCATGTGGAAAAAGCGTATGGGTCAATGCAGGGGGGCTGGAGTGACCAAACAACATGAAGAAAATGCATTTGGGTCAATGCAGGAGGTCTGGAGTGACCGAAGAGCATGAAGAAAAAGCGTTTGGGTAAATGGAGGAGGCCTGGAGTGACCGAAGAGCATGAAGAAAAAGCGTTTGGGTCAATGGAGGAGGTCTGGAGTGACCAAAGAGCATGAAGAAAAAGCGTTTGGGTAAATGCAGGGGGGCTGGAGTGACCAAACAGCATGAAGAAAGTGCATTTGGGTAAATGCAGGAGGTCTGGAGTGACTGAAGAGCATGAAGAAAAAACGTTTGGGTCAATGCAGGAGGTCGGGAGTGACCGAAGAGCATGAAGAAAAAGCGTATGGGTAAATGCAGGGGGTCTGGAGTGACCGAAGAGCATGTGGAAAAAGCGTATGGGTAAATACAGGGGGGCTGGAGTGACCAAACAGCATGAAGAAAGTGCTTTTGGGTAAATGCAGGAGGTCTGGAGTGACCGAAGCGCATGAAAAAAAGCGTATGGGTAAATGCAGGAGGTCTGGAGTGACCGAAGAGCATGAAGAAAAAGCGTTTGGGTAAATGCAGGAGATCTGGAGTGACCGAAGAGCATGAAGAAAAAGCGTTTGGGTTTATGCAGAAAGCATGGAGTAACCAAAAATCAAATTAAAAAGCTGTTTGGCCACTCCGCTTGATAGTTATTCAAAACTTACTTTAGATATAGTATGTACAATGCCTATTTCCAATTTTAGTATAGTTCTTTTTCAATACCCGTCTAATCTGTTTCCTAGAGCCAATCACTTTACACCAGTCGAAAACCAAATTAGTGGTGATTTTTATATCGGGAAACAGTAACTGAAGTTCCCTCACAGACCGCAATATCGCATCTTCCACCTTTTCCTCACCACCACAAGTATTACATATTAGTACATTCTCACCGGGCAAAATCTCATAGGAATAACACGAACCACAAATAAGCCCTTTTTTCAAATTTTCATAGGTATACGATGGTACTCGCGTATAGGGTGAACTCGGTTTATGTTCCTTCACTAATTCATCAGCAAGTTTATAGTGGTTGTCATTTAATATAGAAGGTCTAGCATTTAATTCTTCAAAATAGCGAATGAGTTGTGTGGGATATAATATTGGCTTCTCCAATGGTGCCTGATAGAGGGTGAAGGCAGAATTAACAAAGAAGACATTTGATTTTATGGTAATCGAGTATTTTTTCTTCTGAAAGACTTGCCGGAGCAGGGTGTCGCTTCTTTTGATTTGATCTAGTGGATTCGGAATCTCAGTATGATTCATGGTAAAAAACTGATCAGGTTTATAATAATAGTCACCTTCATAATTTTTTATTTCACAAGGGAAATGGGTTCCTTGACAAATGATAAAGGAATCGATTTGAAAATTTGTAGAGTTCGTCTCCAGTCGTAAATCATTCAATATAAGGAATTTTTTTGGGTCCAGTCCATCAGATAATTGATCAAACATCACCTCACCTTTGTAACCTTTTTCAAGTTGTAAATAAATATTTTTCTCTTTGCCTGAATACCATACGATAGTTCAAAGATCGAAACAACTTTAATTCCTCTGACTCGAAACGTTCCTTATATGCCATATTCAACATCCTTCCCATCTAATAATTCAATAGTACCTGAGCGGAGAAAAGATTGCGTGAATATTATGTTAACAAATTTAGTTTTCACGATAGGAAAAGTTTGAATTATCGTATAAAATATAAAATATTACAAAGTTGTGAACAAGGGGAAAAAGACTATGGTGCAAACGGCAATTACACAAGAAACCATTCTATCACTTAAAAATAAGATCCTTGCTTTATATGAATATCTTATTGAACAAGGTGATACGGAGAACGCAGAAAAAACAAAGCAGTTAGCAAAGAAACTGCAAAATAAGGAGTTTATGATTGCATTTTGCGGTCACTTTTCAGCTGGAAAATCAACGATGATTAACAAAGTGGTCGGAGAAAACTTGCTGCCATCGAGCCCGATTCCCACCTCTGCGAACCTTGTAAAGGTAAAGTCAGGTGAAGAATATGCGAAGGTTTTTTTCAAAAATGACAAGCCGCGGGTGTATTTGGCACCATACGATTATGAATTAGTAAAGAATTACTGCAAGGATGGCGACCAAATTGAGGAAATCGAAATCAGCCATGCAGACTCACAGTTGCCGCCTAATACGGTTATTATGGATACACCTGGAATCGATTCTGCAGATGACGCACACAAGGTCGCAACAGAATCAGCTATTCACCTGGCAGATTTAGTTTTATACGTGATGGATTATAACCATGTCCAAGCAGAGCTGAACTTTTTATTCACAAAAGAGTTAACGGAAGCAGGAAAAGAAGTTTATCTCGTTATTAATCAAGTTGATAAGCATAAAGACGAAGAGCTCTCATTCCGCCAATTTCAAGATAGCGTCACGGATTCATTTGCTGCATGGGGAGTCAAGCCAGCGCGTATCTTTTATACGTCATTAAAGTACCAAGACCATAAACTAAATGAATTTAATGATCTAAAAACATTTATTGCACAAAAATTGCAGAATAAGGACCAACTACTACAGCAGTCCATTTTTCATTCGCTGAAGAAAATAGCACAAGATCATCTTGATCAAGAACGTAATAAAAGGGATGAAGAACTTCAGCCAATTTTTGAAGTATTAAATGAGCTGCCTGAGGAAGAAAAACAGCAATTAACACAAACCTATCAATCCATCAGCTCCAACCTAAAAACTCTTGAAAAAGGCGTCGAGGAAACAGAAAAAGAAATGGACCATGAAATAACAAAGATTTTAAACAATGCTTATTTAATGCCTTTTCAAACAAGAGAATTAGCTGAAAGCTTTCTTGAAGCCGCACAGCCAGAATTTAAGGTAGGTTTTCTTTTCTCCAAACAAAAAACACTGGAGGAAAAGAATGCACGGCTGGATCGGCTGTACCAGGACCTTCAGGAAAGAACAAAATCACAGCTTGAATGGCACCTGCGTGAATATCTAATCGCGACTTTAAAGAACAATAGTTTAGATGAACAAGAGCTGCAGAATAAGGCACAATCGTTTTCTATTGACGTACCGATCGATTTAATTGTTCAAACGGTTAAGCAAGGAGCCAGGGTTTCTGGTGAATATGTGCTTCATTACACAGAGGACTTGGCGAACGGAATTAAAAAAATTGCACGAGAGGGTATTTTAGATTTTAAACATGCTCTCATGCCTGTATTAGCGGAAAAAACAGCTACTTTGACTGAAATGTATGAAGAAGAGTTTAAAAGTATTGAAAAATATGTTAGCGCACTTTCTGAAAAGTCCAATTTTGAAGAAGAAACAGCAAGAAAAGAAGCTGCCGTGGGCATGTTGTTAAGTGAATCAAAGGAAATCATTATCGACGATCACATGCTATTTCATCAAGAGGAAGAAGAGGCTGAAGTTATACATGGGCAGTCTCTTCCAGCGACAACGGGCGTTGGAAAGAGCAAGCCACTGCCATCTGTCACTCACGTAGAAAACGCTATAACCAAGCAAAATGAAACGGAAAAAGCAAGAAGTCATTTACAAAGCATGGTAGCTCGATTAGATCAATCTGCAAAGCTTATTGAGAGTCTGCCCGGTTTTAAAAAGCTTGCGAAGGAATTAGAAGACAAAGCTGACAGATTGGCGCACAAAGGATTTACTGTTGCTTTATTTGGCGCATTTAGTGCCGGAAAGTCTTCTTTTGCAAATGCTCTCATGGGGGAAAAAGTACTTCCTGTATCGCCTAATCCGACAACTGCGGCGATTAATAAAATTAAGCCTGTAACCGATCAATATCAGCATGGCACGGTGCTGGTCAAATTTAAGGAAGAAAGCGCCATGCTCGAGGACGTAAACCGTTCTTTGAAGTTATTTGATCTGCAAACATCTGCCTTAGAAGGCGCTGCAAAAGAAATAGATAAGGTCATGCTTGAAAAAGGGCAGGAAGGAATAGCGGAAAAGACACACTATGCATTTTTACAGGCATTTAAAAAGGGCTTTCTCCTCCATGGAAAGCAACTCGGAACAGTCCTGCAAACTGACTTAAACGAATTTGCTGATTTCGTGGCGCTAGAAGAAAAGTCGTGCTTTGTTGAATGGATTGAGCTGTACTATGATTGTGAATTGACTCGCAAAGGGATTACCCTCGTTGATACACCAGGGGCTGACTCAATTAATGCCCGCCATACGGGAGTAGCATTTGATTATATTAAGAATTCTGACGCGATTTTGTTCGTTACGTATTATAACCACGCCTTTTCAAAAGCGGACAGGGAGTTTTTAATCCAGCTCGGCCGAGTAAAGGAATCCTTCCAGCTCGATAAAATGTTCTTTATTATTAACGCGATTGACTTAGCTGAAAATGAAGAAGAGAAGGAAACAGTTACGGAATATGTAACGGAGCAATTAATAAAATATGGGATCCGGAAACCACACCTCTATCCATTATCTAGTTTGCAGGCCCTAAAGGAAAAATTAGAACCAAACACAGATGTAATGTCGGGCATGGGGAATTTTGAAGGGGATTTCTATCATTTTATTTCAAATGATTTAACGGAAATGGCTCTTACATCAGCAGGTAACGAATTAAATCGTGTTTATGAATTAGTAGGAAAACTAATTGATAATTCGAAAGAAGACCAATCTGTTAAGGACAAAAAACGTACTGAAATTGAAAAACAAAAAGCGATGATTAAAGCTTTATTGGAAAAGCAAATACCAGATGGTTTACAAAAAAGAATAACCCAGGAGGGTGAAGAACTTCTTTATTATATTAAACAAAGAGTATTCCTCCGGTTTGGTGACTTTTTTAAAGAATCCTTTAATCCTGCTTTGTTAAGAGATGACGGAAGAAATTTAAAGAAGGCGTTACAATCAGCTTTGGATGAGCTATTAGAAAGTCTAGGCTTTGATTTTGCTCAAGAGCTCCGGGCAACAACCGTCAGACTAGACTCTTTTGCTGGAAAAGTTTTAGCGGATTATTTTACTGGCCTGACTCGAAGCATGAAGGAAATAAATAAAGACTTATCATTTTCACCTTTTGAGATGAAACATGAAGAGGAAATTGAGTTTCCCTTAGCTTTCAGTGATTTAAATAAACAGCTGTTTACAAAAGCACTGTCTTATTTTAAAAATCCAAAATCCTTTTTTGAAAAAAATGAAAAGAAGAATATGAGTGATGAGCTGTATCAAGTTTTAAATGTCCCTGCAGATGATTATCTGAAATCTGAAGGTCAAAAATTAGCTGAATATTACTCCGGTATTGTGTCCGGCCAATTTGAACAATTAATCACCGGAATAGAGCAGCAGGCAGACGATTTTTATTTAAGTCTTCTTACCGCCTTAGATGGCGGGGTATCCATCGATAAATTACAAGAAGTATACAAAAAACTTGAAGAGTCTAAGTATTAATTCATTGGGGGGATGGCTATGAATCAAATAATCGACAAAGAATGGCTGTTAAAAAACTTAAATGAGCAAAATGTCCGTATTGTGGACTGCACTTTTTCTTTAGCCGACCCTCAAAAAGGCAGACAGGAGTATGAAAACAATCATATTCCTGGTGCTTGTTATTTTGATCTTAATGTAGATTTATCAGGCGAGGTCGCTGAACACGGCGGCCGGCACCCAATGCCTGACCTCGATGCGCTTATTCATAAACTTGAACTTGCAGGTATTGATGAAAACACAACAGTAATCTCTTATGATCAGGGTGAAGGTGCGTATGCTGCGAGGTTTTGGTGGCTGCTCCAATACCTTGGACATGAAAAAGTTTTTGTTTTGAATGGTGGCTTTAAGGGCTGGCGTGAAGGTAACTACCCGGTAACATCAGAGGTTCCAACTTTTAACAAAACTACCTTCCAGCCTGCTATTAATCATGGCCTGCTTGCAAGTATGGCAGAAGTTAAGGCAGTGGCGGATGGACAGAATTCTAACATAGTCTTGATTGATTCGAGAGAAGAAAGACGCTATTTGGGTTTAGAGGAACCCATTGATAAAAAAGCCGGGCGGATCCCTGGCGCAATTAATAGGCCATGGTTCGAGGGACTTAATGCAGGCTATTATAAGCCGTCAGAGATACAAAAACAACGGTTCTCAGAGATTAATCCTGAAAAAGAAATCATTGTTTACTGTGGGTCGGGCGTTACGGCTGCACCCAATTTTCTAGCATTAAAGGAAGCAGGGTTTGAAAAGGTAAAACTTTACTTGGGAAGTTTTAGCGACTGGATTTCCTATCAAGAAAACAAAATTGAGTAGGTTTTTATGCTATAATAGAAATCGTGTTGTTTTTAAATGATCGGAGGTCAAAACATTGGAAAATCAAAAACCTTCACTTATGCTAGTTGATGGAATGGCGCTGTTATTTCGTGCATTTTACGCTACGGCTGTAACAGGTCAGTTTATGATAAACTCAAAAGGAATTCCGACAAATGGGATTCACGGCTTTATTAAACATTTATTTACTGCCGTTTCTTCTTTTAAACCATCCCACGTGGCAGTTTGCTGGGATATGGGAAGTAAAACATTTCGCTCTGAATTATTTGACGCCTATAAAGGCAATCGGAGTGAAGCACCAATCGAGTTAATCCCTCAATTTGACTTAGTTAAAGAAGTAGTTGCAGCTTTTGACATCCCTAACATTGGGTTAGCGGGCTATGAAGCGGATGACTGTATCGGAACAATTGCGTCTCAAGCTAAGGAGCACGCACATGTTTCCATTTTAACTGGAGACCAGGATATCCTTCAGCTTTTGGATGAAAGTATTTCGGTCATTTTATTGAAAAAAGGCTATGGGAATTACCTTGTTCATACTCCTGATACCTTCTTTGAGGAGAAAGGAATCAAACCGCGCCAAATGATCGATTTAAAAGCTTTAATGGGAGATCCTAGTGATAACTATCCTGGAGTAAAGGGAATTGGTGAAAAAACCGCTCTTAAGCTTTTAAAGGAATTTGAGCATGTTGAGGGAATTATATCGAATCTTAATCGTCTTTCAAATTCTCATAAAACAAAAATCGAGCAGGATTTAGAAATGCTTCACTTATCACGCATGCTTGCAGAAATTAAGTGTGACGTCCCTGTAACGTGTGACCTTACTGAGGCTGGACTGAAGATTGAGAAAGAAAAAGCTATGAATAAATTAAATGAACTAGAACTTCGCGGCTTGCAGCGTCTGCTGCCGCTTGAAGCATCGTTTGTTTCCTAAATCCGAGGCTGTCCCAACTAGGGACAGCCTCCTTCCGTATAATTCACTTATTAAGCGTCGGGATTTTTTTATTGAAAGATGCGAGAAATATTAATAAATAGGCTTTCATTTCGTTGGTGAGAATATATTGGTGACTCCGGAGAAAAAACTATTGATAATGCTTTTTAATAGGATAATCGCTAAAATGCAATTATAATATAAATGATGATAGGAAATTGACTGAAAAATAGGGGAGCCGGTGTTGCCGGTTGAGAGGTTATCCATGAGATAATGACCCTTTGAACCTGATCTGGTTAACACCAGCGGAGGGAACATATTTAACAAAACGATCTTTGTTAGTGTGCGCCCATGCTTAAAACTAGGGCGCTTTTTTATTTTTAAAAACGTCCTTTTAAGTAAAAAAACGTGAAATGTTATCCAAGCCTATTTCCTGCAAATTACATAAAAGAGGATGATGAGAGTGAAGACATGGTTTAGTTTGTTACTATCTGTCTTATTAATTACAGGCTGTGGTACAAATACTAAGGAAAATTCACAGGGAAGTGAGCAAGAGAATAAAAAGAACCTAGAAAAAGTTACGGTTGTATTAGATTGGACACCAAACACGAACCATACAGGGTTATATGTTGCGAAGGAAAAAGGTTATTTTAAAGAAGAAGGACTTGATGTCAATATTATTATGCCGGGTGAAGCGGGTGCTGACCAATTAGTTGCATCCGGAAAATCACAATTTGGAGTTGGCTATCAAGAAGGTGTAACACAGGCTCGGATTCAAGGTGTCCCGCTTGTCTCAATTGCGGCTGTAATTCAGCATAATACATCTGGATTCGCCTCTCCTGCAGATAAAAACATTATTACGCCAAAGGATTTTGCGGGTAAAACATATGGCGGTTGGGGATCACCTGCAGAAAAATCTGTAATCGATTCATTAATGAAAACAGAAAATGCCGATGTTGAGAAGGTGAAAATTATCAATATTGGAGACACGGATTTCTTTACCGCGGTTAAAAAAGATATTGATTTTGCTTGGATATATTATGGGTGGACCGGAGTTGAGGCAGAGCTGCGCGGTGAGAAGATAAACATGGTATATTTAACAGACTACTCAGAAAAACTAGATTATTACACCCCAGTATTAACAACAAATGAAAAAATGATTTCAGAAAATCCTGACACGGTAAAAGCATTTGTAAAAGCAGCTGCTAAAGGGTATGAATTTGCTATCGAAAACCCAGATGATGCAGCAGATATTTTATTAAAGGCTGCGCCAGATTTAGATCCAGAGCTTGTAAAAAAGAGTCAAGAATGGTTAGCGCCTAAATACCAGGATGACGCACCTCGCTGGGGTGAACAAAAGCTTGAGGTTTGGGAGAACTATGCTTCCTGGATGTATGAAAATGGATTACTAGAAAAAGAATTAGAAGCTAAAAAGGCTTTTACGAATGAGTTCTTACCAGAATAGGAGGGGTAATTATGGCAAATGCACTAGTCAGTATACAAATCATCCCGAAGCCGTCTGATGGTGGAGATGTGATTCCTTATGTGGACGAAGCAATTCGAGTGATCGATGAGTCCGGGGTAAAATATGAGGTCCATCCGTTAGAGACAACAATGGAAGGCGATATATCCCATTTGTTTTCAATCATTGAAAAAATGAACGAACGGATGATGGAAATGGGCAGTAAAAATGTGATTTCTCAAATAAAAGTCCTTTACCAGCCTACAGGTATTACATTGGAAACCCTGACGGAAAAATATCGATGAACTATTTAATTAGTAAAGGATGGAGACCGATTGCGGTTCTCCTTCTTTTGTTCATTTTATGGGAAATCATTGTAAAGTTAACGAAAGTACCTGATTGGCTCTTACCTGCACCTACAATGATAGTGAATGAGATTATTTCAGGTTGGACGTCGTTTTATCCAGATTTAGTCTCAACATCGAAAATTGCGGTCGAGGGGTTTTTGGTAGGGACGACAGTTGGATTGGTTGTTGCTGTCTCGCTGCATTTGGTCCCTTGGATCCGAGACTCAGTGTACCCGTTGCTTATATTATCGCAAAATGTTCCGATTATTGTCCTCGCCCCCCTGCTCGTCATATGGTTTGGATTTGGATTATTACCTAAAATAATTGTAATTACCCTTACCTGTTTTTTCCCAATCACTGTGGCAGCTTTAGACGGTTTTAAACAAGTTCCATATTCCCATAAACATTATATGTTGATGGCTGGGGCTGGCAAGTCTCAATTGTTTTGGAAGCTGGAATGGCCATATGCACTCCCATCCATTTTTTCGGGCTTAAAAATTTCAGCAACTTATAGTGTTATGGGGGCTGTCATTTCTGAATGGCTCGGAGCGGAAAAAGGAATTGGTGTTTATATGACCTTAGCGTCTTCTTCATTTAGGACAGACAAGGTATTCGTTGCCATTCTATCGATTATGGTATTAAGTCTCTTATTTTTTGCAGTTATAGTTGCAGCCGAAAAGTATTTCATTCGTTGGCAAAGCAAGGGAGGCAGCGTGGAGTGAGTCATTTACTGGTTGATCACATTGTAAAAAGTTTTGGACCAAATGAGGTTCTTTCAGATTTATCTTTTTCGATTGAAAAAGAAGAGTTTGTTACCATTATCGGTCCATCCGGAAGTGGAAAAAGTACAATTTTTAACTTAATTGGCGGGATAATGACTCCCGATAAAGGAGTTATTCAGCTTGAGGGGAATAATATTATTGGAAAACGCGGCTCGATAAGTTTTATGCCGCAAACGCCATCCCTCCTGCCCTGGCGGACTGTTTTACAAAATGTATTGCTCGGAGCTGAACTGCAGGGGAAAAAGGACCGTGATAAAGCGATCGAAATGCTTCATAAAGCAGGTCTTGCTGATTATATACATGCTCGTCCGGAGGAGCTTTCCGGAGGTATGAAGCAGCGTGTCGCGTTTATACGAGCCCTGCTAAGTCCACAATCACTCATTTGTCTTGATGAGCCATTTTCGGCGCTTGATGAATTAACAAGATTAGATATGCAAAAATGGCTTCTTTCTATTTGGGAGGATTTTCGACGGACCGTGCTGTTTGTTACTCATTCGATAGAAGAAGCATTGTTTCTATCGGATAGGATCATTGTGATATCCGCAAAGCCAACTAAAGTTGTAGCAGAATTCGAGGTCCCATTCAACCGCCCGCGGGATGAAAGCTTGTTTTTAGATGAGAAATTTCTAAAATGGAAGAGGACTGTTACTTATTCATTAAAAAACGTAGGAAGTGACAACGATGGAGAAGCTAATAGACGCACATATTCATTTAGATCAATATGATGACATTGAAATTGCTGCGCTAGCTGAGGAGAACGAAGCCATTGAAGCAATGGTTTCAGTTTCGATGAATCTGGATTCCTGTAAAAGGAATTTAGTTTTATCGGAACGATTTCCTATCGTAAAACCAGCATTTGGTTTTCACCCTGAGCAGCTTCTGCCAACAGAAAAGGATCTTGATGAACTCATAAACTGGATGAGAGTTAACAAAGACAAAATGGTTGCTATAGGAGAAGTAGGGCTGCCTTTTTTTATGAGGGCAGAAAATAAAGTCACAAAAAAAGATTATGGCCGCTATATTGAATTGCTTGAAATATTTGTGAATCTAGCAAAAAAATGGGAAAAGCCTCTCTCTCTTCATGCGGTTTATTCAGATGCCCCGGTTGTTTGTGATCTTCTCGAAAAACATTCTGTTCCTAAGGCTCATTTTCACTGGTTTAAAGGGGATCTACGGACAACCGAGAGAATGCTGGCAAACGGATACTTTGTTTCAGTTACTCCAGAGGTTGCCATGGAAGAACCTGAAAACATCACTTTAGTTCAAAATTATCCGATTAATCAAATCATGGTTGAAACTGATGGTCCATGGCCCTTTGAAGGTCAATTTATGGGAAAAAGGACACACCCTCTTATGATGAAGGAGTCGCTTAAAAAAATAGCGGAAATCAAAGGTATGAAATTTGAGGATATAAACACGCAAATTCGAAACAATACGAAAAGATTTTTTAACATATGATTTATTGGATATATAACATATTTCTTTATTCAAAGGGTAAATGTTTAGATCCTATAGCCAGAGGCTGTCCCAAAGATGGGACAGCCATTTCCATTTTTATTTAGTGTTGCTTTTTTTAGCAGCATTTTCTAATTTACTTTTAGGATCTTCTGTCATTTCTGCGTCCTGACCATAGCCCTGTGGATTCACTCCAGGTGCCTTGACACCGCGATTTCTTGAACCGTGTTTACTCACCGCTGTTCACCTCCCATTTTTTTAGTATTTCCACGTGAGAATAATAAAACTCAACTTTCTAAACAATAAAGATAAGAGGTGATTTAAATGAACAAAGGTGTTTATTTAGCCCTATCGAGTATTGCTTTAGCACAAGGCTTAAAGATCCCCATTCATTACTATAAAAAGAAAGAATGGCGCCCAGACCTCTTTTTCCAAACGGGTGGAATGCCAAGCTCCCATTCAGCGGGGGTTTCTACATTAACCACCTATATTGCTTTACAACGCGGGCTGCCAACATTTGATTTTGCCCTGTCCCTAGTTTACGGGCTGATTGTTATGTATGACGCTCAAGGTATTCGACGGCAAACGGGTGAACTTACCTTAAAGGTAAATTCCATGCATGATTTAATGGAAAAAGTAGATAAAGAAGAAAGCGTAGAATTTGAACAAGAATCTCCCAAAAAGTTGAAGGAAATGTTAGGACATCAGCCTGAAGAAGTAATCGGCGGTGCGCTCCTTGGGGCATTAGTAGGAGTAGTTGGGCATATATGCACAAAAAATAGTAGAAAAATGTCGAATTTTAAGTTAAAATCGGATAGAAGATGGTTTTAGATTGCTTGGAGAGGGATGGAGAAGCCAGTGCGGACAGTTGATGAGTACTTGCATTACTTGGAAGGAAAAGGTTTTCAATTTCAAGAGGATGCAATCGGTTTTATTTATTTCGGGAAACACTACACGAATGCTTCCGATGAATTAATTAATTCTGCAATAGAGATTACATTAAAAGCCCAGAAAACCTTTGATGGCAGCTTTTATGTGTCATTATTAGAAACCCTTGTTTCGAGCAAAATACAAACAAGAAATGCGGCCCTAAAGTTTGTTAAGGAAAGAGAATTAGTGGCTATATAAGTAAAAAAAATCCTCCATTAAAGGAGGATTTTTTTCTTACCCTTGAACGCTCTTGTTTTTTCTAAGCAAAGGAAATTTATTTGCAGGAAGCTCTGCAAAAATCATTCCTGCAAAAATAAGAAGGCAGCCAAATAGTGCACTAACAGATAAGCGTTCATCAGCCCAGTAATAACCAGCAATAGCTGCAAATACAGGCTCCGTTGCGAATATTAACGCCACTCTTGTGGCAGTTGTGTATTTTTGAAAATTTGTTTGAATCAAAAAAGCTAATGCCGTAGCTAACACACTGGTGATCATTAAAGCAACAATGACATCCTTCGAAAGCAAAATTTCTACATTAAATGATTTTCTCCAATCTTCAAATATAAACACTGAAAGGATAGATAAAACCGCCACCGTAGAAATTTGTATTACGGTTAACAATAAGGTTGGATATTTGTTCGAAAACTTTCCCGTGAATATAATTTGAAGAGCAAAGCTAATCGCACAAATGAACACTAGACCATCGCCGATATTTAAAGACGAAACATCTGTCATTGTCAGCAGAAATAAGCCAACAGTTGCAATCGAAACTCCGATTACGGCATTTCTGCTTGGAAATTGTTTTAATAAAAACATTGAAAAAAGTGGGACGAAGATGACACTTAACCCAGTAATAAACCCGGCTTTAGAAGTGGTTGTATATAATAAACCGATGGTTTGAGTGGCGTAGCCAAGGAATAGCCAGAAACCAATAAATAAACCGGACGCCAGCATTTTTAAATTCAGTAAAGCAATCTGCTTTCGTTCAAAGAGAAATAGCCATAATATAAGCATAACTGCTGCAGCTAGAAAGCGGATTCCATTAAAGGAAAATGGATCGAGCAAACTAATCGCATTTTGAACAAGAACAAAGGTTGTACCCCAAATAAATGTGACGAATAATAAGCTAATATCTGCAAATATAGGCTTTCTCATGAAGATTACTCTTCCTCCAAAGTATTTTTTCGGATTGCAATACGCGCTAATTCATCCGCTGTTTTATTTTCAATGCTTGGTATCCATTTCATAAAAAATAAATCAAAATGTTTGGAAAGTTGTAATGCGTTATCCAGTAACGGGGCATACAATTTGTTTTTGACAAATTCCTTCTCAACACCTTTATTTACCAAATCTGAATCAGTTCGAAAGGATACAAGGGAATGTGAATAACCTTTTTCTAAGCAGATTTCTAGCGCTTTTATAAAGGCATGATATTCTGCCTCATGATTAGACATGATTCCGAGTGGAATAGAATATTTTTCCGCTGTCCCATTCCCTTTAATAAATATTCCAGCACCGCTTGGCCCTGGGTTACCAGCACTGGCACCGTCGATATATACCTCAATCAAAGCAGACCCTCCAGTTTCATAATAATTGAAAGTTTATCATAATCTAACACAAAACGCAGGAAATATATTTTTCCTATTTCTACTTTGTTGATGTGGGTATGCTAAGATTAGATGTTTTAACATATTGTAAGAAAGTGCCAGCTGTAAATCTTACTTTTCAACTCAGAAATTTTTTAAGGAAGGTTGAAAATCATGAAATATAAACTTGAATGGAATTATAAAACGGGAAAAAATGAAAAAATACAATTTACTTCTGATTGGATATCAACCGATTTGGCAATACAAGCTGGTGAAGAGCTTGAAAAACTAGGAAAAGCAAGTGATATCTACTTTTATGACGAAGTAGGTACATCGTGGATTTTAAAAGAGCTGAAAAAGCTAGTCACTGAAATTGAAGATGACCCTCATGAAATTACCGTTTATTTTGATGGTGGTTTTCAAAAGGAAACTAATACTGCTGGTCTTGGCGTGGTTATCTTCTTTAAACAAGGGAAAAAGAAATATCGTATACGGGCGAACGAGATGTTCAATGAGATGGAAACAAATAATGAAGCTGAATACGCTGCTTTTTATTATGCATTAACGATTTTGGAGGAATTAGGTGTTCATCATCTGCCATGTGAATTCAAAGGAGATTCTCAGGTCGTGTTAAAGCAGTTGGAGGGTGAATGGCCATGTTATGAGGACGTACTCAATGCATGGCTCGATAGGATAGAAGAAAAAATTAAATCACTATCTCTTACACCAAAGTACACGCCTATTCCAAGGAATGACAATAAAGAAGCAGACAAATTGGCGACACAGGCGTTAGAGGGGAAAGAAATTTTCGCTAAGACACAAATCATTTAAGAACGGGGTGCCGTAAACTCATGAAAAATTCAAGCAGAAAAGAACTGTTTAATCATGTTGAAACCCTATTGGCTCATTATTGTAATGGCTGCTTTGTGCATCAGCAGTTTAAACAAGAAGGCGGCAGGAGGTTTGCGCATCGCTTTTGTATTTCACAATGTACAGTAGGGGAAAGGCTGCAAGAATATGGGAAAAGGCTGACATGAATAGCAGTTCTCAGCTGTGGAATTGTTCAATGAGGAATTACCATCTAGGTGCCTGAGAAAAAAATAAAAAAAGGCTGGGGTTTTACGCCAGCCTTTGGTTGTGTTTGATGATTATAGTTTTACTACGTTAGCCGCTTGTGGTCCACGGTTTCCTTCAACGATTTCGAAAGAAACTTCTTGGCCTTCTTCTAAAGACTTGAAACCTTCGCCAGTGATTGCACTGAAGTGTACAAATACATCGTCTCCGCCTTCAACTTCGATAAAACCGAAACCTTTTTCATTGTTGAACCATTTTACTTTACCGTTTTGCATCTACTATTTCCTCCTAAGCCTTTCAGGACACCTATAAAAAGTGCCAAAGATAAATATTATCATGACCACAAAGATAATATAATTACTATTCAATTAATGATACATGACGCTTTTAATATACATGAATATTTTTGGGCAGTCAAGGAAAGTAAGCGCTTTTTTACCCAGTAAATTGTATTATCATGCAATATTCAAAATTAATAAAATCTATCTGAACATAAATTTTTATCAGTCTCATATTCTTATAAAAATGGTTGATAAAGGGTGAGGAGTATGTACCGATTTTCGATTGAGGGAGATGAATGGATTTTAAGATTCTCGCCACAAATTTACATCGAAGCTGAAGAAAAACAAGTTGTCTTGATGTCATTGCTTCAAATCGGAAATGATTTATCATCTTATTCACATGGTGATGCCTTTCTTATGTTTACAAAGAAGATAGGTGCGATTGTTTTTGACGTTGAAAGAATTCCATCATTTATATTAACCGTATCTAACATTATTCCAGAAGAAAATTGGTATATGCAGGATTCAAACTTAAAACTTATACAATAATGAATGGAAATAGGTGGTCAGAAGTGACCACCCATTTTTGTCATGAAACAGACAAATTTTATTGCTTTACGAATTGCCATGCATTCTGTATCTTAAGATTATCCTCATCAAACTCTAACAATCCATAACCAGGACAGAAAAACTTATTTTTAAATAAATATGTACAAGGCAGCTTATCATCTCCATCAAAGAAAGTTGGTGTGTCTCCGTCTAAATAAAAAGTATATACCATTTCTCCTTGTTGATAATCCCCGAAAAAAGATGTAATCGTGTCTGAATTCAGCTTTGTTAATGGCTCTATAATTTTTTTACTAGGTGATCCGTTCACCATTAAATAATCGGGGTGATTTATTAATCCTATTGATACCTGAACCTCTTCATTATCGTCGACCCCAACAATATGATCATCTGTCAAACAACGGATTGAAAAATTACGTCCATTATGAATGATACAAGGATCCTGATTAATTTCGATAGTGAGTAATCCAGATTTAGCATTTAAATAGTTTCCGCAGGATGCCTTGATTATGTCCAAATTCGGTTCGCTCCATGATTGTTTCTCTTCACTAAGTGATACAAGTTGCTTCAAAATTTCCTCGACTATCTCCCATCCAACATTATTGCTCGCAGCAGTAAAAACGCCGATATTATGTTCTGGAATTAAGACGATGAACGAGCGGTAAGTACCGATTCCACCACTATGCCACCAATAGTTAATGCCTTTATCAAATTCTTTAATCCAACTCAATCCAATAGAGCTTTCTGGTAGGGTATACCGATTAGCCTGCAAGCTAAATATCTCTTGAAATGACTCTTTACTTAGAAATTTTTTCCCATTGTATCTTCCATAAGATAAATACATCTGTCCGAAATTAGTCATGTCTGCTGTATTGGATATACAGAAGAATGAACCATGGCAGGCCGCGTTTTCAGGAAATGAATGATCCACTCTGAAAGAACCCTCGTCTGACTTTTCATGTTGTAGAGCTATAGGATAGGTCATGGCTTTTAACGGGTCATACATACTTCTGTTCATCTCAAGAGGGGTGAAAATTTCATCATTCATGAGCTGAGCAAACCTTTTTCCTGCAACTCTTTCAGCAACATATGCTGCAAGATTGATAGAATGGTTTCCATATGAATACATCGTATTTGGCGGCGCAACAAAAGAAAGATTAGGAACCTCTTCTCTTACATATTTCTCAAGGGCGTCGTTGTCTTTGCTTCCGAAAAGGTCACCGCCATCAGGCAGTCCTGCAGTATGAGATAGTAACATACGTAAGGTGGTGATTTCTACTGCGCCAGTAAAACTAAGCTTTAACTCAGGTACAGACTCTTTTATCGGACGATCTAATTCTAGTAAACCTTGTTGTACAAGCTTTATGATTAATGTTGCGGTAAGCGTTTTACTGACTGATCCAATTCGAAATAAAGTAGCAGGAGTGATGTCAACGCCTTGTTCC
This sequence comes from Neobacillus niacini, assembly GCF_030817595.1. Taxonomy (GTDB): domain Bacteria; phylum Bacillota; class Bacilli; order Bacillales; family Cytobacillaceae; genus Neobacillus; species Neobacillus niacini_G. Next base: position 6,409,990 of record NZ_JAUSZN010000001.1, read on the forward strand.
TCGGTGTTTGTAGATCCGTATCCTTTCTGAAATATCACCTCTGAATCAGTAAATATTGAAACTGCAAAACCTGGAGCTTTTTCTAATAAACTTACAGCTAAAGAATTAATCTTTTCAAAATTCAACATCTTTTTGTACCTCTTGTTATAGTATGAAAAATTTACCAAATAGAGTTCTATTATATAATGAGTCAATCTATTGATCTAGTAATGGATATATTTTTATTCTTTACAAATAGACAAATGAAGTGGGAAAATGAATGCTGGATGCTTTAAAAAGGAGCAATCAAAAAAATGAAATTAATTATTGCCGAAAAGCCAGACCAAGGTTCAACATTGGCTTCTATATTTAAAAATAAAAAACAAAATGGATTTATTGAGATTTTTCCAAACGAAACGTTTACAAATGGTGCATACGTCACATGGGCAATTGGTCATTTATGCCAGCTTGTGAATCCCGAAGCATATGAACCAGGATGGAAGAAATGGTCATTAGATAATCTGCCAATGATACCTGCTCAGTTCCAATATGAAGTGACGAAGGATAAAATAAAACAATTTTCCGTTATCCAAAAGCTTGTAAATAATCCAGCGGTAACAGAAATTATTCATGCAGGCGACGCCGGGCGTGAGGGTGAATTAATTATCCGTAATATTCTTCGGATTACAGGTTGCAGGAAACCAATGAAACGCCTATGGATATCCTCTTTAACACCTAATTCAATACGTGAAGGTTTTAATAAATTATTAGATGAAGATCATACTAGAAATCTATATTATGAAGCATACACTCGAGCGTGTGCAGATTGGGTAGTTGGAATGAATGCCTCAAGACTCTATAGCTTGCTTTTGCAAAAACAAGGATTTTCTGATGTGTTTTCAGTTGGCAGGGTACAGACCCCCACATTGGCTCTTATTGTAAAAAGAGAATTAGAGATTGAGAATTTTAAATCTGAACCCTTCTGGGAAGTAATTGCCCATTTTAATATTGAGGGCAAGAAATATAGCGGTAAATGGCAGAATGATGGAGAAACCCGAGTAAAAACAAAAGAAATGGCTGAGAAGGTTGCCGCGTTTTGCAGGGATAAACCTGCAGAAGTATCAGATGTACAATCGGAGAGAAAAGAGTTTTTGCCACCGTTACTCTATAATCTTTCTGCTCTTCAGGCCGAAGCAAATAAACGATTTAAGTTTTCACCGAAGAAGACGTTAGATGTGTTGCAGAAGCTATACCAAAAAGGGAATGTTTCATATCCCCGCTCGGACTCGCGGTATGTAACAAAAGAAGAAGCGAATACTTTTCCAGAAATTCTTACTAAATTAAGTCATATTAGTGGATATGATAAGTTTTTTCCACTGCCAATTGAATCAATTGCCGATAACAAGCGGTATGTAAATGAAAAAAAGGTAACAGACCACTATGCGATTATTCCTACCGAACAAATTCCAAATATAGACCGGCTTGATCCCGATGAAAAGAAACTTTACGACCTAATTGTTACAAGTTTAATAGCCGCACACTATCCAAAAGCCGTTGCCGAATATACAACGGTAACAACATTAGTAGATGGACGGGCAGTTTTTCAATCAAAAGGTAAGGTTCAAATCGAAGAAGGATGGCGGAAGGTAATCAACCAAAAGGAAAAAGAGGATGAACCGGCTCTTCCACAACTAATAAAAGGAGAACAAGGGAGTACGGTAAAGGTTGATGTAAAAGAAAGCCAGACACAGCCGCCGAAACGCTATACAGAAGGTCAGTTAATTACGTTAATGAAGACGGCAGGGAAGCACATCGAGGACAAGGAAATGGAGAAAATCTTGTCCAAAACGGAAGGGTTAGGTACCGAGGCAACAAGAGCTGGAATTATTACCATGCTGAAGGATAGAAAATATATCGATGTAACCAAGAACTTAGTATACGCGACAGCAAAAGCTAGAATTTTAATTGAAGCCATTGGACAGGAAATCCTTGCTTCCCCGGAAATGACAGCCAAATGGGAGCAAAAATTAAAAGAAATATCAGAGGGCTCTGCTTCTCCAAAGAATTTCATGGAACAAACAAATAAAATGGTCTCCCACTTAATCTCTTCAGGAGTGGGACATTCTACTAATTGGGTCTTTTCAGAAGATGTGCGGGAAAACTTTACCCCTAGTAAAAAGATGACAAAGGGTAAGGGCGGTACAAAGCTGGGCAAATGTAAAAAGTGTGACGGCTCCATTGTCGATAAAGGCAGCTTTTTCGGGTGTTCTAACTATCAAAAAAACCAATGTAATTTCACGATATCTAAAAAAATTCTTGGAAAAAACATTACCCAAAAGAATGTGAAACTTCTTTTATCTGAAGGGAAAACGGAGTTAATTGAAGGTTTTACCAATAAAGATAAAACGTTTAATGCAAGGCTTTTTCTTGATGAACAGGAGATGAGGGTTAAGTTTTTATTTGAAGAACAGAGTTCCAAAACTGTGACAAAGTTATAATTCAACTTGTCACTATTTTTTATCTATAGTACACTTTTAAGAGAGTAATTTTTTTTTGGAGGTAAGGGATGCCAACACCAAGTATGGAAGATTATATAGAGCAAATATATATGTTAATTGAAGAAAAAGGATACGCCCGAGTTTCAGATATTGCAGAGGCATTATCTGTTCATCCCTCCTCAGTAACAAAAATGGTCCAAAAGCTAGACAAAGATGAATATCTTGTTTATGAAAAATACAGAGGCTTCAGCTTAACAACTAAAGGGAATAAGATTGGGAAGCGCCTTGTATTCAGACATGATTTACTGGAGCAATTTCTTAAAATCATCGGAGTAAAAGATGAAAATATATATAAAGATGTTGAAGGAATCGAGCACCACTTAAGCTGGGATTCGATTGAAAGGATCGTTGATCTCGTTCAGTTTTTTCAAGAAGATGAAACGAGAATTGATGCTTTAAAAGAAATTCAGAAACAAAACGAAGCCGAATAAACTTAGCACCTGGTAGAAACCAGGTGCTTTTACTGTGGTATTCGTAGAAAAGGCTTTCATGAGACCCGTTGCAATAAAGAAATATAAAAAAGAGGCTCCATGAAAGCTTCATGATGCCCATTTCAATAAGGAACTACAAAAAAGGGCTCCATGAAAGCTTCATGAGACCCATTTCATTAAGGAAACTACAAAAAAGGGCTCCATGAAAGCTTCATGAGACCCATTTCATTATGGAAACTACAAAAAAGGGCTTCATGAAAGCTTCATGAGACCACTTTCAAAAAGAAACTACAAAAAGGGCTTAATAGGCTAAATTCAATGTTCCCTTTCTAAACTAAAATAAATTTGGATAATGGTCAAAGGATGGCTCCTCCTCAGAGCTTAGAACAAGTTTCCCAGCGTGATCCTCAGTTGCCTGAACGCCTTGGATGACGCCGTTTGCTGCTTCCATTAGTGCTTTTTGATAAGAAATGACCCGACCTCCGGATGTAACAAAGCTAATAATCTCACCAAAATGGTTTCGGTGCAATCCTACTACTGTTTCCACAACGTTTCCCCCCTTTGCTCGATATTCTTTCTATAATTTACGGAAAATAAACGATGGGGGATTAATAAATTTATGGCGATTGGAACAGAAAAGAAGCATCGGTCTACCCCGATGCTTCTTTTATTACTCCCAATTGAAAGGAGTTTCTTGGTATACGTAGTAGTTGAGCCAGTTTGAAAAGAATAAATGTCCATGGGAACGCCAGCGATTAATTGGCGGTTGTGTTGGATCATTGTTAGGAAAATAATTTTCCGGGATATGAATTTGCAGCCCTCTGCTAATATCTCGATTGTATTCCTGTGCTAATGAATCTGATTCATATTCCAAATGTCCAGTTATCATCACATGTTTTCGATCCCTGGAGGCAATAAGCAGTGCCCCCGCTTCCTCAGACGCGGCTAACAGCGTAAGTTCAGGGTTATCATGGATTTCCCCAATTGATACATCTGTATATCGAGAATGGGGAGCATAAAAATGATCATCAAAACCGCGTAAGAGTAAATCATTTTTCTCGAAGATCTGATGCTCGTAGATTCCCGAACATTTACGAGATAATTCAAATTTATCAATCCCATAATGATAAAATAGTGCGGCCTGAGCTCCCCAACAAATATGCAGGGTAGAGGTGACATTGGTTTTTGTCCAGTCCATAATTTCTGTAAGTTCTTCCCAATACTTTACTTGCTCAAACTCCATTAGTTCAACTGGAGCACCTGTTATTATCATACCATCATATTTTTGATTTTTGACCTCTGAAAAAGTGGTATAAAATTGTTCTAGGTGCTGTTTGCTGGTGTTGGTAGATTCATAGGAATTCGTTTTTAAAAATTTGACGTTTACTTGCAGCGGGCTGTTCCCCAATAGCCTTAATAGCTGCGTTTCTGCCTTTTCTTTCTCAGGCATTAAATTGAGAATAAGAAGTTTTAATGGACGGATATCCTGGCTGATGGCCCGTTCGTCGTCCATAACAAAAATATTCTCATTTTCGAGTATTTCTCGTGCAGGCAGCAGCTTTGGAATGTTAATAGGCAAGGTGCACTCCCCCTTATTTCTAATCTGTTAATTATATAATATTTTTTAAATATTTGGTCTATAACATTATAAACATTATCTTAGTTTCAGAAAAGAATAAAGTTTTGTGAGAAATAATACACGAAATAAATCTGCGATTTGATACAATAAAAGAGGTTAGAAATTCTATGTGAATGCGGGGGATCATTTTTGCAAATGAAAACATCATTTAAGTCCGACATTGAAATTGCACAAGAATCGACCATGAGGCCAATTGTTGATATTGCTGAATCAATTGGTTTAAAGGAAGATGACCTCGAATTATACGGAAAATACAAAGCAAAAATCTCCTATGAAGCGCTTAGGAATATTGAAACAAATAAAAGTGGGAAAATTATCCTTGTTACTTCTATCAATCCTACGCCTGCTGGCGAAGGGAAATCAACGGTAACAGTTGGTCTTGGCGATGCCTTTAAACGCATTGGTAAGAAAGCGATGATTGCAATGCGCGAACCATCATTGGGTCCGACAATGGGAATAAAAGGCGGTGCTACCGGAGGAGGTTATTCACAAGTATTGCCAATGGAAGATATAAACTTGCATTTTACCGGGGATTTGCACGCAATTACTACAGCTAATAATGCTCTTGCTGCATTACTGGATAACCATATACAGCAAGGTAATGAGCTTAAAATTGATCAGCGGCGGATTGTCTGGAAACGCGCTGTTGACTTAAATGATCGTGCACTAAGAAAAGTTATTATCGGTCTTGGCGGACCGCTTCAAGGCGTCCCTCGAGAAGATGGTTTTGATATTACGGTGGCATCAGAAATTATGGCCGTTCTATGTTTGGCTTCGGACTTGCAGGATTTAAAATTACGATTAGCCCGAATGGTTGTTGCCTACAACGATAAAAAGGAACCTGTTACAGTAGGGGATTTAGGTGTTGAAGGAGCTCTAACGTTATTGTTAAAGGATGCAGTTAAGCCAAATCTCGTGCAAACGATTGAACATACTCCTGCACTCGTACATGGCGGACCTTTCGCGAATATTGCTCATGGCTGTAATAGTGTGATTGCCACCCGTGCTGCAGCAAAGCTGGCAGACTTTGTCATTACAGAAGGCGGATTTGGTGCTGACTTAGGAGCAGAGAAGTTTTTACATATTAAAGCAAGAAGTGCTGGTATTAAACCAGAGGCAGTTGTAATCGTTGCAACCATTCGTGCATTAAAGATGCATGGCGGGGTTACAAGGGCGGATTTGGCAAAGGAAAACATCGCTGCCTTAACATTGGGCATGGCGAATCTGCAGAAGCATATCGAGACAATCAAATCCTTTGGATTACCAGTGGTGGTAGCGATTAATAAATTTATCACAGATACAGAACTTGAAGTTCAGACATTGCTAGAATGGTGCAAGCGCGAGGGTGTGCCTGCTGCTTTAACAGAGGTCTGGGAAAAGGGCGGTGCCGGTGGAGTAGAGCTTGCAGAAACATTGTTATCTGTAATCGAAAAAGAACAAAATAACTTTAAGCCTTTATATGACGTATCAGACTCCATTGAAACCAAAGTCAGAACGATTGTTCAAAAGGTATATGGCGGTAAAGATGTAGAATTCTCAACGAAAGCTAAAAAGCAGCTCTTAGACTTTGAAAAATTAGGCTGGTCTAATTTAGCGATCTGTATGGCAAAATCGCAATATTCCTTATCCGATGATCCAACGAAATTAGGAAGACCAACTGACTTTATCGTCAATGTAAGAGAGTTCAAACCATCAATTGGTGCTGGTTTTATTGTTGCGTTAACCGGGGAAGTAATGACTATGCCGGGATTACCGAAGAAACCTGCAGCATTGAATATGGATGTGGACGAAACGGGCAAGGCATTAGGGCTGTTCTAATAAATTGAGGTGAGTTGAATGTTCGATCCTACCGCTTTCGATAATATGAAAGTAGTTATTGAAGGGGCATTATATGATTTAGATTTAGCGGGAGAAATTGTTATAACAGACCGGAACGACATCGTCAATATGGCAAAAATGTCACGCAGTTTTGATGTTCACTTTCAATTAACTTCATCTCAACTAGCTAGCGTGACGGCTAAATTAGAAATAAAAGCAGATTTGATAAACCTTGCTGCAGAGTTACTGCCAAATTCTTTGTCACAGAAAGATGCTGGATGCACAATAAAGCTGCAATTTTTTCATTATGGAATTACCGATGAAGGACAATTAAAAAAAATACGAGAAATTATGACTGATATTTGGGGGGAATCAAGACAGATTAGTCAATCTGTAACGTATACACCTTCAAAATCACTGATTCATAATTGTATTTCAATTGAATTCGACAGACTGATTAACGAGAACCAAATGGATGATTTGGTTGAAATGATCGATTTTATGGTGAAGACCAATCAACATTTACAATCCTATCTTATTGACCTTAGTTAAACTGTTTGCAACCAGCTATCTATTTAGCTGGTTTTTTATCGTTATGTATATTTACAAGAAAGCGATTTCAAGGTACGATTACTTTAACTAGATATTAGGACCTCATACCAATTTTAAGGGGAGATAACATTGGTTAAAACGGCATGGGTAACTGACAGTACAGCATTTTTAGATGAAGAATTAAGAAATCATCCTGATTTATATACAATACCATTAACAATCTTATTAGATGGCGAAGAATTTGCAGACGGAATTGATTTAACAGCGGCAGAGCTTTTTGCTAGATTAAAAGAACTTAAGGCACCCCCAAAAACTTCACAGCCCGCTGTAGGTGTTTTTCAGGAATTATACGAAAAACTTTCACAGGATTATGATCAAATTGTAGCGGTTCTATTATCAGGAAAACTTAGTGGTACTGTCTCTTCAAGCGAACAGGCTGCAAAGCTTGTTGATATTCCTGTTAAAACCTTTGATTCCCATATTCTAACTGCACCAATGACTGCTTTATTAAAAAAAGGGATGGAACTCTTGGAGGCAGGTAATGGCCTCGAATCTGTTATGGATCAGTTAGAATCACTAAAGACGACAAATGAGACGTATGTTTTAATTGGAAGTCTAGAACAGCTTCATCGCAGCGGAAGAATGAATGGATTACAATTTTTTTTAGGAAGCATGCTAAACGTAAAGCCTATTATTTCAATAGAAGAAGGCGCCCTTAACACAAAAGAAAAAGTAAGAAGTGATAAAAAGGCGAAAGACAGGATTCTAGACTACTTTAAATCCTCTTATGAAAAAAATAAATTTAAAGAAGTATATATTTTATATGGGTTACACCAGGAACATGCAAATGAATGGAAAGTGGAATTAGAAAGATTATATCCTGAGTTAAAGGTTATTACCTGTCCGTTAGGTGCGGTTATTGGAGTCCACGCAGGTGAAAACACGCTTGGAATCAGCTGGCATAATGGGTTGAAATAACTTTATCCCCAAGTGAGCATACTAAAATGGCAGTTCATTTTAGGTAAGGGGGGGAATTACGGTGAAAAATAAAAATTTGACACGTGAAGAGATTGAGAAGCAGGACCAAAAAAATGATGTTGAACTCGGCGGCGAGTATACAATTGGTAACACCAAGTCACAAAGCCAGAAAAAGAGCGGCCGTCAGGCGAACAAAAAATAACTCCGAATTCTCGGGGTTATTTTTTGTTTGCTTTTCATGTTAAAATACTTGGGTGAAGGAAGGTGTTTTACATGAAAAATCAAATGATAGAACAAACGAATATGTTTGTCCGCAGCCAATTAGGTGAAGACGCAACAGGACATGATTGGTTCCATGTTGACCGCGTCAGAAGGACAGCATTACATATTTGCACTCAAGAACAAAACGGTGATCCATTTATTATTGAAATGGCCGCACTTTTGCACGATATCCCTGATGAGAAGCTTAATGACAGCGCGGAAGCAGGGAAAAACAAGCTGAATTTATTTTTAAACAGTATTGCGCTGCCGGAAGAGGCACAAAACGCTATTGTGGAAATTATTGATTCTATTTCATATAAAGGTGGAAGTAAAACGGAGCTAAAAACTGTTGAAGCAAAAATTGTTCAGGATGCAGACCGGTTAGATGCCATTGGGGCGATTGGCATAGCGAGAACATTTGCATACGGCGCTAAAAAAGGACAACCGATTTACGACCCCAGCATACATGTGCGAGAGGAAATGAGTTTAGAAGAATACCGCAAAGGGAAATCAACGAGCATTCATCATTTCTATGAAAAACTGCTAAAGTTGAAGGATTTAATGAACACAGATACTGCAAAAGAAATGGCAGAAAGCCGTCATCAAACGATGGTGGACTTTTTAGAACAATTCTATCTAGAATGGGATGGTCAAGACCGATGAAAATGCTGACAGTAGAAAATGTAACAAAAACGTATGGAGAAAAACAGTTATTTAATAACATCTCCATTACCATCGGCGAAAAAGAGCGGGTCGGTTTAATTGGCATTAACGGGACGGGAAAATCATCACTTTTAAAAATTATTGCCGGATTGGATCAACCTGATGATGGAAAAATTATCACAGGCAAGGATTACTCAATTGCATTTCTAGATCAACAGCCTGACTTAGATCCGGCTAAAACAGTTCTAGAACAGGTTTTTCATGGTGAAGCACCGATTCTAAGGTTAATGCGCGAATATGAAAAAACACTATTACTTTTGAATAAATCTCCAAATGATACCAAGGTTCAAGAAGATCTTTTCCAATTACAAAAGCAAATGGACGCTTTAAATGCATGGGATGCTAGCACAAATGCAAAGTCGATCTTAATGAAACTGGGAATTGAGGATTTCACAAAGAAAGTTGGTGAACTCTCTGGGGGACAGAAGAAACGTGTAGCTCTAGCTCAAGTCCTTATTGCTGAGCCTGATTTACTTATACTTGACGAGCCTACGAACCACCTAGACTTTGACTCTGTAAAATGGCTGGAAGATTATTTAAGTCGATATAGCGGCTCCATCCTTCTTGTTACACATGATCGTTACTTTTTAGACCGGGTTGCGAACAGAATGTTTGAGCTTGATGGCGGAAACCTCTATAGCTATAAAGGAAACTATGCCGCATTTTTAGAAGCAAAGGCGATCCGTGAAGAAAATGAGGCTGCTACCTTTGAAAAGAGGCAAAATCTGTTTAGACGTGAGCTTGAGTGGATGAGGCGCGGTGCAAAAGCGAGAACAACCAAGCAGAAAGCGAGGATTCAGCGGTTCGATGAACTAGAAGATAAGCTTTCAGGCGGGAAGCCGACTGGTGAAAAGGTGGATATCTCCTTAAACGGAAGCAGGCTTGGGAAACAGGTATTCGAACTCAAGGACGCGTCAAAGCGGTATGGAGAAAAAACAATCTTAAATGACTTTAATTTACTTGTAAAACCAGGAGACCGGCTCGGGATTATCGGCAGGAACGGAGCAGGGAAGTCGACATTGTTGAACATCCTGGCTAAAAAGCTTCCACTTGATGAAGGTGAATTCATCATGGGACAAACAGTAAAAATAGCTTATTATACGCAAGAAAACGAAGATATGGACGAAAACAAGCGGATGATAGAATACATTAAAGAAACCGCTGAAGTGGTCGAGACGTCGGATGGTAAAACTTTATCAGCAGCGCTCATGCTTGAACGCTTTTTATTCCCGCCATTTTCACATGGAACACCAATTCGCAAATTATCCGGAGGAGAAAAGCGTCGTTTATACTTGCTAAAGCTATTAATGACCGCACCAAATGTTCTCTTACTGGACGAGCCGACCAATGACCTAGATACCCAGACATTGACGGTTCTAGAAGATTACTTAGAAGAATTCCCTGGCGTAGTAATCACAGTATCCCATGACCGTTATTTCCTGGATAAAGTCGTAGAACAGCTGCTTGTCTTGCGTGGTGAAGGACGAATCGATTCTTTCTACGGAAATTATAGCGAGTACCTTGAAAAAGAATCAGCTGTAGAAGCCAAAAAGATCGTAACTAATACGCCTGCTCAAACTAAAGCTCCAGAAAAGGAAAAAAAGAAAAGAATGACCTTTAAAGAGAAGAAAGAGTGGGAAGAAATAGATGAAGTTATTGCTAAAACCGAAGCTCGTTTAGAAGAAGTTGCGGAGGAAATGGGAAACACAGGAAGTGACTTCACCAAAGCCCAAGAATTAATGAAACTAGAAGCAGAACTAAACGTAAAGCTTGAATATTTAATCGAAAGATGGGAATATTTAGCTGAATTAGCGGAAAGTGAGTAGAAAAGGTGCGTCGACGAGACGTGCTTTTTTATATGGGCAAAATTTATATCAGCGTTCCACATTTCCACAAGACCAATTTCTAGAATGAAATATCACCATTATGTTAAACTTGTAAAGAGAAACTAAAGAATTAGGTGAAATTCATGAAAATTAAGGGTATTGAACCAACTCCAAGCCCGAACACAATGAAAATTATCTTAGACCAAGAACTGCCCATGGGGAAAAGCCATAATTATAAAAAAGAAACAGCTGCAAATGCACCGGTTGTTATCCAAAACATCCTTCAAGTCGAGGGAATTAAAGGTGTTTATCATGTAGCTGATTTCCTAGCGGTTGAACGTAATGCGAAATATGACTGGAAGGATTTGCTGCCGCAAGTCCGGAAGGCGTTTGGGGAAACAACGGAACAATCAATGGAAAGCCCCAGCCAAATAGACGAACACTTTGGGGAAATCAAGGTTGAGGTCCAAATGTTTAAGGATATTCCCCTTCAGGTTAAGCTGGCAGATGGTACCACAGAAAAACGATTTGGGATGCCTGAATACTTTTTAATAGCTAGAGAACGAGCGCAGCTTCCAGACGAAAATTATATTCTGCTCCGCAGATGGGATCAACAGGGAGTTCGCTATGGAGACTTCGACCAAATTGGTCAAGAAGTCGTTGAGGAATTAATTGCCGCTTATCCAGCTGAACGGCTTGAGGAACTTGTATCCGGAGCACAAATAAAAGAATCCACTGCTAAACCAAAGCCCATACGAGATCGCAAAAAAGTAACACTGGAATCATTAGAGAATCCCGATTGGCAGATTCGCTATCAGCTGCTTGAACAAATGGATGATCCTGAGCTAGAAGATTTACCGGTCTTGGAAAAAGCATTAGCAGATGAAAAGCCATCTATACGCAGACTCGCGACCGTTTATTTAGGAATGATTAAGGACCAAGCGGTTCTCCCTTATTTATATAAAGCATTAAAGGATAAGACAGTCACTGTTCGCAGGACTGCTGGTGACTGCTTATCTGACCTTGGATTCCCTGAGGCAAGTGCGGAGATGGCGAAAGCACTTCAAGACTCCAGCAAATTAGTTCGTTGGCGGGCTGCGATGTTTTTGTATGAAGTGGGTGATGAAACAGTATTACCTGCATTAAAGGCAGCAGAAAATGATTCTGAATTTGAGGTCAGCATGCAAATCAAGATGGCAATCGAAAGAATTGAAGGCGGCGAGGCTGCTAAAGGCTCTGTATGGAAGCAAATGACTGAGGCGCGCAAAACAGAAAGTTAATTGGAATTGCACTTAGTAAATTAGATATAGTACACTGCAAATATAGAAAGTGAGGTTTTTATGATGTCAATGGCATACGAAGAATACATGAGACAAATGGTTTTACCAATGCGTGAGGAGTTAACAAGAACAGGATTTCAAGAACTTACAACAGCTGAAGAAGTTGAAAACTACATGGAGAATGCTAGTGGAACAACACTTGTTGTTGTAAACTCAGTTTGCGGATGTGCTGCTGGACTTGCTCGTCCTGCTGCAACACAGGCAGTATTAACAAGTGAGAAAAAGCCTGACCATCTTGTAACCGTATTTGCTGGACAGGATAAAGATGCAACAGCGAAAATGCGTGAGTATTTCGAGGGTATTGAGCCTTCATCACCATCAATGGCGTTATTGAAGGGAAATAAAGTGGTTCACTTTATTCCGCGTCATGATATTGAAGGAATGCCAATGGAATCCATTATGGATAATTTAAAGGCTGCATTTGATGCCAATTGCTAAAAGGATGTCATTTGACGTCCTTTTTTTTGGAGGTTTTTGAGTGTCATGTTTGTTACCACAGCTGGACGAACCAATCAGCAAATGATTGAAAAAGCAATAGATATAGCCGATAGATTAGCAGTACCGTACATACACCGTCAAAAGAGGTCAATTCAAACTTTACAAAAAGAAACCAACAGTGAGTGTATTGTTGTAGGAAAGGAAAGGTTTGAGCTATTTCCGTTTGGAGCGAAGCAGCCCTTCTTTTTCCATCCAAATTCTGCGATGTTTCGAATCAAGCGGCTGGCAAACGGTGAACACGACCCCTTTGCCGAAGCAGCACAACTTACCGAGGGAATGTCATTCCTAGATTGCACACTTGGTCTTGCCTCAGATTCAATTGTGGCAAGTTACATAGTGGGAGCTGATGGTATGGTGACAGGCACCGAGGGTCAAAAGTATTTGGCTTTCATGGTCGAGGAAGGACTAAAAACTTGGGCTTCGGAAAACGACGACATGAATAAGGCAATGGCTAGAATACAGGTTATTCACAGCCATGCATTAGAATACTTAAAATCCTTGCCGGATAACTCCTTCGATTGTGTTTATTTTGACCCGATGTTTGATGAATCTATTCTTGAATCGGATGGGATAAAGGCGTTAGGTCAGATTGCTCTTTATGATGATTTGAATGAGGAGACGATAGAGGAAGCGTTGAGAGTATCGAATCGCAGAGTCTTGTTAAAGGATCACTATAAGAGTAAACGGTTTGAAAAATATGACTTTCACGTTATGCGCAGAAAGACTGCTAAATTTCACTTTGGTTTTCTTGAAAAATAAGAACTTCTACCAATCTGTAAGAAATGATTTTTCCATTTTGCAGGCAAAAGAAGTATAATAATTGGTAAGAGTCAAAAAATATCGGAAAAATTAAGCCAATTCTTCCAGGTACAAAGGGGAATGTAGATGAATAAATGGATACGTAAATCGTTTGTAGTACTCGTTTCACTATTAACTTTTGGTCTTATCACTCCGACTCAATTAATAAATAACGTAAATGCTGAGAAACCTACAGAGAGAGATACGATTGAAGCAGCGCTGTTAAGAGGTTATGCTCAGGAAAGTAGCTTTTTTGAGACAGAAGAAGTAGTAGATAAAGAAAAGTTCCTCGAAGAGCTAATCAAACAGGCAGAGCTCCAATCCTATCAAAAATTTGGTACAAGGATTAAACCTGTAATTGAAAATGAGTTTCGTGAGATCATTATGCCAAATATCGAAAAGGCATTACAGGAAACAGCTGCACAATTCCCTACTGAGGATTTATTAAATTTAGCTATTACGGAGACTCCAGGTAAGGGGCAATCAGAAAAAATCTTTAATATCAAAAACAGTGAAACCAATATGGATGTTCTTCGTTTTCATGTGAGAAGAGATAATCCACCTCAAGCTGGTTACTGGTTTAATTTTCATTACCATACCTATCATGATGGGTTTCAAAGCCATCATGAGCTAGGGTCTATTTATTGGGATAAAAATACGCCGCCTAAATGGATGAGTTAAGGATTTGCGAAACAATAGTAAAAATTTTATTATAAATATTGAAACCTTTCCTAGAGAAACTCGTATATAGACTATTACCTAAAATGGAGGAATGTAAAAATGGCAATTAGTTTATCCAAAGGTCAAAAAGTTGATTTAACAAAGTCAAATCCTGGGTTAACAAATGTAGTAGTTGGATTAGGATGGGATACGAATAAATATGATGGCGGGAATGATTTCGACCTCGATTCATCTGTTTTCTTATTAGGTGAAAACGGCAAGGTTACAAACGAAACCGACTTTGTATTTTACAATAATCCACAAGGTGCCAATGGTGCTGTTGTACATAATGGAGATAACCGTACTGGTGCAGGCGATGGTGATGATGAACAAGTAAATATCAATCTAACTGCAATTCCTGCTAACATTCAACGCGTTACTTTCACCATTACCATTCATGATGCACAAGCAAGAAACCAAAACTTTGGTCAAGTTTCGAATGCATATGCACGTATTTTCAATGAAGCAACTGGTGAAGAATTAATTCGTTATGATTTAGGAGAAGATTTCTCTATCGAAACAGCTGTTGTTGTTGGTGAACTATACCGTCATAACGGTGAATGGAAGTTTAGTGCGATTGGAAGCGGCTATCAAGGCGGCTTAGCAGCTCTTGCTACAGACTTTGGATTACAAGTAGGATAACATCTAGAATAAAGGCCCAGCGTATGCTGGGTCTTTGAACAAAACTTATAATATCCGGGAGGAATTTTTTTAATGTGGGAAGGTATTATTGAAACTTATTCATTATTTTTTGACTGGCAGCATTGGGTGGAGGTTCTTTCAGATCCAGTTAACTGGGGATTAATTGGTACCCTTGTTATTCTAGAAGGGTTATTGTCAGCCGACAATGCTCTTGTTCTAGCAGTAATGGTAAAACACTTACCACCAGAACAACGTAAGAGAGCCCTTTTTTATGGGTTGCTTGGTGCTTATATATTCCGTTTTATCGCAATTGGAATAGGGGTTTATTTAATTAAATTTACCTTGGTTAAAGTTTTAGGAGCGGCTTATCTTGCTTGGTTAGCAATTAAATATTTTATTGATAAACGAAAAGCCAATCAGGCAGCAGAATCAGAAGAAGAGGAGCATGGGATTAACCAAAAAGGCTTGCTCATTCGATTATTTGGTACCTTTTGGGGAACGGTTGCTGCAGTAGAATTAATGGATATTGCTTTTTCTGTTGACAGTGTTCTAGCTGCTTTCGGAATTAGTAATGAAGTTTGGGTGCTGCTGCTTGGCGGTATGCTTGGGGTTCTTATGATGCGTGGTGTTGCCGGGGTATTCTTGGCATTAATTGACCGTATTCCAGAACTTGAGACATCAGCTTATATTTTGATTCTATTAATATCTGCAAAAATGTTTGCCGGAGTCTTCGGTGTTCATGTAAGTCATATCACATTCTTCGTTATTTTACTACTAGTATTTGGAGCGACTTTCATTGTTCATTTTATGAACAAAAAGAAAGAAGTTTCTAAGGAATCATAATTATTAACGTACGACATAAAATGGGGAGCAGACGAAAGTCAGTCCCCATTCTTTTTATTTAAAGGAGTCATTGAGAATGAAGTATTTTACTTATTTTTATGAAAATGAGCTTGAGACATTATTCTTTGAGAAACCAAAGGAATTTAATAAGTATAGTGATCGTGAGCTTTTATCTTATGGACTTGGAGCAACTCTTTACATGCCGGCTACTCGTCCCAATATTCATCAAGATCTCCTTTCTAAAAAGCATGAGGGGTTAACATCCCTTGTAATTGACCTAGAGGATGCCGTAGGTGATATGGAGGTTGATAAAGCGGAAAAGCGGCTTGTTGAGGAACTGCTTAAATTATATAGTGAAATCAATAATAATTATTTAACAATTGACGACCTTCCTCTTATGTTTATCCGGATTCGAAATATCGAGCAGCTTCAAAGAATTAAGGAACAACTAGGAAATGCAATTGAATTGTTAACGGGAGTAGTTTTACCAAAATTTAATGCAGAGTCTGGCGGGGAATTATTGTCAGAGGTGGTTAGTATTCATACAGACAGCAGGCCTTTTTACGCCATGCCTATTCTTGAGAGTGATAAAATCATACATAAAGAAACTAGAATGAAAGAATTAATGGCGATAAAACGTCTACTTGACCGCTATAAGGAAAATATATTAAATGTTCGAATTGGGGCGACTGATTTTTGCGGATTGTATGGAATTCGCAGAAGTGTGGATACGACTGTTTACGAGATTGCTGTTTTACGAGATTGCATTGCAGATATTATAAATGTTTTCCAACGGTCAGAAAGTCCATACGTGATTTCGGGACCAGTCTGGGAATATTTCTCCTCCAAACCAAGGATGCTAAAACCACAGCTTAGACAAACTCCTTTCCGCGAACGTTATGGTGATGAAGGCTTAAAATGGCGGGCTGAATTAATAGATCAGAATATGGATGGTTTAATTAGAGAAGTGTTAATGGATATTGCTAACGGGCTGACCGGAAAAACCATTATTCATCCAACACATATAAAAGCCGTCCAGGCACTAAATGTTGTAACATACGAGGAATATATTGATGCCTGTTCCATTGTTGAAGCAGAAAACGGTGAAAATGGAGTTGAAAAAAGTGATTTTTCCAATAAGATGAATGAAATTAAGCCTCATTTGTTTTGGGCCCAAAAGACCATCTTAAAATCTCAGCTTTACGGGGTGCTGCATGAAGGATACACAAATATCGACCTTATCAAAAAAGACGTATACGTATACAATTCTTGACAAAATTACTGTTGACATTGAAGTAACTGCTAATCCATATCAGTTACCGCTTGAAGAACTGTTTACAATGGCGGCTAGAATCAATAAAAAACGGTCGTTTCTGTTTGTTAGTAAGGTTCTTGGAAAACATTTACCAATACAACCGCAAAAAGGCCTATTGACTGCTGCTTTACTTGCAGCTAGATATGCAGAGAGTATTAGAAAATTGAATAGCCATGTATCAGAGAGTCTGGTTAACTCTTTTGGGCAAAGAGAGACAGATTTTCAAAGCGTTTCTTTTATCCCCAAGTCTGTTAATCCTGTTGTGATTGGATTTGCAGAGACCGCTACATCACTCGGACACGCTTTTTTTGATTGCTTTGAAGAAGCAGAGTATTTCCATACAACAAGAGAAGAGATGGATCATTTAACACCTTGTATTACTTTTGAAGAAGAGCATTCTCATGCTACTTCTCATCGCTGTTATATTCCAATCGACATGATTGATCATCAGCGTGAAATTATCTTGATAGACGATGAAATGACCACTGGAAAAACGGCAATCAATATTATCGAATCGATCCATTCCCAGTTTCCTAGAAAAGACTATACAGTTGTCTCGATATTGGATTGGCGTTCAGAAGATAATAAACAACAATTCACACAACTAGAAAGAACACTGGGGATAAATATAAATGTTGTTAGCTTGATGAGCGGTAAGGTACAAGTAAATGAGATGGGTAACCTTCAAGAACTAGACCGGCAGCCTGATACATACAAAGAAATAAAAACTTGTTTGGAAGTAATATCTTTATCCGCTTTTTTTGAAAAAGAAATTGCCGGCAATTGCAATGAGACTCCCTATATCAAGGAAACTGGCCGCTTTGGAATAGATAGCAAAAACAATCTTGTTCTTCATCAGAAAATAAATGACGCCGCCTTTGTACTAAGACAACACAGAATGGGTTCAAAAACACTATGTCTAGGGAGCGGGGAGTTCATGTATATCCCTATGAAATTGGCTGCGGAAATGGGAGGAAATGTCTTCTATCAATCTACTACTAGAAGTCCAATCTATATTCAAAACATCCAAGGGTATGGGGCAAGACACGGTATCGCATTTCCTAACCCAGAGGATCAGGAAGTAGCTCATTTCGTTTACAATATTCCTCCAGGTGAGTATGATGAATTATTTGTTTTCTTTGAGAGAGAAGTACCTGCAGAAAATCTTCAGACATTATTAAAACAATTTGAAAAATTACAGTTAAAGTCGATTAAAATCGTCTTTTTCTCAGATTGATAGGGG
This sequence comes from Neobacillus niacini, assembly GCF_030817595.1. Classification (GTDB taxonomy): domain Bacteria; phylum Bacillota; class Bacilli; order Bacillales; family Cytobacillaceae; genus Neobacillus; species Neobacillus niacini_G. The sequence continues at coordinate 6,428,154 of NZ_JAUSZN010000001.1, forward strand.
TGGAAGAATGCCTATGATAACCAATCAGCCTGCTAAAATGGGAAGCTATTCTGAGGATGATGTTCTTTTTCTACTAAAGGATTTGAGTAATTTTCAGCTTGAAGACTCAACCCTGAATCGTGAAATGAGAGTTCAAGCTGGACAGCATTACAGTGAATCATTGCCGATAGAATACCAGCCGCCAGATGAATATGTTGAATTGTTTTGGAATACCGCCAATGAGTATAAATCAAAAGTGGCACTTTGCGTTGGTATTGTGGCTGAGCAAATCTATCGCAATAAGGGTGATCAAGCCATCCTCGTATCTCTTGCCAGGGCTGGAACGCCGGTTGGAATTCTGGTTAAAAGGTATATTAAATTCCGCTACGGAATTTCTTTACCTCATTATAGTGTCTCGATTATCCGTGACAGAGGTATTGACGAAAATGCACTGCACTATATACTCGAAAAACACCCAGAGGGTAACATTCAGTTCGTGGATGGCTGGACTGGAAAAGGAGCGATTTCGCTGGAATTAACAAAGGCATGCCAGCACTTTGAAAGTAATTATCAAATCCAGCTGGATGATGAACTTGCCGTCATTGCCGACCCTGGTCATTGTACGGCACTTTTTGGAACGAGAGAAGACTTTCTCATTCCAAGTGCCTGCTTAAATTCGACCGTTTCGGGACTTGTAAGCCGTACGGTATTAAATGACACGTATATTGGTAAAAACGATTTTCACGGAGCAAAGTATTACCAGGAACTTCTCACTAATGATGTTTCGAATGATTATATTGAAATGATTGCTGGTGAATTTTCTGCCATCAGTCAAGAAGCAGAGGAAATCGCTTTACAAAGAGAACACGAGGAAATTAAGGTAGAATTTACAGGTATGCAGGATGTAAGAACCATCCAAGCTGAATTTGAAATAGGAAGCACGAATTATATCAAACCAGGAGTCGGCGAAACCACAAGAGTACTACTTCGGAGGGTCCCATGGAAAATCCTTATGCGTGATCCTTCAAGTCCTTATGTGAGACATATTCTTATGCTCGCTGAAGAAAAAGGAGTAGAAATAGTGACGTATCCGGAAATGAATTATTTGTGTATGGGCTTAATTAAATCGGTTAAGGAGACTAGTAAATGATAACTGCATCGGATCTTGACCGCACACTCATGTATTCTGATCGAGCAATCGAAGAATTCGGAATACCAGCGGATCTTGTGTTGAAGCCGGTTGAAATGATAAAGGGAAAATGGGCTGGGTATATGACGGAAGCGTCATTTTCCATGTTAAGAGAAGTTAACAAGCACAGCTTGTTTATACCGGTTACAACGAGAACAACAGAACAATTTAAACGGTTTGTGATTTTTGAAAAAGAAATACCATTGTCTTACGCGATTACCACAAATGGTGCACATATTTTGTATAACGGGGAGCCTTTAAAAGAGTGGTCGGAACATTTAATCATTCAATTGAGAAATGGATGTGCACCTGAGGAAGAATTACTCTCTGGCTTAAAATGGGCTGGAATTACCTTGGATGGGGAAAGAAAGCAGGCTGAAAACCTATTTTTTTACTTTGTATTAAACTGTCTTCCGAGCCCATCAGAACTCTCAGCAATTCGTAGTCTTACAGCCAATTATGGCTGGAAAATGAGCCTTCAGGGCAGAAAACTCTACTTTATTCCAACTGTTATTAGCAAAGGGAAGGCGCTTGAATATATTTGTAACCGAGAAGGAATGGAAGCAATGGCGGGCGCAGGTGATTCTGTTTTAGATTGGGATTTTCTAAAGAATTGCCGCTATCGATTCGTCCCAAGCCATGGAGAGATTCTAAAAGTGAAGGGACCAGCTGATTTCACGCTGACAAACCAGCTCGGCGTTGCCGCTGGTGAAGAAATACTCCAGCATTTCCTTAAGTCCTTAAAACTCAAAATCTAATTTTTTTTAATATATGGATAAAACAAATAAAAATAAATCGAACTGAATAAAGCAAAAGAACCACTAAAAAATAGGACAGCAATACTAACACTGGCAAGAACGGGAGACAGAAACAGCGTAAAAAGTAAGCATAACCAGAACAAATCGATTATAACGAAGGTTTTTGAGACCATTAAATCCATAATAATACTTAATTCCTCGCTAACATCTTCCATTCTTGGCCGCTTGTATATAAACCTCATGAAGTCACCTACTTGTAGTATTGAGTACTCAATCATATGTAAGGACAAGGAAGAATGTGAAAAATGAGGAAATTACCTGACTTCTGCTCTTGAAATGAAACATTTTACGATTAGTTTCGTATAAACAATGAACCAATTATTTAACTGTGATATGATGGTAAAGAATACCCTTACATAATTTAACTGTTACGTACAAAAAATCTTTCGCTTTTTTGAGGGAAGGGATTATGAATGAATTTACCATACAACCAAATGAATGTCCGACCCGTATCCCTTTCATTTGAAAATTGGCTTGATACGCTGAAAATGCCGCTGTCAGAGCGGCCAGAATTTTCAATAGAGCAGGGAAGTATTCAGATTGGGCAAGTATTAGCGAAATTCCTTGGAATTCCGATTGACAGTGATGAGTATTACAATCAGCTTTTTGATTATGTGTCTTCCTCTGAAACACACTTACATGTATTAAGTGAAGAATCACTAAATAAAAACATTGATAATCATCATTTTCAATCAATTCAAAAGGTATTGAATATCAGTCAAGAACAGAAGCTTTCAATCAATCGATTCACAGCTTTTCTTGATGGCGAGCGGCTGTTGTATAAGTCAAATATCCCAGCCATACATCGAAAAATAAGAGAAGCGATGATCAGTACGCTTGAACTTTTTACGCAGCGTGAAAAGGATGGGTTGAAGAATAACGAACTAAGAAGGGTCCTAGTCGACGTAATTAAGTGGTCGATGAACCATTTAAACCCTTTGTTAGATAATGTCGACCTTCAGAAGGAAATGCCTAAATTCTTATGGTACGGCGATATGAAAAGAAGTCAGCCTTACTTTGTCTATTATTTAATAAAGCTTGGCTGCGATGTAATCATTTTTCATCCAGAAGGCAAGGATGTTTTAGCTGGATTTCTAGATGAGGAATTCTTTACGCATCACTACCAAAATAAACAACAAGCAGAACCATTTCCAAAAGAAAGAAGAAACCGCCAAACCACTGTGGCCTATCGGGCCTCAAGAGAGATTGAGACGATTCTTAATCAGGAAGGGTCAGGTTTATATAAACCATGGCAATTAAGGGAGTATACCCCATCTTCGATTACTTTAAAAACCACCTATGATGAATTATTTATCCTTGGTAAAGAAATTGCAATGGTCCGACCAGGATTTGAAGTTGAGAACGGACAAGTTAAAATACCTTCCCTTTTTGCTAAAATTCAGGGTGTGAGTAAAAACCGTAAAGAGTATTGGGATCGAATCCAGCACCTTACAGAATTCGAACACAGCCTGTTGATTCGCCAATTACCGTTTACATGGTCAAGCTCTAACGATTTTCGTTTTCACTACCGAAATGCTCTTGGGCGAGATGGATTATTAAATCCAGATATCATGATGCAGGCACATTATTGGCCGTATTCCTTCTTACCAACTGGATTACAAAAGGGGATCGCTAGTGCGATTCGTCGAATATGTGAAAAGCCGGGTTTAAAGTCGTTGCCAGGGGAAACCATGGAAGAGGTAAGCATCTATTTATTTAGTCAGGCGATGTTTACACCAAAAGAGATCATCCAGTTAATGGAAAAATTTGATTATTCACAGCATGTACCGAAGTTAATCATTTATAACAATGAATGCCGCGGTATGCTTACAAGATCAGATGCTGCCCTTATCCTGCTATTAAACCAATTTGGTGTTGATATTATCGTATATAACCCGCCAGGCCATAATGATATTGAAAATTTCGTTCATGATAGTTTATTTGATACGCACTGGCTTAGTGATGTTGTTTTTGAATTAGAATATAAAGAACCTTTCAAACTGAAGAAAAAGTTCTTCCAAGGAATTATAAAAAATTTAAGGGGAGATTAAATAGTGAATCTACCACAAAATGAAACTGCTAACTTAATGACTGAGGAACCGTTAAGTGAAGCTAAGATTTCCGACATTAAGCTTGCCCTCAGGAAGGAAACAGAAGTTCAAAATCTGGCAAGGTCCATTGATGAACGAGACCAGATAAAGATATTAGAGTTTGGGAAAGAGCCGGCTGTGCAAATCTCCCGTTTTTCAGATCAAATTTTAGGTAATATGCGGACAACGAAAGTCGAAGATTCCGGCGAGCTTCTAAAGCAGCTTACCAAAATAATGGATAAGTTCGATCCAAAAGACTTTCAAAAAACTTCCACCGGATTTTTCGGAAAGCTCTTTAAAAAGGGCGAAAAGATGATTGAAAAGGTCTTTGGAAAATACCAAACGATGGGTTCTGAAATTGATAAGGTGTATGTGGAAATTTCTAAGTACCAGCATGAGATGGTGGATTCCACAAAAATGCTCGAACAAATGTATGAGCAGAATTATCAATATTATATGACGCTGGAAAAATACGTGGTTGCCGGAGAAATGAAGGTAGAAGATCTAAAAAATAGTCAATTGCCACAATTAGAAGCACGTGTTGCGTCAGGCGACCAGATCGCTTCCATGCAATTGGATACTTTAAGAAATTCAATTGAGGCTTTAGAGCAGCGAATTTATGATCTTGAAATGGCAAAGATGGTCGCGCTGCAGACAGCACCGCAAATACGCTTGCTGCAAAGAGGAAATACAAAGCTGATTGGGAAAATCAATTCCGCCTTTGTAACAACGATTCCAATCTTTAAGAATGGTCTCATTCAGGCGGTTGCTGCAAAAAGACAGAAGCTTGTTGCTGATTCAATGAGTGAACTAGACCGTCGTACCAATGAAATGCTACTGAAAAATGCACAAAACATATCGAAGCAAAGCACAGATATTGCAAGACTCGCAGGCGGCCCAAGTATTAAAATCGAGACCATCGAAGAATCCTGGAACATCATCATTAAAGGTATGCAGGAAACACGAGCCATTGAAGAAGAAAATAAGCGCCTGCGTGTAGAAGGAACCAAGCGTCTAGAACAACTGCAGGATAACTTTAAAAAATTGAAACAACAATACTAATTGATTGTTAACTATAAAAATTTATTTATGAGGTGAAAGTATGGCTATTAGCTTACAAAAAGGTCAAAGAGTAGATTTAACAAAAGGTAATCCAGGACTATCTAAAATCATGGTAGGTTTGGGCTGGGACCCAGTTCAAAGTGGTAAAAGCGGAGGCGGCGGCCTCTTCGGTGGCTTGTTTGGCGGCGGAGGAGCAGGCGGCGGTGCTAATGTAGATTGTGATGCTTCTGTTATCATGCTTGGTGCTAACGATAAGATTCAAAACAACAATGACGTGATCTATTTTGGTAATTTGAAAAGCAAAGACGGCAGTGTGCAGCACTCTGGAGACAACTTAACAGGTGATGGAGACGGGGACGACGAACAAGTTATGGTAGAACTAAGCCGTGTTCCAGAAAGCGTTCAAAAGCTTGTATTTGTTGTTAATATATATGATTGTGTAAAAAGAAAACAACATTTCGGCATGATCCGCAATGCATTTATTCGTGTAGTAAATCCATCAAATGGTCAAGAAATGATTCGTTATAACCTATCTGATGATTACAGCGGCAAAACATCGTTAGTGGTTGGGGAAATTTACCGCCACAACACAGAGTGGAAGTTCGCTGCTGTTGGAACTGGTACAAACGCAGCAAGCTTAAGTGAAGTAGTGCGTTCATACAGTTAAGACTACAGGAACAAGCTATGCTTGTTCCTTCTAAAATTAAGTTCTAAAGAGGTGATCTAGTTGGGCATCAATTTATCTAAAGGACAAAGAATTGATCTTACAAAAACAAATCCTGGATTAACAAGAGCCATTATTGGTCTAGGGTGGGACACGAACCGCTACCACGGCGGCCATGACTTTGACCTCGATGCTTCCGCATTTCTTACAGACGCAAATGGGCGGGTAACGCAGGATTTGGATTTTATCTTTTATAATAATTTAGTGCATGCGTCAGGCGGAGTGGAGCATACGGGCGATAACCGCACTGGTGAGGGTGATGGGGACGATGAGCAAATAAGAATTGATTTCAGCAAGGTTCCTTCACACGTCCATCGAATTGCGATTGCCGTAACGATTCATGATGCAGACTCAAGAAATCAAAACTTTGGACAGGTTTCCAATGCATTCGCCCGGTTGTTTGATGAAGAAACAAATCGTGAAATTCTTCGTTTTGACCTTGGCGAAGACTTTTCCGTCGAAACCGCCGTTGTTATTTGTGAGCTTTATCGTCATAACGGTGAATGGAAATTTAACGCCATTGGCAGCGGATTTTCAGGCGGTTTAGCGGCACTTTGCCGGAATTATGGACTTGAAGTATAGAGTTTTTCGAAAAGCTGCCATTTTTGGACAGCTTTTCTTTTTTTATGTATAAAATATAAGTCTTGTTTTTTAAAACGAATACTTTTAGAAATTTTACTTATAAATGAGATATATCTGAGAACCTCGATTTCCACCAATTAATTACCAATTATTCAGCACGATCTACCATGTTATAATTCTAGTAAAGGTCTAATTTACTAGGAGGATGATAATATGCGTAAATGGGTTGTTTCCTCCATTATTGCTGGATTATTTTTGTCGATGATCACCACCTCCCAAGCCTCGTTTGACAGCATTAAACTTGGTGATTATCCAAGAAACTCTGAACTCTATCAATTTATTAATAACGAATCCAATCTCGAACAATTAAACGAAATGATACTATTACCAAAAAGCCTTTTTGATGAAAAAGCGGCTGCAGGTATTATTACTAGAATTTCTAATTTGCCAGAAGTTCTTTTAGAAAAAATCAACGATCAAGACATTACCCTTAAACTGTTTACTGGAAAATTAACAGATAACCAAACAGCTCGCTACTTAGCTGGGCAAATTCCCCGTGGGTACAATTCACAAACTACGTGGGATGAAGTACCTGGAATTGGCGGCTCGCAAGTGGTTTTGGTGAAAATAGGGAGCAGTGAAAAAGGGAAAGGGCATGGATCTGTGAATTTAGAACTGCACGAAATCGCTCATTCGATTGATCATCTTGTATTCCAAAATGTTAGTAAAAGTAAAGAATTTCAATTGATATGGGAGGAAGAGAGAGGAATTTTATTTCCTGGAAACTCTTATTTCATCCTGCATGCAGAGGAATACTTTGCTGAAACCTTTGCCATGTATTATCTAGATCACGAAACAAAATTACAATTGAAAAAACGAGCTCCTCAGACGTATGACTTCATTCAGGCTCTGCAATAAACGGTTCATTATGGTAAAATGAAAAACATGAATGTTTTTACAGAGGGAGTGTCAGTTTTGAAGCAATATTTAGAGCTTTGCGAGCATGTTTTAAAAAATGGTCATGAAAAGGGAGATCGAACCGGGACAGGAACAATCAGTACTTTTGGTTATCAAATGAGATTTAATTTACAAGAAGGATTTCCTTTATTAACTACTAAGAAGCTGCATTTAAAATCGATCATTTATGAATTGCTATGGTTTTTAAATGGTGATACTAATGTCAGATATTTGCAGGAAAATGGTGTAAGGATTTGGAATGAATGGGCTGATGAAAACGGTGAACTAGGGCCAGTATACGGACATCAATGGCGTTCATGGACAGGTGCTGATGGTACGACGGTAGACCAAATTAGTGAGTTAATTCATCAAATCAAGACAAATCCAAACTCAAGAAGACTGATTGTGAATGCATGGAATGTAGCGGAGATTGATAAAATGGCTTTAGCGCCATGTCATTGCTTGTTCCAATTTTACGTGGTCGATGGGAAATTATCCTGTCAATTGTATCAACGTTCAGCAGATGTATTCCTTGGTGTGCCATTCAATATTGCCTCTTACGCGTTATTGACAATGATGATAGCGCAGGTTTGTGACTTGGAGCCGGGTGAATTTATTCACTCATTTGGTGATGTTCATATCTATCAAAATCATATTGAGCAAGTGAAAATGCAAATGGAGCGAGATCTGCGTTCATTGCCGAAAATGAACATCAATCCACATGTTAAGGACATTTTCTCATTTTCCTTTGAGGATTTTACTTTACAAGGTTATGATCCACATCCACATATTAAAGGAGCGGTCTCTGTATGATTTCTTTTATTGTGGCCATGGATGAAAACAGAGTCATTGGCAAGGATAATGAATTGCCATGGCATTTACCAGAGGATTTAAAATTCTTCAAACGAACCACAATGGGGCATCCGATTGCGATGGGGAGAAAAACGCATGAATCGATCGGTCGGGTTCTGCCTGGAAGAGAAAATATCGTAATTACCCGTCAGCTAGATTATAAGAGCAATAATGTGACAATTTTCTACTCAATGGAGGAATTCGTGGAATATTGCCGTAATCAGGATGATGAAATCTTCGTGATAGGCGGTGCTGAAATTTTTAAAGAAACGTTTGCTTATGCAGACCGTCTTTACATAACACATATTTACGAAGAGTTTGAGGGAGATACTTATTTTCCGGAGTTCAATGAACGTGAATGGGAGCTCATCTCCTGCGAAAAAGGAATAAAAGATGAGAAAAACCCTTATAAGTATGAATATAGAATTTATGACCGCATTACCAAAGGCAGCCATTAATTTTGGCTGTCTTTTTATTTTAGTCTGTGTTAAAGAAAAATGTTGATAATGCACTCTGTTGATTTTCGCGGAAGGCACGAAGACTCTCGAAAATCCAAGTTCTCGGTAACAACCTTGTCCCGGATCTTCTGATAAAACGTTGTTCCACAATTTATCGTAACAATCTGACCTGGATAGCGCCGATAATCCAAGACTCCCCAATTTATCGTAACAATCTGACCTGGATTGTTCCGATAAACCTAGGCTCTCCAAATTACGGTAACTATCATACCAGGATAGTGATGATCATCCAAGGCTCCCCGGCAATCACGAGGATAGCGCGAAGTGACTTAGGACAGGAGAAACCACCAGCGGAGATTCTATAAAGAATCTTTTCTTAGTGGAGTGGAAATCAACAGTCCAATTTACACAGCCTTATTTTAAAAAAATATCATTTAACCTAATCAATTTTTCCTCTCCTGCTTTATAATGTTTTAGAACACAAAAAGGAGGCAACAATGTTTAGGCTAATCACATGCTTTTTGTATATAAGCGGTTTTCTAATATATAGTTTTCCGCAGCTAGCTAGAATAAAGAAATTAAGTCATTTACCAGTTAACCAACTTGATAAAATTGCTCATGAATACCCAAAACGATTTTCGAAGACTTTCTTGAAATTGACAGGCTCTGATGTACGTGTTGAGGGTTTGGAATACATTCCGGAAGGACCAGTTGTTTTCATAGCGAATCATGAAAGTGATTTTGATATTCCTGTGCTACTTATGACAATTGATAAACCATTCGGTTTTGTTTCAAAAATAGAAGTAAAGAAAGTGCCAATCCTCTCTTCTTGGCTCGACGCCATTAATTGTATACTCATTGATCGTAAAAACCGCGAGCAAGCACTTAACAGCATGCAGGAGGGTGTTAAATTACTCAAAGAAGGTCATTCGCTTGTTATCTTTCCTGAGGGAAAGAGAAGCATGGGAGGACCTGTCCTGCCCTTTAAGGTAGGGGGGATTCGACTAGCACAAGATGCTCGGGTGCCAATTGTACCGATTGCGATTAAAGGGACTGCAGATGTTTTTGAGAAAAATCGACGGTTAATAAAACCTGCTCATATTAAAGTAACCATTTGTCACCATATTGATCCTAACGTTCATTGCCATAAAGACTATAAAGAGTTAACAGAAGATATACGTCGAATTATTATTGCTAACCGTGATGCCAGGAACATTGCATCATAAAGAAAGGAAGCATCGGCTGCGATGCTTCCTTCTTTTAAAAATAGGAACCGTTTAATTCATAATCAGCTAATTTATCAAGCATACCTCTAAATTCATCTGGATGGCAGAAGTCTTCCTCATGGAAATGTGCTTTCACCCATTCAATTAATTCATTAGGGCTATTAAAGTATTCTCCGCTGCTATCGCTTTTGCGAATCATATACCTGCCATTCTCTTCATCGATGGTTACTTCAACTGGCAGGGCTCCATCAAAACTACTGAGTGAAAATTCCATCTTCATCACATCCATTCCATATAAGTTTCTAATAGTATATGTTTCTCTTTTAAAAATTATAAATGTTAAACAACCAATTGTCAAAATATTTCTACAATTTAAAAATGGAATTTACATTGACTTCAGGAGTGGTTCTTGGTAAATTGTTAAGAGGAAATAGTAGAGAAATAAATGCTAAAAATCACATCTAGGTAATATTTCTTAGATAATGTGAATTTAATATGAATTATTGTGTATATTTTACTCAAAAGTGTTTATCAATACTATAATCGTAGTAGAAAGATAATTAACTAAAGGGGATGTAAATCAATGTTCTCAAATATTGGAATACCAGGATTAATCCTTATTTTAACACTAGCCCTCATTATTTTTGGCCCTAAGAAGCTGCCAGAAATTGGCCGCGCCTTCGGACAAACTTTAAAGGAATTCAAGAAATCAACTCGTGAATTAACCGATGATGTGATGAAAGACATCGATGAGGAAAAACAAAAATTGACTAAATAAGGTGTAAGATTCTTTCTTGCACCTTTTTTTCTTCGATTGACTTTTAAACTATAAAATGTTGCAAATAACGATTACTATAGAAGGATTCATTTCAACCTTTGAAATTGGCAGGGGAAATACATGGAAGATAAAGAATTACAATTAGTTGATCATTTAGATGAGTTGCGTAAACGAATTATTATTTCGGCCGTTGCGTTCGTTGTTTTTTTCATTGTTGGATTCATTTATGTGACCGATATCTACGATTGGATCGTTCGAGACCTTGATGTTAAATTGATTGTACTCGGGCCGAGTGATATTATCTGGGTTTATTTTATGATTGCGACTGTTATTGCGATTGCAGGTACCATCCCAGTTTTGGCCAGCCAACTATGGATGTTTGTAAAGCCGGCACTTAAACCTATAGAAAAAAGAATTACCTTATCCTATATTCCAGCACTGTTTATTTTATTTATCATTGGTCTTTCTTTTGGTTACTTCATCATTTTCCCAATGGTTCTTGAGTTTTTAGTCAATATGGGAGCAGATATGTTCGTAACGAATTTTACAGCTGAAAAATATTTCCGCTTTCTTATGAATATGACCCTTCCGTTTGGAGTATTGTTCGAGCTTCCAGCGGTCGTAATGTTCTTAACAGCATTAGGCATTATTAATCCATTTGTGTTATCGAAAATCCGAAAATACGCATACTTCGTGTTAATCTTAATTGCAATCGTCATCACACCTCCAGATTTTATGTCGGATTTTGTAGTGACTTTACCATTATTGTTGTTATATGAAATTTCAATAAACCTATCGAAATTTGTTTACAAGAAACGAAAGAAGAAAATGCAAGAAGAGGAAGAAGAGTTTGCTAATGCATAAACAGTGATACAAAGACCTTCAGAGATTCATTTCTTTGAAGGTCTTTTCTACTCAATATTTTATGCCTGTCCCCCTTGATCTAGGAGCCATCGCTTTTTTAATGCCAAATTATTTTTTAGAAATTAGGGGAATTTATATCTTAGAGAATAATGAACAGTTATAATACTATGGAGTAAATCCTAGGGATGTGAGTAAATGAGCAAGATTAAGATTGTCACGGATTCAACCATGGATATGACAATAGAACAGGCAGACCAATTAGGTGTGGTTGTAGTTCCACTGTCTGTAACAATAAAAGGAGAAACCTATTTGGACCGCGTAGAAATTCAGCCTGCTGAATTTATGGAAACGATGAAAAGTTTAGAAGAATTACCGAAAAGCTCCCAGCCATCAGCTGGAACTTTCCTAGAAGTGTACGACAGACTTGGGGAAGAAGGCTATGAAGTGATTTCCATACATATGACAGGTAAAATGAGCGGAACCGTTCGCTCTGCTGAAAGTGCTGCCCAAATGACGAATACGAAGGTAACTGTTGTGGACTCAAAGTTTATTTCAATGGCACTCCAGTTCCAGGTTCAAGAAGCGGCTGAAATGGCGAAGCAGGGCAAGAGTGTTGAGGAAATCCTTGACCGGCTTGATCATGTCCGTGAACATACGAAGCTTTATATAATGATTGATACTTTGGAGAATATGGTAAAAGGCGGACGGATAGGGAAAGGTAAGGCATTCATTGGTTCCTTACTTAATATAAAGCCAATTGCTTCTTTAGAAGGTGCAGAATACACCCCAGTTGCAAAGGTCCGTAGTCATTCACAAGTGGTTAAATGGCTCGCTAAGCAATTTGCAGAGGATGTAGAAGGTAAAACTGTCAAACGTGTGGGCATTGTTCATGCAGAGGCACATGAGTTGGCCACGAAATTAAAAAACTCGCTCATTGAATTGACAGGATACAACAGTATTTCTGTTGATTATACAGGTCCAACAATTAGTACGCATACAGGACCAGGTACCATTGCCTTAATGTATTACTATGAATAAAATGAGGATGGGGCATTGGCTCCCATCCTTATTTGTTTACCACCTGAATCTCGTTTCCTTGTACACTATACCCAAGTCTCCGCAAATGCTTACGAATACCACTTCGCTCCCATGTTCTAAGAATCATGACTTCCAGCATTTTTTTCGGATAGAAGATTCCGATGTTGGTCAGTTCCTCGAAGTTCATCCCCTCTCGAACATGCTTTTCAATAACTTCGTCACGTTTTTCAATAATCGATAGAAATTTCCACATCGCTTCAGTAAATTCTTGTTTGGTAAAGATACCCTTCTGATGACCTGTGATATAGGTTTCGGCGTTCAGTTCTAGAAGACGTGCACTGGAGGCAATAAACTCGTCAATATCCCCATCCGTTCCAAAGTACCAAGGTCCAAATGCTGTCATATCAAAATCGCCGACGTAAACTACACCTAATTCCGGAAAATAGGGTGAGGTATATCCTTTTGTGTGACCAGGTGTATGTAGAAAGTTTACCTTGACACCGCTAAAGTTGTATTCTTCTTCATATTGATAGGTACCAGAGATCTCTCCGAGGTTTTGCACCCATTCCTTTGGCAGGTGCTTTCTTAATACTTCAACTCCCTCGGGACCCCATTCCTGGTAGACTCCATTCCCTCTAGCAATTCCTTCGATTGATTGAATGGTTTCAAATTCGAGTGGATTTATCCATTTTTCTGCATCTCGTAACAAATGGTTATGCAGTGTATGGTCAGGATGGTAATGGGTATTAACAACCAATTCAACTCCATGTTGCTCGTCAAGAGCACGTAGTTCAGCTGGATCTGCTCCCGTATCAATGAGCACCTTATCCTTACTATTAATGTACAAACTTCTTGAAAAGGGAACCTTACTATTATTAGCTCCTTCAATAATCATAATGGGACCGATTCGTTTCATCCATAACACCTCCAATTTACTATACTGTCTTTTCGAAATTTTCTGTTTTGTTGAATGAATACTCATTCATAATACCATATAATACCCATACCTTAAACCTTCTTTTTATTCCTTTATGGATGATAACCATCAGGATAGTCCTATGTAACATTCTTTGTTTTTTGGGTAAAAATAGCTTTTTTGGTAATGCTAAAAAAAATTGAATTAAAAAGGTGCTGCCTATGTTCAAATGGTTGTCTGGGAAAAAAAACGAAGAAACACCAAAAGCTCATAGTTTAGACTTGGAAGAATTAAAAGAGCAGCTTAAAACGGAATTGAATGTTGGTTCTGACCTTGTCTTTAGGACAATGAAAAGGGACGGGGAGAAGCTGATTTTCTGCCTGATGAATACATTAATTGATTCAACAAGGCTCGATGATATTGTAATAAAATCCATTCTAAACAATAAGGACATGGAATGGACATGTGAATCTATCGCAAAAGTCTTACCTATGATTTCAATCACTGCAGTTAATCAATTAAGTGAAGTAGTTGCTGGAATTAACGAAGGAAAAGTATATATTTACGCAGAAGGACAGCCCTATGGGATTTTAGCTGATGTTAAAAAGACTCTTGAAAGAGGTCTCGAAAAAGCTGAAACGGAATCCCTTGTTTATGGTCCGAAAATAGCTTTTACTGAATCACTACAGGCTAACATGAATATTTTAAGGAACAACATCAAGGATGAAGATTTATGTGCAGAAGACCTTGTTGTTGGTAAACGATCAAAAACAAAAGCTAAGCTTGTCTATATTAAAGGTATTGCGGATGAGGAAATTATCCAAACCTTTAGACAGAGGGTCGAGGATCTGAACTTGGATTATGTCCCTGGAACAACTGTCCTAGGTCAGTATATAGAGAGCGACAGTTGGTCCGTTTTTCCACAGTTGATGACAACAGAGCTTCCTGATCGTGTATCGATAGCTTTATATAGGGGAAAAGTGGCGGTATTGTTGGACAGGAGTCCTGACTGTCTTTATGGTCCTACATCCTTTTTCGCCTTTTTCGAATCAACAGAAGATGTTTATATGCGCTGGAACATGGGTTTGTTTTTACGGATGCTGCGGCTAGTGGCTACTTTTTTCTCCGTATTATTAACGCCTGCTTATGTCGCCGTTTTAACCTATCACTATGAAGTCATTCCTTCCCCGTTGCTGCTGTCGTTGGGGGAATCAAGGGCGAGAGTTCCTTTTCCACCCGTCATGGAAGCACTATTACTTGAATTTGTTATTGAATTATTACGGGAGGCAGGGGCTAGGCTGCCGACAAAAGTGGGTCAGACAATGGGTATCGTAGGAGGTATTGTAATTGGGCAAGCAGCAGTTGAAGCGGGATTTACTAGCAATATCTTAATCATAATCATTGCATTAAGTGCACTTGGTTCATTTACGACACCAAGTTATTTAATGGGTACTGCGATACGGATCATTCGGTTCCCAATCATACTGATGGCAGGATTATGGGGAGGTATTGGAATAATGCTATGCTTCTGCTATTTCATTATTCATTTACTTAAATTAGAGACCATCGGAGGACCCTATCTTACACCCGTTTACCCTGTTAGATTAAAGGATATTGGCTACAGCTTTTTCAAGCTGCCGCCGCAATATCTTTCATTCCGCCCCTTAACGAATCGAACAGATGACCAGGAGCGCTTTTCTAAAAAGAAGGCGAAACAAAAAAAGGATGTAGATGAATAGGAGCGAATAAAAATGAAGGTAAATTTACATCCAAAAGAAGGATTATTGTTTAATGCATTTATGCTCGCTTTCATCATCAACTCCGTACAGGTGGGAGTTGGGTTAGCCGGTCTGCCAAGAGTTGTTTATTTAGAAGCGAAGCACGATGCTTGGATTTCAGTTTTCTTAGCAGGGATTATCGTTTCGGTTGTTTTGGTATTTATGATCCAAATGCTCAAGCAATATGATAGTGCTGATTTGTATGGAATTCATGTTGATATATTTGGAAAATGGGCAGGGCATTCGTTGAATGTCCTCTACATGATTTATATGACATCAACTTTCTTTATCATTCTAATGAACTATGTTGAAATTGTTCAAGTATGGATCTTTCCGACCTTGCCAACTTGGCAGCTTTCCCTGGTTCTCATTTTGCTAGTCATTTATGCTGTTTATGGTGGAATAAGAGTTGTAGTTGGAGTGGCATTTTTATCAGTTGTCGGGACCATTTGGCTGGCTGTAGTGATATTTGTTCCACTACAATACGGTGATTTTACTCATTTGTTTCCCATTATGAATGCAAATGCGAAACAACTACTCATGGGAGCACACAGTACAACACTTTCAATGCTCGGATTTGAAATTATTATGTTTGTTTATCCATTTGTGAAAGAAAAGCAAAAGGCTATGTTTTTTGTACAAATGGGAAATTTGGTTACCACGATTATATTTACTTTTGCAACACTTATTTCTATTGTTTTTTTTGCCTCTAATAGCCTGGAAAAAACAATCTGGCCGGTTTTATCAATGTTTAAGATTGTTCGACTCCCCAATTTAGAAAGGTTTGAATTTATTGCTGTTTCTTTTTGGATGCTCATTATTTTGCCAAATATGTGCTTCTATCTTTGGGCAGCTTCAAAGGGTTTTTCTAGAATCCTTCGAAGAAAACAAAAATGGGGTGTTTGGATTATTGCCATTGCGGCCTTCGCAGGATCCTTCTTCATTAAGTCAAGATATCAAATGAATACAATGACAGATATGGTAGCAAAGTTAGGATTTTACTTTGCTTTTTGCTACCCTGTTCTTCTTGCAATGATTGTCTTCATAAAAAAATGGTATAAAAGGAGGGAAAGCAAGCATGCTGAAACGTCGTAATTGGCTGAAACTGGTGATTGGGGTCACTTCGTTCTTTTTACTAACAAGCTGTGGAACCGAACCTAAGCAATTGGAAAGGTTAGGGCTTATTACGGCAATTGGATTTGATTTAAAGAAAGAAAATCAAATCAAAGGGACCGTTGCGGTATCAAAATTTGACCCCATGGCCAAAGTGATGACCAACGTCATTTCTGCTGATGCGAATACCCTCCAAACCTTACGAGCAGAGGAAAATCTTGCAACCGACCAGAGACTTGAAATGGGGCAGCTCCGCTGTGTCATTTATAGTGAAGAATTGGCGGAAAAAGGAATCATTCAGCTTGTAAACGCACTAAATCGTGATCCAACAGTTGGGAATATGGTTTATTTAACGATTGCTGAAAAAGATGCTTTTTCAATCATAAGTATGGATGAAAAGAAGATAAAGGTAAATATCGGAACTTATTTATATAATTTAATTAGACAAAACGTGGAAAGGGAGCTATTAATCTCACCGACACTTCACGAATTTAATCACAAGTTTTTTGATTACGGACAGGATCCGGTGCTGCCAATACTAAAAGTCAAAAAAGACAAGGTAGCCATTTCAGGAGTTGCTCTATTCAATGATGATAAAATGGTGGCAACGTTAAACAATGATAAGCTCTTTTATTTAAAACTTTTAACAGATGAATATCGAACAGGATCAAAGGAATTAGAATTTAACCGTGACGAATTTAAGAACATAATGAACATACAAGGGGGCCAATCGTATGGGGAAATATATAATAAATTATTTATAAGTATCGATAATTTGCGCAGTCATTCCAAAATTGATTTAGTGAACAAAAAGAATCTAGTTTTTAAAGTCCAGGTAAAAATGGATTCCAGATTGCTTGAAACCACGAATTATTTAGATTTAAGCAAACCTGCTAACATGAAGTTCATAGAGAAAAAAATAAATAAAGAAATGGAAAGTCAAATCAAAAAACTACTTTTGTTTTTCCAAGAAAAACAGGTAGACCCTATTGGAATTGGAAATGAGTATATGGCTCATGTCCGCGGTAAGCCTATATCACAAAACAAATGGAAAGAATTATATAAGAATGCTAAATTTGATGTTCAAGTAAAAAACACACTAACGAAAACAGGAACAATGGATTAATAAGCTGTTGTCTTTCTTCTTTTGTGAATGTTTGTTAAACTAATCACGAAAAGAAAAAGGTTGCGGGGGATTAATATGAAGGTTAGGTTATCGTTTCTTTTAGTAGTAATTGTGGCACTCCTATCTGCTTGTGGGCAGAAGGGGATTGAGAATCCGCTTGATTATCCAGTAAATGATTTTAAGGCTGTCACACAAGACAATAAACCATTTGAAAAGAAGAATTTGGACGGAAAAATCTGGGTTGCTGACTTTATTTTCACCAATTGCGCAGATGTTTGTCCACCAATGACGGCTAATATGACCAAGCTGCAAAAAATGGTTGTTGAGGAAGAGTTGAAGAATGTAGAGTTTGTATCATTTAGTATCGACCCAACTGTTGATACACCAGAAAAACTAACAGGGTATGCAAAGAACTTCGGTCTGAAGGATGATAATTGGACTTTCTTGACAGGCTATTCACAAGAATTTATTGAAACTTATGCGAGAGAAACCTTCAAAACGTTAGTAAAAAAACCACAAGAAGGTGACCAAGTAATTCACCAAACATACTTTTTCTTGGTGGGACCAGATCAAAAAGTTAAGAAAATTTACGATGGCTATAAAGAAGTACCATATGATGAAATGATTAGTGATATAAAATCGTTACAATAGACCTCCTCTGGGTCTATTTTTTTGGTAATGAATAGTATGTACTACGAGCTTGTTTTGTATTATTTATGTTCTGTTATAATATCATTAGTAAGAGGGTGGTGAATTTAATGAAAAAAGTGTTCACCCTTCTTATTCTATCGGCATTTTTCTTAAGTTCTTGCAGTCAATCCAATCGATTGGAATTACATAAAGAACGGACTGCTTCAGCTGTTGTTTATGAAGAGATTCCTGACGATTTTGTCCCAAAGGAAATAAAAATTATTTCTGCTGGTGATTCTTTAACAGAAGGTGTAGGAGATAGTACAAATACTGGAGGATACCTGCCTTACTTAAGAACTTTGCTCGAGGAAGAAAAGGGAATTAAGGAAGTAGATTTTTATAACTTCGGTGTAAAAGGTAATCGTACCCCGCAATTATTAAATAGATTGCAGACAGAAGACATGAAAGAATCCCTTTCTACTGCTGATTTGGTAATATTGACGATTGGCGGCAATGACATTATGAAAGTAGTCAAGGATAATATCACAAATCTCGAGTTATCTATTTTTGAAAAAGAAAGAGAAGTGTACATTAAAAATCTCATCGAAATCATGAATTCCATCATTCGAGTAAATCCTGAAGCCTATATTGTTTTGGTTGGAGTATACAATCCATTTTCACAATGGTTTTCTGATGTGAAAGAGCTCGACAAAATCGTTTCAGATTGGAATGCTGCCTGCCAAAGCGTTGTTTCAAATTATTCAAATGCCTATTTTGTTGGAATAGAAGATTTATTTATAAATCCAACAGAAAGTTTATTGCATACCGATAACTTCCATCCTAACGATAAAGGGTATGAATTGATCGCAGAGCGATTAAACGAAACCTTAGAAGAACGAACATTACCTGATCTTGTTAAAAAAGCGTATATGGTCAGTAAAGAGGAGAATTAGCTTTCTATGAAAAATAAATGGAAAACGGGATTCTTTCTTTTATTGGGATTCATTGTCACTATTGTTATTATTCTTTTATCCTTAATCATGGTACCTGCTAATGAAAGTGGAAAAATCCAACAAACGTTACCCAATAACAAGAATGTTTCTTTCGAGGTTAAATCGAATAAGGAAGATCTCAATGTATTGATAAACCAATATATAAAAAAGGAAGCGGCGGATTCACCGATAGAATATAGTGTACAGTTGCAGGATGAAGTGGAGTTGTATGGAACCTTACAATTTTTTAGTCAAGAAGTAGATTTGAAGCTTACCTTCGAACCAGAGGCATTGGAGAATGGTGATTTGGTTCTAAAGCAAAAGTCAATTTCAGTTGGGAGCCTGCCTTTACCCGTTTCCTATGTACTGAGATTCATCAAAGAAAATTATAAACTGCCAAATGGTGTGGAAATTCATCCTAATGAAAAAATGATTCATGTAAACATGCAGCAATTAAAACTAAAAAGTGATGTTAGTATAAAAGTAAAGACATTTGATTTAATGAAAGATGATATTACTTTTACGATACTCGTACCGGTTAATTAAGGTGGCTCATATCATGTGCCACCTTATTTTTTTAATCTTTCAAAATCATTGCTTGAAAGGATGGTTCCCCTTTTGTAAGACCTAGCAATACAATCGTATAGGTTTCATTTGGACGAAACTGCGTTTTTGGCAATGGGAGGATCACATTTTTCGTTCCAGCCTCTCTCACCTCTAAATCTACGGTCATCGGCATGATTCCTAAATAATCGGTAGCCTGTTTGTATGAAACGTTTGGAAAGACAACATCTCGGTCTTTTACGGCAATATCCAGGGCACCTGTATCAGAGGATAAATGCAGGAAACGTATTTTAGATTCGTTTGGCGGCACTTCTGGCTGAGTCAGATAAGGTAGCAGGCGCATTTTTTTCACAGAGTCAATAGCTGCTAAGGTATATGACTTACCAGGCTCAATCGTAATTCTCTTGTTGAGAACACTATCGACAGAATTTCCTGTTGGGTAAATATCAATGTGATGTTTTCCAGGCTTTAATGCTAAATAATTACTTGCGACTCTAAATGGAAGGCGCTTCACTTGCATTTGCCCATTTATATAAATATCGATATTCGGGGAATCTGGTGAGGTGTGTAGGAACCTGATCCTTCCATCGGTCTGGTTTTGTTGGATGTTACGCATCATCATCGCTTTATTCATATATTTTAAATGTTTCAGATAGTAATGCATGTGCAGGTTTGGGTTAGAGTATTTAAAATTATGAGCCAGCAAATCATACATTGCAGCCCTTTGAAGATAATCAGAATGATTTCTATTTCCAGACATACCATTTGCTCCTTTCTTTCGTTCTTTACAAATTAATTTATTCATGCATGTTTAGGTGGGTGTCTATATTTGGATTTTTTGTTTACAAATGGATAAAGTTGTCATATACTTAAAACAAATAAGTCGGAAGGCGGGTGAAGTGTCATGTTAAATGAAAAAACGTTAATTGCCGTGAATTTTAATATCGTTTGCACAGCCCGCGGATTCACCATTTAGGGGAATTCTCTACCCATTATTCCTTTGTGAAGATAAACCATGGGCTGTGTTGCCTATGGTTTTTTATTTTACTTTTTTTGGAGGAATATGGATGAATTTAAATACAATCGGTCTAACTGAAAAGATCAAAAATGACTTTCAAGCTTTAAAACAAAATGATGAGATGATAATCGGCCGAGTAGCCTTGGAACATAAGCATATGTATCGTGTATGGACGGAGCATGGCGATTTACTTTGTGAGGTTTCTGGAAGGTTTAATTTTGAAGCACTAAGTCGTGAGGATTACCCAGCAGTAGGAGATTGGGTGATTTTGAAACGGCGGGTGGACGAAGCCAAAGGAACCATTTATGGAGTAATGCCTCGATATAGTAAATTTTCAAGAAAATCGGCAGGGAGAACAACTGAAGAGCAAATCGTTGCTGCAAACGTCGATACTGTTTTTCTTGTAAACTCTTTAAATGATGATCTTAACTTAAGAAGAATTGAACGTTATTTATTGCTTACATGGGAAAGTGGTGCCAATCCTGTTATTGTTTTAAGTAAGGCGGATCTATGTGGAAATATTGATGAGAAACTTGCTGAAGTCGAAGCCATCGCCTTTGGCGGCGTACCGGTAATAGCGATTAGTGCAGAGTTAAAGAGTGGAATTGAAAAGCTTGAACCTTACTTACAACCAGGGAAAACCATTGCATTATTGGGGTCATCGGGGGTGGGGAAATCAACCTTGACCAATTTGTTGCTGGGTAACGATAAGCAAGTGGTAAAGGAGATTCGTGAAGGTGATGACAAAGGGCGCCACACGACCACTCACCGTGAACTGATTCAGCTTCCAAATGGCAGTGTGTTGGTTGACACCCCAGGAATGCGAGAATTACAGCTTTGGGAAAGTGCCGATGGTTTAACAGAAACGTTTTCTGATATTGATAAATTGGGTGAGATGTGCAAATTCCGGGATTGTATGCATAAGGATGAGCCGGGCTGTGCTGTGCTGGAGGCGATTGAAGAAGGTACATTGGCTGCAGGACGTTTAAACAGCTACAATAAGCTCCAAAAAGAACTCGCCTATATCGAAAGAAAAGCCGACAAACGAGCACAAACCGAAGAACAGAAAAAGTGGAAAAACATTACCAAACAATCGAGGCAAAAAAAGAAAATTAAATAGGGACTATCAGCCGAACCTGGGGACGTGGTTCGGCTTTTTTTACGCTCCCTTTTCTAAACAGCAAATTGTATTTCTTCGTAAAGTTTCGGTATACTCATAGTCATAGCAATAAAATTCAAAGGAGTGGGAATTGTGGAGAAAACGAAACAACAGGCAACATTTGCCGGTGGCTGTTTTTGGTGTATGGTGAAGCCATTTGATGAACAGCCGGGCATTATTAGTGTCATTTCTGGATATACCGGCGGTCATGTAGAAAATCCTACATATGAACAGGTGTGTTCGGAGTCAACAGGTCATTATGAGGCCGTTCAAATTACTTTTAACCCGGATATTTTTCCATATGAAAAATTGCTTGAACTATATTGGCAGCAGATAGACCCAACCGATCCCGGTGGTCAATTTTACGACCGCGGTCAGTCATATCAAACAGCTATTTTTTATCATGATGAAAAACAGAAAGAGCTCGCGGAACAATCCAAGCAAGCATTGCAGGAGAGCGGTATCTTCAATAAACCAATCGTAACGCCAATTTTACCAGCAAAACCCTTCTATCCAGCTGAAGAACACCATCAACATTACTATAAGAAGAATAAAGCACATTATGAAGGGTACCATGTAGGCTCTGGTAGAGCAGGATTTATCCAAACACATTGGGGGGAGAAAAATGAAAAATAAGGAAGAACTGAAAAAAGAATTATCGCCAATGCAATATGAAGTAACTCAAAATAATGGTACAGAGCCTCCTTTCCGAAACGAGTACTGGAATGAAACGAGAGATGGCATTTACGTAGATATTGTTTCTGGGAAGCCATTATTTAGCTCTCTTGATAAGTACGATGCGGGCTGCGGCTGGCCGAGTTTCACCAAGCCAATTGTTGAAGAAGAAGTAATTGAAAAAGAAGATTATAGTCATTTTATGGTTCGGACAGAGGTAAGAAGTAAAACCGCTGATTCTCATTTAGGTCATGTCTTCGATGATGGACCGGGTCCAAATGGACTGCGATATTGCATTAACTCTGCTGCCTTACGCTTTATTCCAAAAGATAAGCTGGATGAGGAAGGATATGGAGCCTATAAGAAGCTGTTTGACGAAAATTAAAAAGCCGCAAATCCGCGGCTTTTTCTATTGACCTTTTGCTTTTGAAGTGGAGGTCATTCCACCTGAAAGGATAAATTTCATGGCATCTTCGGGTTTAACGTCAATAATTTCTACTTGCTCTTTCGGGATTAAAAAGGTAAATCCGGCAACTTGAAATGTTTGCGGAACATAGACGGCCACATGGTTTTTAAGCGGACTATAAAAATCCTCTAGCTGTTCGGAAGTAATAAACCCCATACTCCTCATCTCTGTCCCAGGAATGACGACCAGAGCTACTTTTGAAAAAGACTTTTTTTCGCCTAAAAAGGATTGAACCGTATCTTTAATAACAGAGTAGATTGTCTTAACCACAGGGATTTTTTCCAGCCATTTATCAATCAGTCTAATAATGCTGCCAGTTATAAACTTTGTAGATAACCAGCCTAGCAGAGTGATTAAAACAATGGTGGTTAGTAAACCAATACCAGGAATGTAGTCTTCCTGAAGATAAGGTCTTAATGTATTGCCGAGCAGTCCGTCGAGAAACAGAAAAGTTTTGTAAATAACAAAGATTACAAGAATAATGGGAACAATGGTTAAAATACCGTTTACAAAGCTCTTCAAGAGAGTTTTCAAATTTCATCACCTACATTTTCTTCATTGATTATCATAATATAGGCGAATGCACAGACAGGTCAAGTACCTATTACATAAATTAAGATTGTAAACAGACAAAAACCTTAAGGAGTGAATAGGTATGTACGGACAATTTGGTCATGGGTTTGGTCAAGATTGCTGTGGATTTGGTTATGCAGGACCAGCAGTAGGTGGCTGCGGATGGGGTTATGGTACTTTCGTATTAATTGTGGTGTTGTTTATCTTATTAATCATCATCGGTGCTAGCTATTGCTGAACAAAAAAGACTCAGGTGAAATCCTGAGTCCTTTTTTGTTATTTTCTAAAAACAAGCAGAACACGAACATTAATGTTTTTTATTTATAAATAGTTCGTTTTTATTGTTGACGGATAGGTGTTTCTTTGATATATTTACCAAGGGTTATGTAAATACGTCTTGGAGGTTTTGGACAATGGAAAATAGATATGATGTTATAGTAGTGGGTGCAGGCCCAGCGGGGATTTTTACCTGTTATGAACTTACACTAAAAATGCCGAACGCAAAGGTGCTGTTAGTGGATAAAGGGCATGATATTTATCGGAGAAATTGTCCAATTTTAGATAATAAAATAGAGAAATGTCCTCCGGCAGCAGGCAGGAAAGAATATGCAGGATGTTTGCCGGCATGCTCAATCACAGCAGGTTTTGGAGGAGCAGGTGCATATTCTGACGGTAAGTTTAATATCACGAGTGAATTTGGCGGTTGGATGACCGATTATCTTCCAGATTCCCAAGTTGTTGATTTGATTAAATATGTTGATTCTATAAATTTAAGTCATGGCGCAACAGAAAGTATTACCGATCCACTAACAGATAAAGTTAAGGACATCGAACGACGCGGCTATGCAGCAGGATTAAAACTCTTACGTGCTCAGGTTCGTCACCTTGGAACAGAGCAAAACCTAAAAATTATGAAAAGCATCTTTGAATACTTAAATGATAAAATTGAAATGTTATACAAAACCGAAGTTGAAGATATAATTACTGAAAGAACAGCTGACGGACATACCATCAAGGGAATAAAGCTTAAAGGCGGAAAAGATCTTTATGCTGAAAAGGTCGTTATTACCCCTGGAAGAGACGGCTCCAAATGGCTGACCGAGGTTTTAAAGGCTCGTCGACTCAAGATGAGTAGTAACCAAGTAGATATAGGCGTTCGTGTTGAAACATCTGATATCGTTATGCAGGAAATTAATGAGAATTTATATGAAGGAAAATTTGTTTTCAATACCTCTGTTGGAACAAGAGTGCGTACATTCTGCAGCAATCCATCAGGGCATGTCGTGGTTGAAAATCATTCCGGTATCATGCTTGCCAATGGGCATGCTTACAAGGATCCAAAGCTAGGGAGCCCAAATACCAACTTCGCTTTGCTTGTATCGCATACATTTTCTGAGCCTTTTGATAAACCGACTGAATATGCGCACGAGGTGTCGCGACTTGCGAATGCTCTTTCAAATGGCGGTTTAATCGTTCAAAAGTATGGAGATATTTTAAAAGGACGCCGTTCAACAGAGAGAAGAATCAAAGAGGGATTCATCGAACCAACATTAAAAGAGGCGGTACCTGGAGACCTTGGCTTAGTTCTTCCGTATAATACACTTAAGAGTTTAATAGAGATGACTGAGGCATTGAATCAAATTACGCCAGGATTAGCTTCGGAACACACATTGTTCTACGGAGTCGAAGCAAAATTTTATTCTGCACGGCCAAAGCTCAATGATAAGTTTGAATCAGAAATCAGCGGATTATATGTTGGTGGAGATGGCGCTGGTATCACTCGCGGTCTTGCTCAAGCAAGTGCATGCGGTGTCTGGATCGCAAGAGATATCATCAAAAAAGCTACAACAGAACCAAATAAAGAATTCGTTATCGCCTAAACCCGCAAATTAAGCGGGTTTGTTTTTGTTTGAAAGCAAATATCTGCGCTACCCCCAATACCGCATTTGTGTAGTAAACTATTTAAAAAGGAGGGATTCATAACTATGCTGCCAAATCGATTATCTCCCGGGGATGAAATTAGGGTGATTGCGCCATCTGCGAGTATGGCGGTTATCAAAGGGAAGCAAGTGGAACTTGCAACACAGCGTTTAAATCAGCTTGGTTTTACCGTCACGTTTGGAAAACATGTGGAAGACCACGATGAATTTTTCACGACTTCAATTGAACAAAGGATTGAAGATTTACACGATGCCTTTCGAGATCCAAATGTGAAAGGAATTTTGACTGCACTCGGAGGTTATCATGCAAACCAGTTATTAAAGTACATAGATTACGATTTAATCAAAAAAAATCCTAAAGTTTTTTGCGGCTACAGCGACATCACAGCATTAAATGCTGCAATCTATAAAAAAACAGGCTTAGTCACGTATTTGGGACCATTTTTTTCAACATTTGGTGTGAAATATGGAATAGATTATACGCTCCAATCTTTCCTAGAAGCTGTAACGAATGACGCACCCTATGAGGTGTATCCTTCACCTACCTGGAGTGATGATAAGTGGTATCTGGATCAGGAGGAACGCACCTTTATAGCACAGGAAAACTATTTGGTCATCCAAGAAGGTGATGCAGAAGGAAAACTGGTTGGTGGGAATTTAAGTACGCTGCACCTATTGCAAGGAACGGAATTCATGCCGTCACTAAAGGATTGTATTCTTTTTATCGAGGAGGATAATGAAGCACATATTCATTCTTTTGACCGCGTGCTTCAATCACTGCTTCAGCTCCCTGATGCAGCCAGTATATCAGGAATTCTCATTGGCAGGTTTCAGAAGGATTCAAACGTAACAGAAGCTGCAATTAAAAGGGTCATCGCAACAAAAAGTGAACTAAAAAATATACCTGTAATCGCAAATGTGAATTTTGGCCATGTTCAGCCTATTGCCACTATCCCAATGGGAGTGAACGCAGCGGTAAGTGGTTCAGGAACCACAACTACTATTACCATAAATGCATAAAAAGGGGGACCGAAATCCCCCTTTAACCAATCGTAACCTTTTCTTTTGGATAATGAATTTTCTCCTGGCTATTATCTTTACCTCTTAAAATCAGTAGGCACGTTACAATCCCCAATCTTCCGATAAACATCAAAAGGATAATGAGGATTTTCCCGAATGTAGTTAATAACGGGGTTAAACCCATTGATAATCCATTGGTTCCAAACGCAGAAGTTACTTCAAACACTACTTGGATCAAGGTTCCTTTTTCCGTAATTGATAGAATTAATATCGAGAGCAAACAAAGGGCTGCCGCAGTTGAAATCACAATAAATGATTTAATAACATCCTCCGTATGCAGTTCTCTTCTAAATACTTTAATTGAACCTTTTCCCCTCGCATAAAAGAAAATCGCTAGTAAAACAATTGCAAACGTGGTGGTCCGAATTCCACCGCTGGCGCTGCTGGGTGAGCCGCCAATGAACATTAAAACGGACATAAAGAGCTGATTGCTGACGGTAAATTCATTTATATCCATAGTAGCTAAACCTGCACTTTTGGTGGTCACTGAATTAAATAGTGAATAAAAAAACGTTTCATGCCAGGATTTATCAGCAAAAAAATGATAACTATCGAGCAAATAAATGATCAGACCTCCTACGATTGTTAGAATGACAAAAGTAGAAGTAGTTAATTTGGTAAACAGGGTAAAATGATATCTTTTTTTACTTTTTAAACTTAAGAAGAATTCATAAACCTCAACAATAACGGGGAATCCAATTGCTCCGATAATCATCAATAAAATAATAACTGTTTGTGCAAAGTAGTCATTATTAAAAGGTATTAATGAACTTCCTGTAATATCAAATCCTGCATTTGTAGTGGCACTAATCGAACCGAAAAATCCATGCTTAAAAGCAGATAAGGGACTTTCATAGTAGTTTAAGAATCGTAATCCTAAAATAATTCCTCCAATAAATTCAACCGAAATGATGGTAATAAAAACCCGTTTAGCCAGCTGTACTAAACCAGATAAGTTAGATTGATTTTGGTCCACCATAATCAGTTGCCTTTCCTTTAAACCCACTTTTTTACCAATCATAATCCATAGGAAGGTACTAAGTGACATCACACCTAATCCACCTATTTGGAGGATGATACATAAGAGAAAAATGCCAAAATGATTAAATGTATCTTTTAAGGAGATTACACTTAGACCTGTTACACTTACAGCACTAGCTGATGTAAATAAGGCATCAATATAACTAATGGATGCATTTTCCCGATGTGCCAACGGTATTTTCAGAAGTAACGTAGAAATGATTAACGCAGATAAGTAAAAAATAACAATTAATTGAATCGTTGATAATTCTTTCTTTTTAGAAAAAGGCTTTTTTGGTATATTCATTTAATCCATCCTTATGTAAATCTAAGTGTAATTTTATATGAACCACCCTAAAAAGTAAAAGATAGTTTTCTATTAGAAAAGTAACCGCTGACCGAGGTGTTTATCCCTTTTAAATCTAAATAAGATGAAAGTATTAAAAAACTCGCTCATACAATGAACTAAAAGGGGAAGTGGTGTCAGGTTGGAACGTACGTATCTCATAAAACCAGCACTCGATGATACCCTGCCGATAATTGATTACGGCAAAGGGGTTTATTTGTATGATCGGGAAGGAAAGAAATATCTTGATGGTGCCTCAGGTGCTGTCACCGCGAATATTGGCCACGGAGTATCCGAAATTATTGAAGCAATGCAGGAACAAGCAAAAAAAATATCGTTCGTTTATCGCTCTCAATTTACGAGTGAAGCAGCTGAAAAGCTGGCTGAAAAAATTGCAGCACTTACTCCAGGAGACTTAAATTGGTGCTTCTTTGTTAATAGCGGTTCTGAAGCGGTTGAAACGGCAATGAAAATGGCGATTCAATATTGGCAGGAAAAGGGTATACAAACCAAAACGAAGGTGTTATCAAGGTGGGTCAGCTACCATGGAATAACTTTAGGTGCACTTTCTTTGTCTGGACATACTGGAAGAAGAGCGCGATTTGTGCCGCTGCTCGAAGATTTTCCAGTAATAAATCCCCCTTACTGCTACCGCTGTCCCTACAGCCTTCGTGCACCATCCTGCGGTTTTCTATGTGCACAGGAGCTTGAACATGCTATTAAACGTATTGGTGCGCAACATATTGCCGCCTTTGTCGCAGAACCGGTAATCGGAGCTGCAGGCGGTGCCATTGATGCTCCGAAGGATTATTTTAAAGTAATCAAAAAAATCTGTGACGAAAACGACATCCTTTTCATTGCCGATGAGGTTATGACAGGTTTTGGACGAACGGGATCTATGCTTGCAATGGAACAATATGAGGTTATCCCAGATATTGTGGCATTAGGTAAAGGGATGGGGGCAGGCTACGCACCAATAGCTGCGGCACTCGCAAGTGAAAAGGTCATTGAACCCATTTTAGCGGGGACAAAAGTGGTGATGAGCGGACATACCTTAAGTGCAAATCCACAATCCTGTGCCGTTTCTCTCGCCGTACTGGAATATTTAGAAAAAAACAAGATTGTTAGTAGGGTAGAATCAAAGGGAGAATACCTAATGAATCTCCTGCTACAATTAAAAAAACAATATTCCTTTATCGGTGATATTAGGGGGAAAGGCTTATTGATTGGAATTGAATTTGTCGAGGATGCCGCCAATAAAACTCCTTTTCCTCGAAACGCACAAGTCACCCATACCATGATTACTCTTGCAAAAGAAAAAGGCCTGCTCGTTTATCCAGCAGGTGCTGGTATTGATGGGGTAAACGGTGACTCAATTATCGTTTCGCCGCCATTAACAATTTCGAAAAGTGAAATAGAAGAATTAGTTTCCCTGTTAGCAGAAACATTTGAAGGTTTTTCAAAGCAAATGAAGTCGGGCGGTGGTGTTTAGATGGAGAATCCATTTGGAAAAATTACAACCTTAGAAAAGGTTTTGGAACTCTTCTCTAACGGAATGACGTTAATGTTTGGGGGATTTGGCGGTGTCGGAACCCCGCCGACGCTCATTGATGGAATCCTCGAAAAAGGGATTCGGGACATCACATTAATTGGAAATGATACTGGATTTCCACATATCGGCATTGGAAAACTAGTGAGTCAGGAAAGGGCAGTAAAAGTGATTGCCTCTCATATTGGTTCCAATCCAATTGCCGGTAAACTCATGCACGAAGGAAGGCTTGAGGTGGAATTTTCACCGCAAGGGATATTAGCAGAAAGAATTCGTGCTGGGGGAGTTGGTCTCCCAGCGATTCTAAGTGATATTGGAATGGACAATGAACTCGTATCAAAAAATAAACCCCATTTTCTCCTCAACGGGAAGGACTACTTAATTGAAACAGCTTTAACCGCAGAAGTATCAATCGTTTATGCAAAAAAAGCAGACCCCTACGGAAATTTAATTTATGACAAAAGTGCTCGAAATACGAATCCACTTGTGGCAATGGCAGGAGATATTACCATTGCAGAGGTAGAGGAAATCGTTCCGCTCGGAAGCCTTGACCCTGATGAGATTATTACTCCTGGTGTGTTCGTTGACCATATTATTCCTTCGAAGGGAGTGAACTGGAAATGGGCTTGGGAGTAGATTTTCGCAATACGATTGCCAAAAGAGCAGCAGAAGAAATCCACAATGGAATGGTGGTAAACCTAGGTATTGGAATTCCCTCCTTAGTTCCCAACCATTTACCGAAGAACATGATGGTCATGTTCCATGCTGAAAATGGGATTACAGGAATGGGACCAAGCCCAGAAAAAGGGATGGAAGATGAGAATTTATGTAATGCCGGCGGCTTTCCAGTTACCTTGAATCCAGGTGGTTCTTACTGTGATAGCGCTGTGGCATTTGGGATGATACGACGAGGACGGGTGGATATTACGATTTTGGGTTCCCTTCAAGTCAGCTCACAGGGGGACTTGGCAAATTGGATTGTTCCAGGAAAGAAAGTCCCTGGAATGGGCGGTGCGATGGAACTGGCCCAAAAGGCAAGAAAGGTAATTGTATTAATGAATCATTGTGATAAGGCAGGAAATCCAAAAATCGTCACGTCTTGCACGTTACCGCTAACCTCTGCTGCATGTGTGGATATGATCATAACAGAATTGGCCGTATTCAAGGTGACTCCTGATGGATTATTGTTAACAGAATTGTTCGCGCCATACGATTTACTGATAGTCACCAGTAAGACTGAATGTGATTTTATGGTAAGTGATACGATCCGGAAAATAGCCTATTAATCTCACCCATTCTTCTGAGGAAGGAGTGAAAGTATTGAAAAATCATGAAGAATTAATCAAGCAATGGCTGAAGGACAATCGTGCTAGAGGAACCCGGTTTTTACAAATCCTAGTCCAAGAGAATAGTACAAGGGGAAATGAAAGCAGTGCACAGGCTGTCATCATTGAAAAATGCCGGCAGTTAGGGTTGAATCTTGATATTTGGGAAATTGACCGGGATGAGTTAAAGGAGCATGAGGCATTCTGCTGTGACCGTCAGAGCTTTGAAGGAAATCCGAATGTTGTTGCTGTATTAAAAGGAACGGGAGGCGGGAAATCAATCATCCTAAATGGTCATATCGATGTGGTACCAGTCGGCGATGAGAAGAACTGGGAACATGATCCATTTAGCGGACATATTGAGTGCGGTAAACTCTATGGCCGCGGAAGCACAGATATGAAGGGCGGGACCGCAGCGCTTATTATGGCAATCGAAGCAATTATTGCTACGGGAATCAAGCTTAAAGGGGATATTATTTTTCAAAGTGTGATAGAAGAAGAAAGCGGAGGTGCTGGTACGCTTGCTGCCGTCCTAAGGGGCTACCAGGCCGACGGGGCAATTATCCCGGAACCAACGGGTATGAAGATTTTTCCGAAACAGCAGGGTTCGATGTGGTTTAGGATTACTGTAAAAGGCAGGGCAGCACACGGTGGAACGAGATATGAAGGTATTAGCGCCATCGAAAAAGCCGTACTAGTGATACAAAAACTGCAGCAATTAGAGAAGAATCGTAATATTAAAATCACGGATCCGCTATTTAACAGCATTCCAATCCCAATCCCGATTAACATTGGAAAAATAAATAGCGGCGAGTGGCCGTCATCTGTTCCTGATCTGGCTGTTATTGAAGGAAGAATGGGCGTATCCCCTGAAGAAACAATTTCCGCCGCGCAAGAGGAAATGACAGCTGTATTGGATGAACTTAATCAACACGATAATTGGTTCCAAGAGAATCCACTTGGGATTGAGTGGTTTGGGGGAAGATGGCTTCCTGGGAACCTGGAAGTGGATCATCCATTAATGAAGACACTCTCTGAGAGTTTTATAGAAATTAAAGGAGAGAAGCCTGTCATTGAAGCTAGCCCATGGGGAACGGATGGCGGTATTCTCTCAAATGTTGGAAATACACCTGTGGTTGTTTTTGGGCCAGGAATAACTGCCACGGCTCATGACGCTAATGAACACATTCTTTTGGAGGATATGTTTGCTGCATGCAAGATTATAGCTCTAACACTATTAAAGTGGTGTGAAGTCAGTGAATAAAAGGAAATCCCTTCGAACTAGTAGAATTTAGTACAATAGTAAAAAATGAATCTTTCATGTGGAGGGATAAGGATGAAGAAAGACTTATGGATAGGCGGCGAATATCGAAGTACTTCTTCCTATATGGAGCTGAAAAATCCATTTAACTTGGAGAGTCTTGCACAGATAGGTATTGCCAGGCATGAGGATGTGCAGGCAGCAATAGCTGCCGCCGAACAAGCTCATGTAAGAATGGCAGAACTGCCTGCCTTTGAACGGGCAGAAATATTAGAAAAAGTAGTACAATTTCTTAAGGATGACCGTGAAGAATGTGCAAGAATCATCGCGTTGGAGGCGGCAAAACCACTAAAAGCAGCTAGAACGGAAGTAGACCGAACGATTATGACCTATACCTTCGCTGCCCATGAAGCGAGAAAAATTCATGGTGAAACCGTGCCAATGGACGCTGCTCCTGGTGGGCAGGGGAGGCTCGCTTTTACAGTCCGGGAACCCTTGGGTGTCATAGCAGCTATCACCCCGTTTAATTTCCCTATGAACCTAGTTGCCCATAAAGTAGGGCCGGCAATTGCAGCCGGAAATAGTGTGATTCTAAAACCTGCAAGTCAAACGCCATTATCTTCTTATAAGATAGCTGATTATTTTCACCGTGCAGGGCTGCCTGCTGGTGCACTTAATGTCATCACAGGAAGCGGCCGCAGTATTGGTGATATACTAATGAAAGATGACCGTATCAAAATGATTACCTTTACGGGAAGTCCTGAAGTGGGGCGCTATATCCGTGAAAATTCGGGATTAAAACGGGTAACACTAGAATTAGGGTCAAATTCCGCATTGATTGTCGATGAAGGAGTAGGTTTAGATCAAGTCATCCCTAGGATTGTCAATGGAGCCTTTGCCTATCAAGGTCAGGTTTGTATTTCCATTCAAAGGATATTTGTTCATGAAAACATTTTTGAGACTTTTGTGGAGCAGTTCGTAAGTGAAACGCAAAAGTTGAAGGCTGGAAATCCATTAGAGGAAGATACGGACATTTCAGCGATGATTACACGTTTTGATGTACAGAGGACACAAAGCTGGGTTGATGAAGCTGTCAAAAATGGCGCTGAATTGAGGCTGGGCGGCGGAGCGGAAGAAGGAATTTTCCAGCCAACTGTTCTTGTAAATGTTCCAACTACCGAAAAGGTAAGTTGTGAAGAAGTATTTGCTCCTGTGGTTCATATTAATACATTCACTGAATTTAATGAAGCGATCAATTTGGTGAATGATTCAAAATATGGGCTTCAAGCAGGAATTTTTACGAATGATATTCATAAAGCACTTCAAGCAGCAAAAAAACTTGAGGTAGGCGGTGTCATGATAAATGAAATCCCTACATTTCGAGTTGACCAAATGCCATATGGCGGGGTAAAAATGAGCGGAATGGGCCGAGAAGGCATTAAATATGCGGTTGAAGAAATGACTGAACTAAAGCTGATCAGCTTTAAAACAGAGTAGTAAAAATGTCTGGCTGATTTCCAGTCAGGCATTTTTTGTAAATGGATAATTGGCATTGGGGGATTCAGTGTTTGAATTCAAATATACACCAACCAAACACATAGGTTTACGAAGCTTGAACTAGAGGTTTATTCGTGGAGAATGGTCCTCATAAAGGGTTCATGAAGCCCGAAAAGTAAGAGAAAGAGAGAAAATGGTCCTCATGAAGGGATCATGAAGCCCAAAATGAAAGAG
This sequence comes from Neobacillus niacini, assembly GCF_030817595.1. Taxonomy (GTDB): domain Bacteria; phylum Bacillota; class Bacilli; order Bacillales; family Cytobacillaceae; genus Neobacillus; species Neobacillus niacini_G. The sequence goes on from NZ_JAUSZN010000001.1 coordinate 6,462,033, forward strand.
AGTGAGAGGAAATGGTCCTCATGAAGGGTTCATGAAGCCCAAAAAGTAAGAGAAAGAGAGAAAATGGTCCTCATGAAGGGTTCATGAAGCCAAAATGAAAGAGAGTGAGAAGAAATGGTCCTCATGAAGGGTGTGAAGCCCAGGGGAATATGTGCACATGAACTTTGTTTAAAACTAGAATACGAATGGAGTGTCGGGGATGAATCAAAGTGCTTCCACCATTCATATTGAGGAAGATAGATTATATTTAGAGGCTTATCTTGATCCTTTTAATAAAAGAATTCGTATTGATGATTACCGTGGCAACACTCAACTAGTGTTGGAAAAAGCGGAGGAGTTAGCACGCCAGCACAACCTGGAAAAGTTAATTATAAAAGCACGATTAGAAGATTTCCTACACCTATTTGAAAAAGGCTTACAGCCGGAAGCTGTAGTTGATCGTTATTTTCTCGGATCTGATGCCCATTTTTTTTCGAAGTTTTATACAGAGGAACGAAAGAAAAATGATCATTGGGTTACAGAGGACGGAATGATTCACAGCATTTATCAATTAGATAGCAACTTCGATAAACCCTATCCGCCAAAGGAGTATGAATTAAAGAAGGCAGATGAATCTTGTGCAAAAGAGCTTTCGGGGTTATACCGCGAAGTGTTTCAAATATACCCCACACCCTTACATGACCCAGATTATGTTAAAAAGACCATGAAGGAAGGGACCATTTATTACGTTTTCTTTCATCAGGGGAAAATTGTCAGTGCTGCTTCTGCTGAAGTAAATTCATTTTATAAAAATGCTGAATTAACGGATTGTGCGACCTTAAAGGAACACAGAAAATATGGGTTAATGAAAATTATTCTCCGGGAGCTAGAGGGTGAGCTTAAACAGCAGGGAATATACTGTGCGTATTCGATAGCAAGGAGTTTATCCTTTGGAATGAATGCGGTGTTATACCAGCTCGGATATAAGTATCGCGGCAGGTTAATGAATAACTGCTATATTTATGACAAGCTTGAGAATATGAATATGTGGGTAAAGAATCTGGCAAATGGCTAATTTTTCGGCTCTATGTGCTGAATTTTTGGCATCCTTAAAGCGAGGTGAAGCATTGGTGCAATTAACTGCGTTAACGCAGGAAGTTCTTTCAGCCATCCTGAAAACCATCGATGAAGGAATCCATGTGGTCGATACAGAAGGTAAAACCATTTTCTATAATGAGGTAGCAGCAAGGCTTGATGGAATGAATGTCAAGGAAGTTCAGGGTAAAGACCTGCTGGACGTTTTTCCTTCCTTAACTGAGAATTCAAGTACGTTACTCAGGGTAATTAAAACGGGCAAGTCTATCTATAATCAGACACAGGTTTATGTAAACATTCATGGAGCAAGAATTGATACCATAAATACCACACTTCCTATTTTTGTGGATAAGCAAATTATTGGTGCGGTTGAGATTGCAAAAGATTATACTCGGTTGAAGCAGCTATCAGAAAGTCTATTAGATTTACAAAAAAATGTGATTAAAAACAATAAGAAAAAAACAGCAAAAAACATCAAATATACCTTAGATGATTTAAAAACAGTTAATCCGATATTCCAGAGCCTCAAGGACGAAGCTAAAAAGCTGGCAAAATCAAACTCTCCCATTCTTGTATACGGAGAAAGCGGTACAGGAAAGGAATTATTTGTGCAAGGTGTTCATCACGAATCCCTTCGCGGGGACGGACCGTTCATTGCTCAAAACTGTGCAGCCATCCCAGAAACATTGCTTGAAAGCATTCTTTTTGGCACAGCAAAAGGCAGCTACACAGGAGCTGTTGAAAGAAAAGGGCTATTTGAGTTGGCAGATGGAGGAACATTGTTTCTCGATGAGCTTCATACCATGCCGATTGAGCTGCAGGCAAAGTTATTGCGTGTCTTAGAGGATGGGATGGTAAGAAGGGTTGGAAGCTCACAAAACATTTCCGTTGATGTACGTATCATTGCAGCGATGAATGTCCATCCAAATACAGCGCTTCAGAATCAAAAGCTACGCTCTGACCTGTATTACCGCTTAAATGTGTTTACTTTTTCTCTGCTCCCTCTTAGAGAACGGAAAGAGGATATCCAGTTGCTGACCCAATATTTTATTGCGTTTTTTAATAAGTCATTGCAGAAAAAGATAAATGGAGTCGAGCAAAAAGTAAAAGGTCTCTTTATGGATCATCCTTGGCCAGGGAATGTAAGGGAACTGAAGCATACGATTGAATACATGATGAATGTTTGCGATGACGAAATCCTGCAAGTGAAAGACCTCCCCATTATGATGAAACAGCTTGCAGCAGGTAATGAAAATAGTGACAACAATTTATCTCTGAGAAAAAATCTCGAAGAACTAGAAAAAAAACTGATCCACACTGCACTCGACCTATCAGCTGGGAATGTCAAACAAGCAGCCGAGCTGTTAGATATTCCAAGGCAAACCTTACAATATAAGATCAAAAAGCTACGAGAATGACTGCCGAAAAATCGGCTTTTTTTTTGTAATCATCAGTTAAAAAATCTAATATTCCGTTACCTTACCCGGACTAAGTGCATTGGCATATTTCTTGCATAATATCTAAGTAAAGCAGGGTAAGGAGGAATACACATGAAACACACATTATACAAGCCGGATAGGCATTGGAAAGATATAGAGCTTTGGAAAGATGTAAGCGAGGAGCAATGGAATGATTGGCTGTGGCAGCTGACAAATACGATCCGCACACTAGACGATTTAAAAAAGGTAATCAATTTAACCCCAGATGAAGAAGAAGGCGTTAGAATCTCAACAAAGACAATCCCACTAAATATAACACCTTATTATGCTTCACTAATGAATCCGGATGACCCACGCTGCCCAATACGGATGCAGTCTGTTCCAATATCTAAAGAAATCCATAAAACAAAATACGATCTTGAAGACCCATTGTATGAGGATGAAGATTCACCAGTTCCGGGATTAACACACCGGTATCCAGATCGTGTTTTATTTCTAGTTACCAATCAATGCTCGATGTATTGCCGTTATTGTACAAGGAGACGCTTCTCGGGACAAATCGGAATGGGGGTTCCAAAGAAACAGCTGGATGCGGCCATTAACTATATCCGTCAAACACCGCAAGTTCGAGATGTATTAATATCTGGCGGTGATGGGCTTCTTATTAATGATAATATCCTTGAATATATATTGAAAAACCTTCGTGAAATTGACCATGTAGAAATTATTCGAATTGGAACTCGAGCACCTGTAGTATTTCCTCAGAGGATTACGGAGGACCTTTGTAACATTTTTAAAAAATATCATCCAATTTGGTTGAATACTCATTTTAATACATCAATTGAAATAACAGAAGAGTCTAAAAAGGCTTGTGAAATGCTCGCGAACGCAGGTGTCCCAGTCGGGAACCAATCGGTCATCCTTGCCGGTATCAACGACAGTGTTCCGATTATGAAAAAGCTCATGCATGATCTCGTGAAAATTCGTGTACGACCATATTATATTTATCAATGCGATTTGTCCGAAGGAATTGGTCATTTCAGAGCACCTGTTTCTAAAGGTCTAGAAATTATCGAAGGATTGCGTGGTCATACTAGTGGCTATGCGGTACCAACTTTTGTCTTGGATGGTCCCGGAGGTGGCGGGAAAATTTCACTTCAGCCCAATTATTTAATTTCACAAAGTGCAGAAAAGGTTGTCCTCAGGAACTTTGAAGGAGTCATTACCTCCTATCCTGAACCAGAAAATTATAAGCCTGGAACAGCAGAGGCTTATTTTAAAGAGGTTTACCCAGATATGGAGGAAAAACGATCCAATATCGGGATAGCAGGAATTATGAATGACCAGCATTTTAATCTAGTTCCAGAGGGTCTAACAAGACTAAATCGTCGTAAAGAATACATTCAAAATCCTAACCATTCCACACTCAAGGACAAACGAAGTAAACGTGATGAATTGAAGGAAAAGAAATTCCAGGCATTGCAGAAAAAACCAGCCTCTGCTGAAAAAAATGAGTCTGATGGGAAGCAGCCTCAGGAGGAATAGAGGGATCAATATGGAATTATTATGTGAATGGTGTGGTCAGGCGGCCGAAAAAGGAGAGAATACCGTCTATTGGGAGCTGCCAGACGGCACTAGAGCGATTCAGATTACAGAAACACCGGCAGTTGCTTGCGAAGATTGTAAGATGGTATATCAAACTGATGAGATTATTAAGAAAATTGAGGATCAATTATTTTTAATTGATACAAAAAAAATAGGAAAATGTATCAGTTATGAGGAGTTAATGGCTCTTCCGAGACTTTTAAAGAGGAATTATTTTGACTTTTCATAATCAAAACCCCTATCTGCTGATAGGGGTTAATTTTTATCATTCTGTTTGGATGGATTTGGCAGCATTTTTTCTTGCTCTTAAAAATTTAACCAGGTTTAATACAATGGTCTTCATAACTGCGTAAAATGGAATAGCAAGTACCATTCCTAGCACGCCGGCTAAATTTCCGGCAGCCAGTAAAATGATAATAATCGTTGCTGGATGGGTGTCTAAGCTTTTTCCAAGAATAAGTGGTGATAATACATTTCCTTCAATCTGCTGCGCAATGAGAATAACAACAACTACTAATAATGCTTTCGTAGGTGAATCAAATAAAGCAACAATAACAGCTGGTGCTCCTCCAAGAATTGGACCGATATAAGGAATAATGTTGGTAAATGCTACGATTAAGGCCATGACGAGTGCAAATGGTAAATCAATGATGAGGTACCCGATAAATGCCAGTGTACCCACTGCCAAAGCTACAGTCACCTGTCCCTGAATATATGCAGAAAGAGTCTCCCCTGTCTCTTTCAGAATCGATAGTCCTTCCTCCCTGTACGCAGTCGGAAGAAATTTCGAGATAGCTGTAGGGAACTTGTGCCCATCTTTAAACATATAGAACAATAAAAAAGGAACCGTAACGAGAATAATCGCAATATTGGTAATCACACCAAGGATGTTCGTAATGCTGCCGGTAATCGTGTTTGGCAGGGTATTGGCGAATTCTATAAGCCTTTTCTGTATAGTCTCGAGAATATCCTTTTGCTCATCCATGATCCATTTAAATTCAGATGATTTCATAACACTGTCAATAAATTTCATGGTTTTGTCTGCATATACTGGAAGTTCGTTAGCAAGTGCGGTAAATTGTTTTGTAATAGCAGGAATTAGGTTTCCAATCGCAAGTACACAAAGGAGTATAAAGACAACATAGATGATAATGATGGCCAACAGCCTGGGAACTTTATGACGCTGTAGAAAATTAACAACTGGATTAAGTAAAAAGTAAAGAAAGCCCGTAATCAGAATGGGGAAAAAGATGGTTGAAAAAAAGATTCCGATTGGTTCAAATAAGAAGGATATCTTAGTTGAAACCCAAATGATGGTTAAAATTAACAAGACCTGAATTAACCAGTATTGAAATTTTTTCTTTGCCAATGTATGTACCTCTGTTTCTTTATATATTTGGTAAAATTATATCAAATCTTACTCTGTTATTGTATCTTTAAGTTAATTCAATTTTTGTCACAGGATAGAAAGGCGCTAAGTTATGATTAAATCATTTTATCACTTCTTAATGAAATACCGGCACCCAGAACCAAAGGATGCCATCAGTGTGTTTGCAAATGAGGCTTTTTTGGACCATAGCTTCCCAAAAACATCGGAAGACTACCATGAGCTCAGTTCTTACCTTGAATTTAATGGTCATTATCTAGAGTCCATGACTATATTTGATGAAGCCTGGGAGCTTTATGTGCTATCGGAAAGTTAATTGAATTTATGTAAATGCCTAAAAATCGCCTCTGCAAAAAGAGGCGATTTTTCTTTTTCTCCATTGTACGATACATCAAAGTTATACCGAAGTATAAGGTCGGTGATACGGTCGTGATAACGATGTAGGGTACAGGTGGCAAAGTAACAGATTCGCTCTTACATATAGGAGTGATGAAATGTGGCATTAGCAGCCATATACTTACGCTTATCAAGAAATGAAGAAAAATTGGACATTGATGAAATCCTAATAAGTTTTTATAGGGTGCAAGTCCCGAACTTATGGATTCCGACTAAATCGGAGAGGACATGACGCAGTTTATTAAAAGGGTGTAAAAAAGAATAATTTGAATTTTTTCAAAAAATGGCTTCTCAAATGAAAATGGATATGTTAGAATCAGTGACATACTAGTATGGTAGTGTGGTAATAAGGAGAGAGATTATTTGAAAATTATAGATGCAAAAATGAAAGCGGGTACAACTAGGGAACAGATTTATTCTCTTCTTATGGAAGAAATATTAAAATTCCGACTTGTACCAGGTGATAAAATTTCTGAAAAAGAAATTTCGGAGAAATTTAATGTTAGCCGGACACCAGTTAGAGAATCCTTCATTCAGCTTTCACAAGATGGATTATTAGATATTTATCCTCAAAAGGGGACGTGCGTTTCGTTAATTGATTTAAATCTTGTGGAAGAAGCACGATTCATGAGAGAGCATTTAGAGGTTGCGGTTATTCAGTTAGCTTGTCAATCATTTCCGGAGGAAAAGATATTTTCGTTAGAAATGAATTTAATGAGACAAGAAAAGGCCATAAAGGAAAAAGATTATGAAAAGCTTTTTGAACTAGATGAAGAATTTCATCAAACCATCTTTGAAGGGTGCAATAAAAACAATATTTGGAATTCTATTCAAAGTATGAACACTCATTTTAAACGATTACGGATGTTACGCTTAGCCACCAATTTAAATTGGGACAACATCTATGAACAGCATTTACTCCTTGTGAAATTCATTAAAAATAACATGGAGGAAGCTGCTGTTAATATGATGAAGAAACACTTAACCATGATTATTTTGGATAAAGAAAAACTTAGAAAAGAGTACCCTACTTATTTTAAGTAACAAACGAAAATATAAAATTGAAAATTGCATGATTTTTATGTTCTTCAATTTTATATAGTTTTGTATCCGCTGTCTTTTGTGTATGAAGAAATCGGGCAAATTTTTATTAAAAAATGAAAACTTTGTGATTCGTTAGGAAAGGTGATTTTATGACTTTACTTGATCAAATGAAAGAGACGGGAATTGTCGCCGTTATTCGTGGTGCGTCCGAAGAAAATATTATCCCAATAGCGAATGCGTTAAAAAATGGCGGCGTGATAGCCTTAGAAATTACGCTTGAAACACCTGGAGCTCTTTCCGCGATTGAAAAGTTAGCAGCTGAACTTGGAGATGAAGTCATTGCTGGGGCAGGAACTGTCCTTGATCCAGAAACAGCTAGAGCAGCGATTATGGCAGGGGCAAGATTTGTTTTTGCGCCAACGGTGAACATAGAAACGATTAAACTGACAAAGCGTTACGGCGTACTTAGTATTCCTGGAGCGTTAACACCGACAGAAATTTTAACTGCATATGAAAATGGGGCAGATCTAATCAAAGTATTTCCAGCGCATGCTTTTGGTCCAAAATATTTGAAAGATATCCATGGACCGCTTCCGCAAATTCCGTTAATGCCTACAGGCGGGGTGAATCTTGAAAATCTTGGTGATTTTGTGAGAGCAGGTGCGGTTGCAGCGGGGATTGGCAGTAACCTTGTGAATACAAAGCGGGAAATAAATGAGGAGTACCTAGCACAGTTAGAACAGACTGCACGTGCCTACAGTCAAGCATTTAAAGAAGCAAAATGGCAATAAAAAGCAATATAACGTTATTTTAGTATAATGGTTAAACTAAAAGTAGATTACTAGGATTTTTTTAATAAGTTATTGTTAATGAAAGAGTTTTTACCAATACTTTACCTAAATTGATTTACTAAATCGATTTAAGAGCTGAAGTTGAATGAAAAAGGCACATTGAAAGATGTTGCTTTAATAAGTGGATGTTTCCAAGTACGGTTTCTCAGGATATAAACAATTTCCTTTGCTGCCTTTGTGCAGCAGTTTACTTTGTTCCTACAAAAGCTATTTTGAATAGGAGTGTTCTTTAATGAAAGCTGTTCGTATTCCAAAACCAATGGAGATTGTTATAGAAGAAGTTGAAAGACCCGTCATTAGTAGTCCGAATGAAGTACTTGTAAAAATAAAGCGAGTAGGAATCTGTGGGTCGGACATGCATATTTACCATGGAACCAATCCGCTTGCCACCTATCCGCGAGTAGTTGGGCATGAAGTTGCTGGAGAAGTTGTGACTGTTGGTGAAGCGGTAACCACTCTAAAATCAGGTGATCATGTTGTCATAGAGCCGATTCGTTATTGTGGGAAGTGCTATGCATGTCGTAAAGGACGTCCGAATGTGTGTAACGAACTTTCTGTTTTTGGCGTTCATGAGGATGGAGGAATGCGTGAATATATTGTCCTTCCTGAAAATCAACTTCATGCGGTTGATTCATCACTGGACTGGGATGAAATTGTTTTAGCTGAGCCATATACAATCGGTGCTCAAGCTGTATGGCGCGGTAATGTGGAAGAAGGGGATACTGTCTTCATTCAGGGTTCTGGACCGATTGGCATTTGTGTCTTGAAAATGGCGAAGCTTGCAGGAGCAACAGTCATTATGTCTGATTTAAAAGAAGAGCGACTTGCTTTTGCAAAGGATAATGGCGCTGACCTTGTAATTAATGCCGGAAGCGAATCCATTGAAGAGAAAATAATGGAGTTTACAATGGGAGAAGGTGCCAATGTTGTCATTGATGCCGTATGTTTACCATCTACATTTGAGTTGAGTTTGAACGTCGCATCCGTTGCCGGTACCGTAGTTGTTCTTGGCTTTGATGAGCGACCGTCGCATATTCCACAATTACCAATTACAAAAAAGGAATTGACGATTGTTGGATCACGCCTTCAAACCTATCAATTTAAGAAAGTTGTTTCGTTATTAAATGAAAACAAACTAAAAGAAAATGGCTTGGTCACTCATAGATTTTCTTCAACTGATGTAAAAGAAGCTCTTACTTTTGTAGAGAAAAATCCTGACATTGTAAGAAAAGCGCTTATCGTTTTTGAGTAGATTTTAAAAGAGTTAATTAAAAAAAGTAGGTGTCCTTTTTATGAATATGACATTTCGTTGGTATGGCAGGGATAATGATACAGTGTCACTTGAACAAATAAAACAAATTCCAAATGTGAAGGGGATTGTCTGGGCGCTGCATAAAAAACAGGTAGGTGAAGTTTGGACGATTGATGAAATTCGAGAAGAAGTCGACTATATCCAATCATTTGGTTTTCATGCTGATGTAGTTGAGAGTGTAAATATCCATGAATCGATCAAGATTGGTAATCAAGAACGAGATTATTATATTGAAAATTACAAACAAACCATTCGAAATTTAAGTGAGTTTAACGTAAAAGTGATTTGTTATAATTTTATGCCTGTTTTTGACTGGATTCGTACAGATTTATTTCACCCGCTGCCAGATGGTTCAACGGCACTATTTTATGAGAAAGCAAAACTTGATTCTCTTGGACCGAACGAGTTAATCGAAACCTTTGCGAGTGCTTCTTCGAAGATGACGTTAGCTGGGTGGGAACCTGAAAAATTAGCAGCAACTCAAGAATTGTTTGAGGCGTATAAAGAGATTAATGAGGAAAAACTCTGGGACAACCTGCGTTATTTCTTATCAGAAATTCTTCCTGTATGTGAAGAGTGTGACATCAAAATGGCAATCCATCCCGATGATCCGCCTTGGAGTTTATTTGGGCTCCCGCGCATTATGACAGGGGAAGAAAGTTTGAAAAAATTACTATCCATTTCTAATTCTAGTGCAAACGGAATTACCTTTTGCACAGGTTCCTTAGGTTCAAACTCGAAAAATGATATGGTGGCTCTTGCTAAGAAGTACGCTAAGTATAGTCCATTTTCTCACCTTCGAAATGTAAAAATATTTGATAATGGTGATTTTATTGAAACGTCTCACCTTACTGCAGATGGATCGATTGACCTTGCAGGAGTGGTCAAAGAGCTTGCTGAGCAAGATTACGAAGGGTATGTAAGACCTGACCATGGCCGGCATATATGGGAAGAAGATTGCCGTCCGGGCTATGGATTGTACGATCGGGCACTTGGAATTATGTATTTGAACGGTCTATGGGATGCCTATATGAAAATGAGAAAGGAGAACGTGTAAATGATACCTATACATAATCAGTTAAATGGAAGAGTGGCTGTTGTCACTGGTGGAAGTGGTGTTTTATGTTCAGAAATGTGCCGTGAACTTTCAAGGCACGGAGTAAAAGTTGCCATCTTAAATCGTACAGTTGAAAAAGGGGAAGCGGTCGCGGAAGAAATCCGCTCAAATGGCGGGATTGCCATTGCGTTAGCAGCGAATGTCCTTGATCGAACTTCATTAGAAAAGGCAAGAGATGAAATCATTGAACAATTTGGCAAGATTGATATTTTAATAAATGGTGCCGGTGGAAACCATCCTGACGCCATTACTGCAAATGAAACCTATGGCGAAGAAGTGGAAGGCAAGACCTTTTTTGATCTTGATGAAGCAGGTTTTTCACAGGTTTTTGCGAGTAATTTTACGGGGACATTTCTAGCAAGCCAAGTGTTTGGGGAAGCACTTTTGGAACAAGATGCCCCATCGATTATCAATATCTCCTCTATGAGTTCGTATTCGCCGATGACAAAGGTACCTGCTTATAGTGCAGCCAAAAGTGCCATCAACAATTTCACGATGTGGATGGCTGTCCATTTTGCAGAAACGGGCTTACGTGTGAATAGTATTTCACCAGGATTTTTCTTAACAAAGCAAAATCGTAATCTATTATTAAATGAAGATGGATCACTTACATCACGATCAAACAAAATTATTACACATACTCCGATGAAACGATTTGGAACACCTGAAGATCTTCTTGGAACATTGCTCTGGCTTGTTGATGAGTCATGTTCAGGGTTTGTAACAGGGATTACCGTTCCTGTTGATGGCGGGTTTATGGCCTATTCTGGGGTATAGGTTATTGAAATATTGGAATATAGGGGTCAACCCCTATATTCTGCTCCCACTGAAGAAGACAGAAAAATTAAAAAATCTGTTTTTAATTTGATGGATATGACAGCGCTTTAAACAGAGTTATGCGATGGGGGGAATAAGGATGAAAAAGAAATTCGTACAGGGTTTATTAGGGGTTGTACTTTTGACAGGAATGGCTGCGCTCTCGGGTTGTAGTTCGAATGCTGTGGCAGGAAAAAGTACTTTAGTGAAAGTGGGGACGCCGTTTGCACCTACACATCCGGTGAATGTGGCATTGTTAGAGGTATTTGAACCAGAAATTGAAAAGGCGACAAATGGAAAATTTAATGTGGAAATCTATCATTCTGGTCAAATAGGTGGAGAAAAGCAATTATATGATTTTACTCGCAGTGGTATCGTTGAAGCTACAGCGGTTGGTACGGTTATGTGGAGTGAAGTTCCAATGATGTCGACTCCGGACTTTCCATTTATTTTTAGAGATGTTGAGCATGCAAGGAAAGTATATCAAGGAGAAGTCGGAGAGTATATTGCAGAGAATCTTGAATCACAGGAGCCTCTTCAATTTTTATCTTGGCATCCAAATGGTGCACGTGTTTTTAGTTCTAGCAAACCGATCAACTCTGTAGAAGATTTTAAAGGACTTAAATTAAGAATGCCAAATAACCCGATTCACGTTCAGGTTGCACAGTCTCTCGGAGCAAATGCTCAAATTATGGATTTGGGGGAAGTGTTTACTGCATTAGAACAAAACGTGGTCGATGGTCAGGACAACCCAATTTCCACGGTTAGACAAGAAGGCTGGTATAACGTTCAGGATTATATTTATGAGTCAAACCATATGGTATCCTCGATTGAATTGTTGATGTCCAATGAGTTTTGGGAAACGTTGACGGAGGAAGAAAAAGAAATTTTCCAAGAGGTTGCGAATACAACGTCTGATAAAAGCTGGGATTTATATCAAGAAAGTCTTGAAGCGGATCGAAAGTTCCTGGAGGAATCAGGCTTAACCTATGTGGTTCCAACTGAAGAGGACAGAGAGAAATTGGTGAAGGCGATGGAGCCAGTGTATGAAGTGCTCTATGAAAAATATGATTGGGCAAAAGATTTGATTAAACAAATTCAGGCTGTTAAGTAGGAGAATTGGTTTTCGAACAAGGGGGGGAAGGATTATGTCCAATTTTTTGGATAAGCTTTTCAAAAATGTAGATTATTTATTGGGTATCATGATGGCTTTGATGGTTGGATTCGTTTTTCTAAATGTCGTTCTACGTGCTGGATTTAATTCAGGGCTCGTGTGGTCAGAAGAACTTGCTCGTTATTTGTTTGTGTTTATTACCTTTATCGGTGCCATTGGAGCGATGCGGTCGAATTCTCATTTAGGAATGGATGTTGTTGTCCGCCGCCTGCCGCATAAAGGAAAGATTGTTGCCTATTTCCTAAATCAAACGTTGATTCTCGTTGTTATGGGTATGCTTGTTCAAGGAACTTTTAAGATGGTCGTTCAGAGTGTCGAAGCTAGAGCGGCTGCAACGGGAATTCCAATATCCGTTCTTTATAGCATTATGATTCTGACTGCTGTTTGTATTGGAGTTAATTGTATTACAAACATCGTTAAGGTGATAAAAGATCCAAATAAAATTGATGGACTTGTCACTATGCATGAATCGGAAGAGGATGATATTGTTGAACAGGTTAACAGTGACAATAACACCAATTCTGCAAAAAAATTGAGCATCTAAGGGGGAATAGGCAATGACAATGGGAGTATTTTTAGCAAGTCTGATTGGTGCAATGGCTTTAGGGATGCCAATTGCCTTTGCACTGCTATTAAGCGGTGTCTTCATGATGTTTTTCCTAGGGGATTTTGATACGCAGATTATTTCACAAAATTTATTTGTTGGAGCCGATAGCTTTTCCTTAATGGCGATTCCATTCTTTATTTTAGCCGGTGATTTAATGAACCGCGGCGGACTAACGCTAAGAATTGTTCGTGCAGCCACTGCATTGGTTGGTCATATTCGCGGCGGGTTAGGATATGTTTCTATTTTAGCCATTTTATTATTTGCTAGTTTAGTAGGATCGGCTGTTGCATCAACGGCGGCATTAGGAGCCATCTTAATCCCAATGATGACACAGGCTGGTTATGACCGCGGCCGTTCGACGGCATTGATTGCAAGCGGTAACATTGTGTCTCCAATTATGCCGCCATCTGTTCCAATGATTGTCTTTGGGGTAACAGCGGGAGTTTCTGTTACCGATCTATTTATTGCAGGAATTGCTCCTGCGATTTATATTGCCATTGCTCTTAGTCTTGTTTGGGCTTGGGTAGCGCGTAAGGACAAGGTAAAAACACTTCCGCGTGCTAGTTTTAAAGAAATGGCGAAGGCTTGTTTGGATGCGGTTTGGGCGATTTTAATGCCTGTTGGTATCTTAATTGGTCTTAGAGGTGGAATTTTTACTCCTACAGAGGCCGGTGTGGTTGCTGTTGTATACGCGTTGATCATCGGAATGTTTATCTATCGGGATCTAAAGCCAAAAGATGTCATGGAGAGCTTAATTAGTTCAGCGAAAACATCAAGTGTTATTATGTTGTTAGCGGCGGCTGCGATGGTGTCTGCATGGTTGATGGCAGTAGGGAATGTTCCACAAGACATTTCTGAGTTTTTAGCTCCGTTAATTGATCGTCCGCTGCTTCTTTTAATCGTAATTAACATCATTATTATTTTGGTCGGTATGGCCATGGACGTAAATCCAACCATCTTGATTTTAACACCAGTGTTAATGCCTGTTGTCGAAGCAGCAGGAATCGACCCAGTCTATTTTGGTCTATTGTTTGTATTGAACAATGTTATTGGACTTCTAACCCCACCAGTTGGAACCGTTCTAAATGTTGCGGTTGGTGCAGGTAAAATAAGTATGGAACGTTTGATTAAGTCCATCACCCCGTTCTTGATTGTAGAAGTTGTTATCTTATTCTTATTAATCTTTATTCCAGAATTAGTAACCGTTCCAATGGAGTTTTTCTCTGGGGAATAAGGCATCATGGGGTCAGACCCCTAAAAGTGAGAAAGTTAATCACATAGGTGAAATCGCCTCTGCAAAAAGAGGCGATTTTTCTTTTATTCCGTTGTGAGCGATACTTCGAATGGTGCATATACTATTGTAATCAAAATTCACGACTCATCATTGAGAGGATGGAGGATATGAAAAGAAGGAATATACCGAAGTATAAGGTCGGTGATACGGTCGTGATAACGATGTATGGTACAGTTGGCAAAGTAACAGATGTCAAGTTGATTGACGGAAATTATGTATATGAAGTGAATAAAAGTGATGGTCTTTTTGTTGAATCAGGACTACAGCTTCTTTCAGAATACGAAGGAACTTTGGTGGAACAGGAACAAATTGATATCGAATACAAATTCTTTTTCGGTGATTTAGTACAGGTCGCTGGATATGGCTCCGATTTGTTTAAAATTGTCGGGTTTCGAACAGAAATTTGGCGCTACAAAGAAGATGCATGGGAAGATGTCATCTACGAACTATCAAGGATTAGTGATGGGGAATGGCTAGAAGCGGGTGAAGAGGAAATGACACTCGTTGCAGACGCTGAGAGTGCGGATACTTTTATTCAAAAGTTAGGGCTTCTTTACCTAGTAAATAATGAAGAGAAGCAGCAGGTGGCAATTTCAAAAACACAAAAAAACATCGTGAGAAAAGCAGAACTTGAAGAAATTGAACGAAAAAAGGAAAAGAAGCAGCTAATCGATAATTTATTAGACATTTTTAATGATTACAAAATTCTATATAACATGTTCAACGACCAGGAGTATTATCAAGTTATGCGAGTCATTCTAAGAAAATTAAAAAGTGTCGTAAATGACGATGGTAAAAGCCATGTCTAGCTTTTACATTTTACCAAGTGGAAATGGACACTAGTAAGTAAATAACCAAAGGAATCCCACCCCATTTTATTAGAAAAAAAAGACCGTCTAAAATCTTCTCAAAGGCAGTGATGATCAATCCATCCTCCTGATTTACATCTTCCAAAATAGCTTCAAATTTTGCTTGTAGATTTGACATACGATCACCTCATAATAGTTCTTTTTATTCATCCTATGCTTGTCCTAAGAAAAAAAGACATATTTATTCTTTTATTTTGCTCTCTATGTTTAAGCTGTAGAATATTTACCGATTCTTCTAGAAGTAAATAGCATGAATGAGCAGAATTCATCATACATTCTGTAAAAAGGGGGCGATGCTATGAGAGAAATTGAAGTATTTATTGATACGGAAGAAATTGCTGAATTTTTCTTTCATGAGCTGGTGAAAAGAGGATACGTTCCTACGGAAGAAGAATTGGAAGAAATCGCTGATATCACCTTCGAGTATCTCATCGAGAAAAGTATTATCGACGAAGAAGTAGAAGATGAATAGGTAAAATATCACGATAATTTATTCATCTTTATAATAAGAAGTAACGAAAGACGAGCATTTGAATCTGCTCGCTTTTTGTTTGCGAAAATTTTTTCTTATTATTTCTTTGATGGGTGAAACTTTCCTATTACTTTCCCGTATTACATACAACGAGGCTAAGGAGGAATGATGATGCTAAAAAAGATTTTAAAGTCAATTCTAGGAAGTAAATCTCATCATCAAAAATATTCACATTCAAGTAATGCCTGGAAAAAAATGAACCATCAGAAACATAAACACTTAGGCCATAAACATTACAAAAAGAAGCATAAAAGTGGCAGTTTCTCTTCGAGCTTTTTTAGCAGTTAGATACTTATATGTTTAAAAGAATCATTCTATTTACGGCTAACAAAATAGAAAGCCGATTTCAGCAAAATGAAATAATAGCACACCGATACAAGGTGATGAACCATCTTGGTGCGGGAAGTTACGGAAACAGTTACTTAGTTTTTGATCTACTGTCACAACAAAAAAAAGTGTTAAAGGCGTTGCGAATCCATAAAAGAATCACCAGGTCAGGGAGAAATACATTCGAGATTGAAAAAAAGCTGCTTCTTTCAATCAAACACCCTGGATTTCCAAGATACTATGAGGATGGCACATACAAAAATATCCCATTTTATACAATGGAATATATTGAAGGGAAGAATTTTGAACAGTTAATCTTTCAAGATGGCCATAAGTATTCAGAAATAGAGGCATTCAAAATAGCCCATGATGTACTAGAACTCATAAACTATTTACATGAACATCGGCTTATTCACCGAGATATAAGGATTCCCAATGTCATTACAAATGGTTCTGAAATTGCACTCATTGATTTAGGGCTCGCAAGCAAATATGATGATCAAGGTATTAATAAACTCAATAAAACAAAAAGAAATATACGAAAAGAGATCAATCCGCAGGCAGACTTTTATGGTCTTGGGCATTTTTTACTGTTTTTACTCTACTCTAACTTTTCTTTTCCAGAAAATAAGAAGGAAAGCAGTTGGGAAGAAGAATTGGAGATATCACATCTTGCGAAGCACATTATAAGCAGGCTTTTGCAAATAGAAGATTGCTATGAAAGCTGTGAACAAGTAAAGTCTGATATGAAAATATTAATTGGGAAATAAGGAGGAAATTAGGATGTCTTTTTTTGACAAAGTATTTGCTAGTGTAGGTATTGGTTCTGCTACGGTTGACACAAAGCTTGAGAGGGATACGTACACTCCAGGGGAAACGGTTAACGGTGTAGTAGAAATCAAAGGTGGAAAGGTAGACCAGCAGGTAGATGATATATATTTATCATTAAATACTACCTATTTGAAAGAGTCAGATGATAAAAAGTATAATGTCACAGCTACTATCGATCGTTTTCGAATTACCAGTCCATTTACAATTGGAAAAAATGACAGAAAGGAAATACCTTTTTCCTTCCAGCTTCCACTAGACACGCCATTGTCAATTGGAAGGTCTAAAATCTGGGTTACGACAGGTTTAGACATTAAAAATGCAGTGGATCCTGGCGATAAAGACTATATACAAGTTGTACCGAATCCTTTAATGAATGCCATCTTTAATGCCGTTGATGGTCTTGGATTCCGTTTGCGTGAGGCGGATTGTGAAGAAGCTTCATACAAAGTACGAGGTCGACTGCCTTTTGTACAAGAATTTGAATATGTTCCGACCTCCGGCCCTTTCCGTGGAAGATTAGATGAACTTGAAGTAGTATTGCGACCGTCTGGAAATGGTGAAATTGAATTACTTTTACAGGTTGATCGTCGTGCTCGTGGATTGGGAGGACTATTTGCAGAAGCGGCAGGTTTGGATGAAACCAATGTAAGATTATCGGTTACATCCGCAGATATTCCAAATCTTCAGCAGCAAATTCAAAGCGTTATTCAGAGATTTTCTTAATCGTCGACAAAAAAAGACGAAATTCTCTGAAGGATTCTTCAATGTTCATCTCTAATTATTAAAGTAATGACAATTATTTTAATGATTGGAGGGGATAAGATGATCAAGGCGATAACAAGAAGAGCTAATATTCAATATGATGTGACAATCTTTCAAACTCCAAAGTACAGAGAATACAAAGGGTACAAACAAGTTTTTCGTACCTTCATTCGTGCGGGAAACCACGAAAATTGTTTGGAGGAAACATTTAGTCTCTTTAATGTTACCGATCGAATACCATCGAATTATAAAGGACGATTTCTCACGACTGGAGATATCGTATTAATTGATGAAGGTCGCCGAGGACAGCATTACTATCAACTAAAGCCCGGCGGTTGGCAGCCTATTAATCGAATTCATATACGTTAAGAAGAGGCTGGGACAAAACCCTCCTCTGGAATGAAAAAGCCGGTGAAATTTTACTCGTCGTAAAATTTCACCGGCTTTATTTTTTTCAATAAAATAAGGACAACTTCTGATAAAATTAAGTTACCACACAAAATAAAATCAGAAAGAAGTGTCCTTATGTTTAAAAATTATATCATGAATCAATTAGTTTTGCCTTTAGATTTAGAAGTAAAATTAAAAAATAATGATATTGCCTTCCATGTCCATCATTTAGTTGAAAGTATCCCTCAGGAAGCGTTGGAACCATTTCTTCGAAATGAGGGCTGTCCTGCCTACCATCCACGCATGATGCTTAAAATAATCTTATGTGCCTATACGCAATCTGTCTTCTCAGGGCGCAAAATTGAAGCCCTATTAAAAGACAGTATCCGTATGATGTGGTTGGCTCAGGGGCATGAACCAAGCTACCGTACAATCAACCGATTCCGTGTTCAATCAGAAGTGAAAGAATTAATTCGCCAATGTTTCGTCCAATTCCGTTGCCAATTAGTCGAAGAAAAACTTATCGATCAAGATGCAATTTTTATTGATGGCACAAAGATTGAAGCGAATGCGAATAAGTTTACGTTTGTCTGGAAGAAATCGATTGAGAAATATCACACAGCATTAATTGAAAAGTCAAATGAACTATACAACGAGCTACTTGAAAAGGAAATCATACCTGAGATTGAACGAGAAAGTGAAGAACAGTTATCGCTTGAGGAACTTGGTCAAATGGTTCAAAAAGTAGATGATATGGTTACCGAGTATGACAAAAAAATAGAAGCATCGTCAGACGTAGTGGAACGAAAGGCGTTAAGGAGTGAGAGGAAATATCCCAAGCAGGTGCGCAAACAGTTGCTTGATTACATCTTGCGAACACAGAAATATCAACGAGATTTCGAAATCTTTGACACACGTAATAGTTATTCAAAAACAGATCACGATGCGACGTTCATGCGCATGAAAGATGATTATATGAAAAATGGTCAATTGAAAGCTGGTTATAATGTACAACTCGCAACCGAAGGTCAATACGCACTTGCCTATAGTTTATTTCCAAATCCGACAGACACACGAACGTTAATCCCGTTCCTGGATGAAATTGAGCAACATTATTTTAAGTTACCAAAGCATATTGTCGCAGATGCAGGTTATGGCAGTGAGCAAAATTATGAAGATATCCTTTCCAATCGTAAACGAGAAGCGCTCATTACATATAACATGTACTTGAAAGAGCAAAATAAAAAATATAAACAAAACGAATTCAATCCAGACAACTGGCAGTATAATGAAGGAGATGATATATACATTTGCCCGAACCAGCAACGCCTTGTATTTAAATATTCTTCTGTACGCACGGATAAAACAGGTTTCAAACGAGAGTTTAAAATCTATAAATGTGAAGACTGTTCGGGATGCCCATTCCGTTCATCATGTACGAAGGCAAAAGAAGGCAATAATCGAACGTTAATGGTGAACAAGAAATGGGAACAACAAAAAGAATATGTGAGAGCGAAGCTTTCAGAAGAAAAAACGAGTGCGATCTATCGAAAACGCAAAATCGATGTGGAGCCAGTTTTTGGATTCTTGAAGGCTAATTTGCGTTTTACTCGATTTTCTGTACGTGGAAAATCGAAGGTTGAAAACGAAATGGGACTAGCGTTAATGGCCGTGAATTTACGAAAATTCACGGCTAACAGCTAAGAATAAACAACAATTATGAATAAAAATAGAAAAAGGTGAAATTGAGCACACTCAATTTCACCTTTTTCACTATTTGAAGCTAGTTATGTCCCAGCCTCTTGTTGTCGTTTAATGCTTTCTTCCGCCGGCAGCACTATTTTCTTTTGCATGTGCTTCATGTTCTGCTATGATTGCCTCCGGTGGAACGTGATTATTTTTCTTAGGGCGATTCGTTTGTGCTCTATGCTTTTTTCCCATAATGTAATGGACCTCCTTTGGATAATCTAAAAATAGCTTCCCACAAATAACAAAAAACATGACCATTTCAATCAAAGGTTTTTCAATCTAAATTGGTTATGATATATTGACAAGTGTGAGGTTAGGACTTCACTTAAATGATTGGAGGATTTATTTTATGAGTGTACATATTGGTGCGAAGGAAAATGAAATTGCAGAAACGGTATTATTGCCTGGAGATCCACTAAGGGCTAAATATATTGCAGAAACCTTCTTAGAAGATGCAAAATGCTATAACGAAGTAAGGAATATGTTTGGTTTTACTGGTACCTATAAAGGAAAAAGAATCTCAGTACAAGGAACTGGAATGGGAGTTCCATCAATCTCCATTTATGTGAACGAATTAATGAACAGCTACAATGTTCAAAATTTAATCCGTGTCGGCACTTGTGGTGCGATCCAAAAGGATGTAAAAGTACGCGATGTTATTTTAGCGATGACAAGTTCAACTGATTCTAACATGAATCGTATGACCTTTGGAGGCGTCGATTTTGCTCCGTGTGCTAACTTTGATTTGCTCAGAAAGGCCTATGATGCAGGTGTGGAAAAAGGTTTAAATCTAAAAGTAGGCAACATTTTTACAGCAGACTCTTTCTACAATGACAATGGTGAAATTGAAAAATGGGCTAAGTATCAGATCCTGGCTATTGAGATGGAAACAACCGCTTTATATACATTAGCTGCTAAATTTAACCGCAGAGCATTATCCGTTTTAACTGTAAGTGATCATATTTTAACGGGTGAAGAGACAACTGCTGAAGAGAGACAATTAACTTTTAACGATATGATTGAAGTTGCATTAGAAGCAGCAACAAAAGAATAAGACTATTGACCTCTTTCGCTTAATGAAAGGGGTTTTCTTATTGACCTTTTTGGTAAAAATAGATATAGTGCATAAAGGATGAAGAAAGATAGATAGGTGAGAGTAATGATATGGAAAAATGTATTATTGATTGGTTCTATGACTGTACTATTAAGTAGTTGCAGTCAAATCAATTCACTATTAAATAAGCTCCCGTTCACTGCAAATGATTCTGGTAATAGCCATGAACAAAAAGAAGAAACACAGATAAATGATCCACTTAGTTTAGAATCGATTTTTTTCAATGATATTAAAGAGGTTGATGGAAAAAACGTCATTCAGAATTCTACTAATGTTATGGCATTGGTTAATAAAGAATTTTACCTTCCGGATGATTATATTCCTCAGGATCTTGTTAGACCAGATGTTGAGTTCTCATTTGGTGATGTGGATACAGAGAAAAGCTTAATGAGAGAAGAAGCCGCAACAGCTTTAGAGAATATGTTCTCTACTGCTCAGAAAAGCGGGATTGAGCTTTATGCCGTTTCCGGTTACCGCTCTTATAACCGGCAACAACAATTGTTTAATGCAGAAATAAATAGAGTGGGGATTGAAAAAGCTGAACAAGCTGTAGCAATACCAGGCGCGAGTGAGCACCAATCGGGGTTAGCTATGGATATTTCGAGCAAATCCAATAAATTCTACTTAAATGAAGCCTTCGCCAATACAACAGAAGGAAAATGGCTGAAGGATAACGCCCATCGCTTTGGATTTATTCTAAGGTATCCGAAAGAGAAGATTGATATTACTAATTATATGTACGAGCCGTGGCATTTTCGCTATGTTGGAGTGAAGGCCGCAACGATTATGTACGAGCATAATTGGACATTAGAAGAGTATTTTAATGAAGTAAAGAAAATGTAGAACATAAAGCACGGCACCCCTTTTGGCAGGATGTGCCTGCTTTTTTTTAAAGAGCCTTTTATAATGATAACTTTTCTTTGTTAATTTTTAATAAAAGATGTTATTCTAATCACTAAGGGCTAGTTTTACATAATATTTTTTCGACAATGAAAGTGGTGAAGGCTTTGGATGAACAAAATGTTGAACAAGAACATACCGAACAAGAACAAGTAACAGATAAAAAAACGGGATATGTGCACATTAAGAAATTTCACTTTATATTGATACTTTTCTTCCTTGTATTACTATCTACTGGAATAACAACATTCGCTCTATCATTCGGAGAAGAAAAAGTTATTACAGTAGGAACAGAAAGGTCAGAGTTTGATAAACTTTACGCAGCCTACGATACATTAAAAAGCGGATATTTTGAGGAACTTGACCAGAAAAAACTAATCAATGGGGCTATTGATGGGATGGTAAAGGCACTTGATGATCCATATACAGACTATATGAGTGTGGAGGAAGCAGAAAACTTTCATAGCTCTATCAATTCATCTTTCCAAGGAATCGGTGCTGAAATCCAAGAGAAAGATGGCCATATTACTATTGTTTCACCAATTAAAGGATCACCAGCAGAAAAAGCGGGATTGAAACCGAATGATATCATCACGTCAGTAGATGGCAAAAGCCTGCAAGGGATGACTTCGAGTGAAGCGGTGACCATCATTCGCGGTAAAAAAGGTACAAAAGTTGAGTTGACCATCCAACGGCCAGGAACAGATGCCCCTGTTAAGGTTCCGATTATTCGCGATGTTATTCCGATTGAAACGGTTTATGGTGAGATGGTTGGTGATGGGATCGCTAAGGTTCAAGTTACTAGTTTCTCTACCAATACGTCAAAAGACCTTACGGCAAAGTTAAATGAACTTCAGAAAGAAGGTATGAAAGGCTTGGTCTTGGATCTACGACAAAACCCGGGTGGATTATTAGATGAAGCTATTAGTATATCGAGTATGTTTGTTCCAAAAGGGAAGTTGATATTGAAAGTAGAAGATCGTAATGGAAAGACGGAGGAATATCCTTCACAAAATGATGGAAACCCTGACTTCCCATTAGTTGTATTAATTGATAAAGGCAGTGCCAGCGCGTCAGAAATTCTTGCTGGAGCGGTAAGTGAATCTGCTGGAGTAAAGCTTGTAGGTGAAACCTCTTTTGGTAAAGGAACTGTTCAAACTGCCAAGGATTTCCCAGATAAATCAAATATTAAATTTACAACTGCTAAATGGTTGACTCCAAATGGGAACTGGATTCATAAAAAGGGAATAAAACCTGATTTCGAAGTTCCGCTTCCTGAGTATGCTTCTTTACCAATTATAAACCCAGATAAAGAGCTGAAGCTATCTAGCTCTTCCACCGAGGTTGAATCCGCACAGAAAATGCTTAAAGTGATTGGTTTTGATCCTGGTCGTGAAGATGGATTCTTTGATGAAAAAACCCAAGCAGCTGTAAGCAGTTTCCAAGAGGCTAATAATTTACCTGCTGATGGCGTTTTAAAAGGGGATTCCACTATCAAATTAATGGAAAAACTGAGAGAAATGATTGAAACCAATGATACTCAGCTTCAAAAGGCAGTGGAAGTGCTAAAAGAGGAAATGAAATAATGAAGAGGTCTGGACCGTTTGGTTCAGGCTTTTTTGTGTGAAGAAAGTATAATCTTTGCCTGTTTTTCCGACAATGGAGATGAAATAAACGGAAATTAGGTGAACTTTAAATATGAAAAAATTAATCATAGCCGTAATAGTCCTATCGTTTTTCGGATTTGGTCCGTTAAAGTCTTTTTTTCAGAGTGGTACAGAAAATGACGGGGAAGGAAAAAAGAGTATCCCCATCCTAGAAAAATTAAAGGACTCATCAAAAAGTGAAGTGAAGGTTGAAACCTATCTTATTATGGAAAAGAGGACAGAATCTGCTTCATCCAATACAGAACCAGGGATTCTTTTAAAATATGATAAAGCTAACAAAAAAATCGAATATGGGGCGATCTTGCTTCCAATGATTGAACAAGAAGCTGAGATAGACGAGCTGAAAAGTGCGGTAAAAGAAAAATATCAAGTAGAGATTGATTATTGTGTCCTCTTTGATTCGAATAGTATAGGTACTGTCATCGATTTGCTTGCACCAAATGGTGTTGAAATGACCAAAGAAGGGCATTTAGCTGGTGAAGCTCAAACACTAAAGGGCCAGGATTTTGTTTGGTATTTGGAGCAGCTAAAGCTGAATCCTAGTTCCTCAAACGAATTATCTCCGATATTTATGGCCTTAAAACAAGAAATCATCAATGAAATATCGCCAGAAAAAATACTTACTTTAGCTCCGCAAATCGTTAATGAGACTCTAAAGAGTGTCACTACTGACATTGGTAAAGGAAAATTAATGGATTTAGGATTATCTGTGGTGATAGACCCTGTTACTTCAATTGAACAAATAAACATAGTGGCGGTTAATCAAAGAGGTGAGTTTGAAAAGGTAAATAAAATGTTGGAAGACGAACAAGAGTTTTATTAAGCACAAACAAAAAGGTGAATGATTCATTCTCCTTCTTCTCAATTTTCGGGAAGGACATCTAATAATTGCCGAATTCTTTCTTTTTTACGTTCTATCAATTCTGCAATAAATTGCCCATATTCGCTATCTTTTTGTGAGGTCATCTCTTCATATAGTTCCTTTAACTGGTCAAGGTGCTCTTTTAGGGTATATTCATTCACGCCAGAACCTCCAGACTGTACTTTGCGAAGGATGATTTCAACGAGCTTGTCATTGGTTGCCTCTAGTGATTTTGTTCCTTGTCGGACATAAATGGCACCATAACGAAGCTCGTTTCGTTGAACAACCGAAGTATAGGGAACATATTTTGGATCATATTCAATAATGAGTACCTGAAACCGTTTATTACACAAGGCTGGTTGATCTTTATTATAATGAAAATCTTCTGTCCGATATTTTAAATATTTTGGCAGTAAATTGGCCAGTTTGTTGTCAATATCTGCTTTATCTAAGAAGTCATCTTCGTTTAGGCCAGTTAAAGCAATAGCACCCTCATCATTTTGACTGACGCCGACTATAATACAGCCTCCACCCGAATTTGCGATCGCAAGAACATGTTTTGCCATCTTAGAAAATTCTGTCCATTTGGTTTTAAAGTCTAGAAAATCCGTTTCTCCCGTATTGTGAAGCAGCAGGTCCTTTAACGATTCATGTGAAGGGTTCTTAATGAAATGCAGGAGACTTTTTGGGTAGACATACTCATAGATCATGAGGAATAGTCCTTTCTGAATATTCTTTTTACTATTATTATAAGCGGTTTGTATCTAGTTGTTAGCCCAATTTCAGATATAATAAAAGGAATTTCAGATGAAAAAGAGGTAAGCAGGATGCACAACACTGAGGTTTATATATTATCAGGTTTTTTGGGAAGCGGGAAAACGACTCTTTTGAAGCGATTACTTGAGAATGAGCGTTTATTAGGCAGAAAAACGGCTGTCATGATGAATGAACTGGGGAAGGTCTCGATTGATTCTGAAGTCGCTCGAGATGAGGATATCGCTTTGAAAGAACTGTTAGGAGGCTGTATCTGCTGTTCGATTCAGGACAAACTTGAAGCGCAGCTGCAGGGCTTATTAATAAATGAAAAACCAGAAGTCATTTATATCGAAACAACAGGTGCCGCACACCCTGTTGAAGTTCTAGACGCCATTCTTTCACCGTTATTTGCTGATCAATTTACGATAAAAGGCATTGTAACGACAGTAGATGGATTAAGATGGAGGGATAGGACAGCGGTAGGACCTCAGCTTCAACAGTTACTTCTTGAGCAGGTCAGACATGCGGATTTCATTTTGATTAATAAAATGGATGAACTGTCAGCATCTGAGCAGGCAAAAATTATTTTTGAAATCCAGGGAATCAATCCGGTGGCACGTTGTTTATTCACCAATTTTTCACAGGTTGCAATCGATGAATTGAGAAAACTGAATTTAACATTTAATAAAAAAACGAGTTCATCATTTTCTAAAAAGGCCCTTAATTTAACAACCTTTGTTTATCAATTTCAAGGGCCAATAAGCCATGTAGAATTCGAGGAATTTCTGATGGATTTACCAGAGATGATTTATCGGATCAAAGGATATGTGAAATTTGACGCTTCATCAAAACCATATCTCTTTCAGTACTCATACGGAATGCCTTTTTATATGAAGGAGGAAATGAACTTACCCTTAAATCTAGTGTTAATTGGTGAAAATATTTATTGGTCAGAGATAGAAGCGAAGCTCAAAAAACTTGAAAATGACTTCAAAATTCAAACAGAAAAATGAATGAACATTTCTTCTTCAGGTAACTCTTTTAATGTAGTTATTTAACATGGAAAAGGGGGATTAGATGAAGAAGAAAACAATTACAATCATGGTTATTCTTTTCCTCCTATATGGTCAAGGGACTCATGCTGCCACAAATGTTAGTTACAAAATTGAAATGCTGCCATGGGAAGAAGTTAATGAAATTTTGCCAAAGTATTCAAAGTTTACCGTCCTGGATATTGAAACCGGGAAGAAGTTTAAAGTTCAAAGACGTGCAGGAAGTCATCATGCCGATGTACAGCCATTGACACCAAAGGATACCAAGGTTATGAAAAAAATCTACGGTGGAAAATGGAGCTGGAAACGGCGGGCCATCATTGTGATCAGTAACGACCAATGGATTGCAGGATCCATGCACGGTATGCCTCATGGCGCAGGGGCTTTAAAAAATAACTTTCCTGGTCACTTTTGTATCCACTTTTACGGAAGTACGACCCATCGAACCAATGCGATGGACCTCTCGCATATGTTGATGATTTTTAAGGCTTCAGGAAAGCTAGGGGAGTACTTAAGTAAGGCATCGCCTTATGAAACAGTTCAAGCATATATCGCTGGTTTAAAACAGCAGGATGTGTTTATTTCCAGGTTAATCAGTGCACAAAAGATTAATTGGGTGCCTGTTTTAGGTAAAATCGAGAACGTTAGAATAACAAGAATGCCAATATTACCGGCCGAAGATTTAAGACAGGAAATAAGCATGGATGTACCAGTGGAAATTGACTGGTTTATAAAAAATAGAGGAAAGCAGCACTATAGTGGCGAAATCCATTTAATGCGTTTTTCAACAATGGAAGCTTGGAAGATAGATTCTGACTCGTTCTTGAAAGAAAATCATTTAAAATAACATGAAAAAACACCTTTACTCCTAATAAGAAAAGGTGTTTTTTCATGTTAAGCTTGTTGGCCAAATTTAATGAACGTTCTCTCGTCCTCAATTAAGCCGCAGGAGGCGCATTGAATTCGATAATCTGGTCCGTTATAAGGCAGATGAAACGGTTCTAATTCATTCTGACTATATTCTCTGATGACCTCACCGGATAGTGGGTCTAGTTTTACAGACTGGGATACTTGTTGGATAATATTGAAACGGCTTCGATTGGTTTTACAATTAGGACATTTATATGGTGTAGACATGGTTATCTCCTTCCAAGTATAGTTTTATTTATTTTTTGCAATAATGTCCGAAAGTATGTAACAATGCAATTGAGGAGATTAACAGAACGCCTAGTCAACAATCTGGAAACGAATCTAAGGTATCACTCATCCGTTGCACATTGGTGTTTTGGAGCAATTAATAAAGGAGAGTTAACCATGAAAAAATTCTTATTTCTAATTCTTATTATAGTATCTGTATTGAGTATCAGTGCATGCAATAATAACGATAAAAAAGCTGATGAGCTGCCAGAGTTTGTAGAGGTGGATTTGAAGGTTAACCCTGAAAAGGGAAAAGTTAATGAACCGATGGTTTTTGAAGCAAAGGTAACCCAAGGAGATGAAAATGTTGAAGACGCCGAGGAGGTCACCTTTGAAATTTGGCGTTCCAAAGATGAAAAGCACGAAAAAATCAAAGTCGAACATACCACAGATGGAATCTATCGTTTAGAAAAATCATTTCAGCAAGAAGGAACTTATTACATAATTTCTCACGTTACTGCTAGAGACATGCATAATATGCCTAAAAAAGTATTCGTTGTTGAAACACCTAGTGAGCCAGAAGATCCAAGTGAATCGAAGCATGATATGAATATGGAAGGGCATTAAGAACAAAAAGCGGAAGCGCCTTGACCAGGGAAAAAAGCAGTTCATTTTTTCGTAGCCCCGACAGGCAAAAGTTCTTCGGCAAAAAAAGACCGTTCTTTGGACTTTTATTGCCGAAGGTTTTTTGACCCCGAGGGGCTAGGTGCTGTAGCTAGATTAAAAAAGGAAAAGACAGCTGACTTGAACTATAACCCGAATAATGGACACTATTAAAAAAGTCCGTTATTCGGGTTTTTCTGTGTCCATTTTATAGAAACCCGTTTATAATCATTTCAAAGATGTGAGCGGAGGACATAAAGTTGAGTAAAATTATTTTTAATGAGATTCAAATGAAGTTACTTGAACAGAACCCTAATGTACAACACGTATCTGAGCGTTCGATATCCTATAAACCAGAGTTTAAGGTTGAAGCAATTAAGGAAAATTCAAATGGTAAAGGTCCTGCCCAAATTTTTATTGAACACGGATTTGACTTAGAGGTAATTGGGACTGATAAACCAGGACAATGTTTGAAACGCTGGAGGAAAACATATGAGGAGTTTGGAGAGGATGGCTTCTTCACAGAACGACGTGGAAAAGGAGCTACAGGTAGACCTTCTTCAAAGCCTCTTTCGGCGGAGGACAACCTTAAGAAAGCTGAAGCGCGTATTAAATATTTAGAAGCTGAACTTGAATTCTTAAAAAAGTTAGACGAACTCGAAAGGCAGGCGAAGAAGAAGAAAAAGTAACAATTTCAGAGAAGTATGCGCTTATTGAAAATACAATTCGAAAGTTTAATCTTAAACATATGGTGAAATTCCTATGTGAAAAGGCTGAGGTTAGTCGAAGTGGATATTATGCTTGGCTAAAGGCTGAGAACAAGCGTAATAAACGAGAAGAGAACGATTGGAAAGATTATGAGTTAATCAAGGAAATATTCGATAAGAAAAAGGGATACGCAGGTGCCTTAACAATTAAAATGATTTTAGAGAATGATTATTTTGTGGAGATGAATCATAAAAAGATTCGTCGCATTATGAGAAAGTATAATTTAGTAGCGAAAGTCCGCCAGATAAATCCTTATAAGCAAATGGCCAAAGCAACACAAGAACATAAGACCCTCCCTAACCTATTAAATAGGGAATTTAACCAAGAAGAACCTGGGAAAGTATTATTAACAGATATTACTTATGTGTATTTCGGTTCTTCGCAACCTGCCTATTTATCATGTGTAAAAGATGCTTCTACAAGGGAAATTATGGCTTACCATTTGTCCAAAACTTTAAAAATGGATCTGGTGTATTCTACATTGGACAAGCTCTCTGATGCACTGGGTGGAATCATTCATCCAGAAGCTATGATTCACTCGGACCAAGGGTTCCATTATACCCATCCAGAATTTCAAAAAAGAGTTAAAAAGATGGAACTCACTCAGTCGATGTCCCGTAAGGGGAATTGTTGGGATAATGCCCCAATGGAATCATTCTTTGGGCATTTAAAGGATGAAGTTGACTATTCTTCATGCCAAACCTTTGAAGAATTACAAGAATTGATAGGAAACTATATGGAGGAATACAACAATAGCCGTTATCAGTGGAGTCTAAATAAAATGACTCCGGCACAATACCGGAGTCACTTATTAGCAGCGTAAATATTCTGGTCTTTTTTTAGACTGTCCATTTTATGGGTCACAGTTCAACTGTAAGACTGTCTTTTTCTTTTTAGATTTCTGTAACATCGATTTGAGAATATTGAATGTCATGTGATTTTATTAATTTAATCTCGAGTATTCCATCTTTATATTTTGCGGTGGATCCCTTCTTTTTTACGATTGCTGGAAGCTTAATCGAATGTTTATCATCTCGCTTTGGTATATGCTCCACCATCAACTGGTTAGCCGTATGATAGATCTGCAAATCTTTAAGGTGAGATTCCTCTTTAATAGGGATCCTGACAAAAACAGCATCATGTGTTTCAAAGGCTGAAGCGTTCAATGAATTTGCCTGCTGAGAGGGCTGGGGGCGAAAATGATTGACGAAATCATGAGAATTTAAGGTGCTTTCGGATTGAGCGGGCATGACATTTCCCAAAATCCCTTTGATAAATTGATCAATTTCATCAGGTTTCATTTGCTGAAGCTTATTCTTCATATCTTTATTAAACGGAAAAAAATTAAACGGGAACAAACACTCCCCACCTTTCAGCGCACTGAGCATTGATATCTTATTCTATGCAGCATAGGCTGATAGCGTTATAAATAACTAGAAATTTGAAAATATAAATTAAGCCTTCCAAACATATAGTTTTAGAAAACATTATTGTGAGGTTATGGCTCGTGAAGAAAAAAACCGCTTTAATTACTGGAGGAGCTACTGGTTTAGGGAAAAAAACTGCCTGCCAGCTTGCAAAACAAGGTTATCAGCTTGCTATTAACTATCGGAACAGTAATCGAGAAGCAATACTTCTTTCAAAGGAGCTTGAAGAGAAGTTCGGAGGTAAAATTATTTGTGTTCAAGGAGATGTGGCTAATCAGGCAGATTGTACACAGATTGTTGAAACAGTTATTTCTGAATTGAACTCCATCGATGTTGTCATTCATAATGCAGGACCCTATATACGTGAAAGGAAAAAAATGACGGATTACTCGTTCGATGAATGGAATTATATAATTAATGGGAACTTAAATGCTGTTTTTCATTTATCGAAAGCGATAATTCCTATGATGAGAGAGAGGCGATGGGGAAGAATTATCACAATGGGATTTGAAAGAGTGGAAACCACTCCTGGCTGGGTTTACCGTTCAGCATTTGCTGCAGCAAAAACAGGGCTGGCATCACTGACTAGAACGATAGCACTCGAAGAAGCCGCAAATGGAATAACGGCTAATATGGTTTGCCCTGGGGATATCATATCTCACTGGAAGGAAAAAGGTATCGGGGAAGCGAGCTCAAGTGAAAAGGTTCCAGTAGGAAGACAGGGAACAGGGGAGGATATATCGCGAGTCATTTCATTTCTCGTTGACGAAAAGTCTGACTTTATAACCGGAAGTATCATCCCGATCACTGGAGGAGTGGACGTCCTCGGAAAAGTTTATTCTCAAAAAGGTCAGTCACAATAATGCTCCTTTTACAATTTTTTGAACTATTCTATTTTTTAGAATGATTTTTGTTCCTTTTGTGGATAATAGATGTAACACATCTATGAAAGGAGCAAAAAAAATGAGTTTTAACATGAATCGTATTAATCCAAATCAAACTCAAGTATTTTTTCATGATGGTCGTTTTGAAACATTAACGAACGAGGAACTAGAAGAATTTTTGCTCCATATGGGTATTAGTGAGGTTAATTCCGGAACGGAACCAAACTTAACGGAATAATTTAAATTCTTTTTATATCAAAAAAAGCAATCGGCTATGCCGGTTGCTTTTATGCTTCTAACAAATGTGATGGTTCCTCTTGTACAGAACCATTATTGCGCATAAGGTAGAAGGAGTATTGATCTTTTGGTATTTCATATAAATCATACACATCACCATCAGCATTCAACTGATCGTAAAGTGATTTTCTCGTTTCATTTGCCTTAACCACGTAAGGGAGTTTTTCTGCAGCCTTAATAGACCTAATATTAACTTTACGAATCCTCATAAAAATCGTTTCTATACCTAACGTATAAAAAACCTCTTGAAAAAAGGCATCCTTTGCAGGGGCGTTATAACCTTTACCGTGATAAGGCTTTCCAAGCCATGTGCCCAAAAATCCTGCATTATCTTCAATATCAAAAAGATTAATGGTTCCGATAGGGGCACCCCATTCATCTAGGATGGTCCGCGAAATTAATTCACCGCGCTCTTCTGCTTCTATTGTTTGTTTCGTCATAAAGATAAATTCTTCATAAGAAGAACATTTTTGACGCACAAAAGGGAAGACATCTGGATGCGACATAAGTTCAAATAATACATGGCTGTCTTGAAGATCTCGTTTCTTAAGCATTGAATTTCCCTCCATTTGGGCAATCCGATCCCATGTCTAAAGAAGCGGCCCACCCACGAAATTTTTTATTCAGATAAACTAAAAAATTTCGGGGTGGGAATCGAACCCACTAGAACCAGGTATTACTGGTGGCGCACCATTTGCCTTCCCTATATCATTTTTTTTGCTGCAAAAATAATGTGATTTACCCCCTAGATTTTTAGGCCTTTTTCGGTTTCACTTAGAGTATCATACTAGAAAAAATAAAAAAAATAAATAGGTTTTTTGTGGTTTTTTCGTGTTTATTTATTGGCAAATTTCAACATATTTCTACTGTTCTGAGAAAACGATTTCACCGCCAGTCATCGTCCATTTTGGTTTTGCTAAATAATGAAAAGGATGGTGACTCCATAAAACTAAGTCGGCATCTTTTCCTGCCTCAATGCTGCCTAATTGGTGATCTAACCGTAGGTTTCTCGCTGGTAAAATGGTAATCCCTTCTAATGCCTTTTGCTCCGAAAGACCTTCTCGAACTGCAATCCCCGCACATATATTCAAATACTGAATAGGTGTATAGGGGTGATCCGTCGTAATCGATACTTCGACACCGTTATTAGTAAGCTCTTGATAGGTTTTCCAAGTTTTGTTTTTGAGTTCAATTTTGGATCTCCTAGTTAAGGTTGGACCAACAGATACTTTTAAATTCCTTCCAGAAAACTCACTGGCAATTAAATGGCCTTCCGTACAGTGCTCAATTCTTAAATCTAGGTTGAATTCCTCAGCGAGACGCAATGCAGTAATAATATCATCTGCACGATGCGCGTGAATTCTAACTGGGATTTCCCTCTTTAAAGCCATAACCAGTGGTGCAACTCTAAGATTTTCTGGGTTATCTGTATGGATTGCTTTATAGAACGCTTCCCGCAGCATTCCCATTATGCCCATTCTCGTTATCGAGTCATTATTCCCCTGACTATGGATTCTTTTTGGATTTTCTCCTAATGCAAGCTTTAGACCTGCAATTTCTTGAACAATCATTTTATTAACATTTTTCCCGATTGTTTTGATAACAGATGTGGTACCGCCAATAACATTGGCACTTCCAGGCATGACATGTGCGGTGGTGATTCCGCTTTTAATTGCATCGGAAAAGGCAGGATCTAATGGATAGACGCCGTCAATGGCTCTTATGTGTGGAGTCATTGCTTCAGCTGTTTCGTTTGCGTCATTACCAGCCCAGCCCGTCCCTTCATCATAAAGTCCTAAATGTGTATGAACATCAATGAAACCTGGCAATAAATAGAGATTAGCACAATCAATAATTTTGACATTCGCTTCGGTAGGAAGATTCTTTCCCACTTTAATTATTTTTCCATTATCAACTAGAACATCACCGTTTTTTAGTGGTTCAGATGTAATGGGATAAACTGTTCCATTTTTTAAAAGAATTTTCATGAACATTAAACCTTTCTACACGCTGGTAATATTATTTTTATTATTTTATCAACTTGAGGATTGAGTTGATAGTGGAAAATAAATGATTTTTAAAAAAATTATGAAACCTTTTACTCATGGCAGCGTAAGTATTAGGGAAAGATTGAAAAATTTTCCGTTGGGGGAATCATAAAATGATAAAAAGCGAAGAAAGAATGCTTGCAGCAATTCTCTATGTTGTTAGTCTATTTTTTCCGATTATAGGTCCTCTTGTTATTTGGTTATTAAAGAAGGATGAGTCATCATTTATCAATTATCATGGAAGAGAATATTTTAACTTCTTCATATCATACACAGTTTATTCTGTTGTAAGCGGCATTTTAATTTTCCTTGTTGTAGGTATTTTCTTATTATGGATTTTGGGTATTATGGCCCTGGTATTTACAATCATTGCAGCAGTCAAGGCATACGAAGGAAATGAATATCGATTCCCATTAATTTTTAGAGTTATAAAATAATAAAAATAGACCACCTAGCCCAGCAAAAAATTTTTGCTGGGTTTTGAACGTTTTTATAGTTCAAACGTCATAACAATATATAAAGCATAAAACAAGGGGGAATTCACATGGAATTATTAGAAGGATTAAACTGGGGATTGATCGCACCATTATTTATTATCCAACTTATCTTACTAATTGTATCGTTTGTGGACTTATCACGCATTGAAAAGACCAATGGTCCGAAACTGCTTTGGGTGTTCATCATTATTTTTGTAAGCATTATTGGACCTATTCTTTATTTTGTAATTGGAAGGAGAAATGATTAATGTCTCTCATCCAAATTAAAGGGTTAAAGAAGAGTTTTCAAGGTAATGAAGTGATCAAGGGGATAGATTTTAAACTTGAAAAGGGCAAGTGTATTGCTCTATTAGGTCCCAATGGTGCAGGTAAAACAACGACACTTCGGATGCTGTCAGGATTAATGAAACCAAGTAAGGGCTCAATCTCTTTTAGCGAGGCTAAAAAGGATGGAGATATTCGCCATCTAATTGGCTACCTGCCACAGTTTCCTGTTTTTTATGACTGGATGTCAGGATTCGAATTTCTTCAATATGTAGGTAAGCTTGCTGGATTAACTAGTAAAGAGGCAAAGGAACGTTCTTTAGAACTCCTAGAGCTGGTGGGGATAATCGATGCAAAAAATAAGAGAATAGGGAAATACTCTGGAGGGATGAGGCAAAGGCTTGGTATTGCACAGGCGATTATTAACCGGCCGCAGCTTGTCATGTTAGATGAACCTGTTTCTGCATTGGACCCATTTGGCAGAAGAGAAGTATTAGAGCTTCTCGAAAGATTGAAAAAGGAAACCACTATTTTGTTCTCAACACATATTTTGAATGATGCAGAGGAAGTTTGTGATGAAATCATATTTTTACATAATGGAGAAATTGTGGAATCCGGAACAATGGATGATTTGCGTGAACGGCACCAGCAGGCAAAGATAGACTTGATTTTCCGTAGGAAAACAGAGGAGATGGAAAGGACATTTAGAACCCATAGCTTAACAAAATCTATTCTGGTAGATGGAAATCGGATTAGTGTGTTTGTTACCAATGTAGAGAGTGCCAGGAAGGAGTTCTTGAGACTGATCTCCGAAAAAGAGTGGCAATTGGATAAATTTGAAGTGAGCAGTATGACCCTCGAAGATGTATTTATGAAGGTGGTGGGGAAATGAGCCAATGGATGACGTTGTTTAATAAAGAGGTTCTAGAAATGTGGAGAAATTTTAAATGGATCTGGGTTCCAATTACCTTCATCTTACTAGGTGTATCTGAGCCATTAACAAGTTATTATTTGCCGCAAATCATTAAGTCAGTTGGCGGCCTGCCGGAAGGTGCAATTTTTGAAATGCCAAAACCAACAGCAGGGGCTGTTTTAGCTTCCGGTCTTAGCAAATACTCAACAATCGGTGTGTTAGTCATTGTACTCGGAACAATGGGTATTATTGCAGGAGAAAGAAAAAATGGAGTTGCAGCAATGATCCTTGTAAAGCCGGTTTCTTACTTTTCCTATGTTACTTCTAAATGGGCTGGTAGTCTTTTGCTAGTGTGGATTTCATTATTTATTGGGTATATATCAACCTGGTATTATACGGGGCAGTTGTTTGATTGGGTACCTATTGGGGAATTTTTTCAATCGTTTGCTCTTTATGGGTTATGGCTGACGGTAATATTAACAGTTACAGTGTTTTTTAGTGCTGCTCTTTTGTCACCAGGATTGGTAGGATTTATCTCTTTAGCGCTTGCGCTGATAGCAAGTATCCTTAGCGGTGCTCTTTCACACTTACTAGAATGGAGCCCTTCGCAATTAACTAGTTATGCAGGTGCTTTGCTTACAGGAGGAAAACTTCCAAGTGATACAATGCCTGCAAGTTTAACAGCGCTCTTGCTTATCGTCATCTTTTTATGGTTAAGTGTTTTCCTATTTAAGAAAAAAGAGCTTGCCGCTTAACTAGCTAAATTGGGATGAGAATAGGGAATAATAATGAAGAGGCCAGTCAATTGGCCTCTATTTTTTAAAAATTTTTAAGAGAGTATATAAAGAAAAACTCCTATCATTTTTTTTATCCAAGTTTAATAGAATAAATATAAGAGGGGCAGATAAGGAGTTTTCAAGATGAAAATACATGAATTTTACCGTGGCAGTGCCAATATTACCTTAAATGGAAGCATAGCAGCACTCGTTCCTGCAGTGATCATCGCAGTTGGAAATCTATATTATTTTCAAAATAATCAAATTATGCTATTTACAATACCCTTTGTGTTTTACAGTTTTATTAGTTTTCAAATCTACCTGTATAGACGGAAACAGGCTATTTCAATCGATAGAAATATGTCTCACTCGATTAGCTATTATCAAAGTTTATTTTCAGCGAGATACCTGTTGGTTCTTTACATGAACCAGCAAGAATCGATTGTACATCTTTTCTATCCTGATGGACATCAGGCAGGAATGATAAAGAAATATAAGCAAAAGGGGTTTTTTCTGTTTAGAAAAGCAAGAATTTATGCACTTTATAATAGCCAAAATCAAGCGGTTGGATTTTATAAAATAAAAAAATCAACATCATTAGTTATTGAAGCCTATGATCAAAACAAGAGATATTTAGGCTGCTATCAAAAAGAAAGAGTATCCTGGGTGAAAATAAAGAAAGAAATGTTGGATGAGTCAGGGGAATCTATTGGCTCTGTTGAGGGTTCAGGATATTTTATGGATGAACAGATTTTTAATCAGACGAGGCAGCAGGTTGGTCAGCTGAGAAGGGGATGGATGCCAGTTGAGTGGGAAGGTCGATTTCCGGAACCTAATACACCCGTACTTTCGCTATCTGAAAACTTATCAGAAAAGGACAAGCTTTTAAGGATGTCTTTTTTAATTGATGAATATTTTATTGAGAGATAAGGAAGTGTCATTCTCGATGAATATTTGATAGAATAAGTTATAAAAATTGCGGAGGTTATGGTAGTGCAGATTGATTTAATTAAAGGTCATGGTTCAGGAAATGATTTTCTCTTAATTGATGAAATAACAAATTCTTATTCTTTTTCAGAAGGTAATCGAGCGAAACTTGCCACATTGTTATGTGACCGAAATTCCGATTTAGGGGCAGATGGCATCCTGTTTATCATGAATAGCGATCATGCGGATGGAAGAATGCGGGTTTTTAATACAGACGGTTCAGAAGCATCAATGTGTGGTAACGGCCTGCGGTTAGTCGCTCGATATGTTTGTGAAATGAAGGGGCTAAATCAAGCGATTATTGAAACCATGAAGGCAGATCTAAAGGTGAGTAAACAACAGGATATCTATCCAAACGTCACAACCTTCCAGGTAGAAATTTCACCGGTTTCATTCTTTTTGGAAGACCTGCCATTGAAATTAGATCAACCCAATTTACTAAATGAAAAAATCCCAGAACTTTCACAGGAGTTAACATTTTCTGCGCTTGCGGTACCTAATCCGCATTTAATCACGGTTGTAAATACGGAACAATTGCAATCCGGAGTACAAAAAGAGATAAGCGAGAAGGTAAATAATCCAAATGAGCTATTTCCTGACGGTGTGAACGTCAGCTTTGTTAAGTCTTTGGCAGAGGGAAGTATTTACGTTAACACCTTTGAACGCGGGGTTGGTTTCACAAATGCCTGCGGAACTGCCATGTCAGCCTCCTCATTAGTAACATGTCTGCAAGGACTGAATAACGTGGAAGAGATTATTAATGTTTTTAATAACGGCGGAAGAGTCCAATGTGTAGTTCATGAAAATGATGAAAACTACAACATTGATTTAATTGGTAATGCAACGTACATGTACCAGGCACAGGTTGATGTCGACCTAGAACGCGACAGTTTTTCTGTGAGCTCGAAAGAAGAATTTACAGAGCAGTCAACCTATGAGAAACTTCAAGCTGACGCGCAAGAGTATCTTCAAAAAGCAGGTTTGTAATAGTTTCATTTGAAGGTCACATAGAGAGATGCTATGTGACCTTTATTATTTAACCATGTGGACAGTCTGAAGTGACCAAAGAGCGTATAGTATAAGTTTTTGGGTCAATGCACAGCTTGGAGTGACTGAAGAGTATGAAGAAAAAGCATTTGGGTCAATGCAGGCAGCCTAGAGTGACCGAAGAGTATGAAGAAAAAGAGTTTGGGTCAGTGCAGGCAGTCTGGAGTGACCGAAGAGCATGAAGAAAAAGCATTTGGGTCAATGCAGACAGTCTGGAGTGACCGAAGAGTATGAAGAAAAAGCATTTGGTTCAATGCAGGCAGCCTGGAGTGACCGAAGAGTATGAAGAAAAAGCATTTGGGTCAAAGCAGGCAGTCTGGAGTGACTGAAGAGTATGAAGAAAAAGCATTTGGGTCAATGCAGGCAGTCTGGAGACCGAAGAGTATGAAGAAAAAGGATTTGGGTCAATGAAGGCAGTCTGGAGTGACCGAAGAGCATGATGAAAAATCATTTGGGTCAATGCAGGCAGCCTGGAGTGACCGAAGAGTATGAAGAAAAAGCATTTGGGTCAATGCAGGCAGCCTGGAGTGACCGAAGAGCATGAAGAAAAAGAGTTTGGGTCAATGCAGGAAGTCTGGAGTGACCGAAATCAAATTAGAACAAGAGAACGGTCACTTTACCAAGACAACTGACTATTTCTTTGCCTTCAACACTCCCAACACCGGTCCAAAGGACTGAATCGATTTGGTTTGAAAATAATTTTTAAATGGGTCACCTTGTTTCCTAAGTCGAAGTAATGCATTTTGCATGTTAAAGTTTACTGGATCCAGACTATAATCCACTTCTTCCCAAAATAGCGGAGTAGCAACGCCTGCATGTTCATTTCCCCTCATGGAGTATGGAGCAACTATGGTTTTTCCTTCACTATGCTGGACATAGTCAACGTATAACCTGTTACCGCGATTTTTTTTCATTCTCTCCGTTGTGAACGAGTCTGGGTCCTTCGAAATCAAATAATCTGCTATAAAGCTTGTGAACAACCGTGTATCATCAAAGGTAAATACGTCCTCCGGCAAAGGCAAATAAACTTGCAACCCTTTATTTCCGGATGTTTTAATAAATCCAATTAGATTTAATTGATCGAGAACCTCTTTAATTAACAAAGCCGCTTTAACGGCCAAGTGAAAGTCTTCCTTTGAGGGAGGGTCTAAATCAAAAACAATTTCACTGGCGCCCTTACTGTAAATCGTTTGAAATGGAATATGGTATTCAATTGCTAACTGATTTCCGAGCCATATGAGTGTTTTTAGGTTGTTACAAACAATATAATCAATTCCTTCGGATACATGTGTCTTTACAAAATCAGGTGCATAGTCTGGACAATTTTTTTGATAAAAAGGCTCACCGAACATTCCGTGCGGATAACGAATGACCGTTAATAGCCGATTTTCTAAAAAAGGCAGCATGTACGGCGATACTTCCCGTAGATACAAAATGAAATCAGCCTTTTGAATGTCATGGTTTTTCCAAAGCGGTTTATCGGGGTGAGTAATATCCAAATCCTCCGGTAAATTTTTTTGCTTAAAGATAAACTGTTCGTATGTACATTCAGTAGGTTTTAGATCAAAACGAAAGCGATGAAAGTGCGGTTCTCGCAGCTGACTTTCGTAAAGCTCTAAATATTTAACCTCCAAACAAATAGCAGGCTCAACATAGATAAATTGATTATCTTCACTAACCATATTCTGTTTAATCGTACTTTGAAGAGCTTGCTTTTCATCTGGTTTAAAGCCAAAAAGGACTTGACCGATTCCTTGAATGGTTCCTTCTTTATACACTCCAACATAAAAGTACCCATTCGTCTTTTCAAGAGCAGTAATAAAACAAGAGACATATTTCCAGTTTTTATATTTTAACCATTGTAGGGATCTCTTTCCTTCCTCCCATAGGCTGTTTTTCTGTTTTGCAATAATCCCTTCACCATCGTGAAGAACAACGTTTTCCCATAATCTTGAAAAATCTTTATGGGCCTTAACTAGCTGCAGCAAATTATCATTATAGGGATCTGATTCTAGTGGAAAATTTAGCTGGTTAAAAAGTTCGCTGAGCATTGCCTTCCTTTCGTGAAATGTTTTCGAATGTTGGGGTTTGCCTGCCATTACAAGGATATCAAAGACCATTAGACGACATGGAGATTTAGCAGCTTGTTCAGCAATTCTTTTAGCAGCTTTTGTCCTTCCGCGAATTTGAATTGCCGAGAAGTTAGCCTTATAAGGATTTTCAAGAAAGACAAGCTCGCCATCCAGTTGCAGAGGAAGAAACGGTTGAAAAAGTTTCTCTAGAGGCTCGAGAAAATCTTTTATTTCTGGAAATTGTGGAAGCAACGGCTTATCATTCCTGCTGGTTAATGAAATCCCATTGTTATCCCAATTTAAAATCGCCCGAAATCCATCATATTTAACCTCGTACAGCCAATCCGGTTGAAGTGTTAGGTCAAAGGTTAGTGTTGGCAGCATCGGTTTCATTGATTTAATTCCTCTCTTTTTCCTTTATTTTGTTTCAAATCACGATGATTCATCCTTTACCAAATGTTTTTAGGAATTTCTTTAAAAGGAAAACCCACAATAATAGTAAAAAGATTGGAGACCTACACTATGCATACGATGTGGAAAGGCAGCATTAGTTTTGGGCTTGTAAATATCCCTATCAAGCTTCATACTGCCACTGAGGATAAAGACATTAAGCTTCGGACATTGCATAATAAATGCCATGCCCCGATTAAATATGAAAAAATTTGTACTGTATGTGAGCAGGAAGTAAAACCTGAGGACATTGTGAAAGCATACGAATATACAAAAGGGAAATTTGTGGTCCTGGATCAGGAAGACCTTGAAAAACTTCGGAAGGAAAATGAGGAAAAAGCAGTAGAGATTATTGATTTTGTCAAAATGGAAGAAATCGATCCTATATATTATGACCGAAGTTATTATATGTCCCCTAATGAAGGGGGCGGGAAGGCATATTCCTTGCTTCGAAAAGCTCTTCAGGAATCACAAAAGGTTGGAATAGCAAAAATTATTATTCGCTCAAAAGAGCAAATGGCAGTCATTCGTGTGTATGAGAATACACTGGTTATGGAGACGATTCATTTTCCAGACGAGGTTCGCCGTGCTGGAGACGTTCCAAATGTCCCAGCTGACGATAAGGTCACCGAAAAAGAATTAGCTACCGCGATTATGTTGATTGATCAATTAACAACTGAATTTGAACCTGAAAAATATACAGATGAATACCGTACAGCATTATTAGAGTTAATCGAGGCAAAACGTACAGGACAAGAAACAGTCACTCCAACAGCCAAAGAGACACCATCAAACGTTACCGATCTAATGGCTGCACTACAGGCTTCTATTGATAGGACAAAGCCTAGAAGTGAGGGGATCGGAAGAAAAGAACCGGCAATAAAAAAGGAAACAGCAATAAAGAAGGAAACAACAGCGAAGAAGCCTGCAGCTCCAAGGAAAAAAGCTGCTCCGAAAGTAAAAAAAGAAGCATAAGTAAAAAACCGATTCGACAATTTCGAGTCGGTTTTTTAGACTTCTCCGTATATGAGAAAGTACTTTGAATCAAATTTATCGCATAGTATTATGGGAGAATTAAAAATGAATACGTGCGGGGGAGATGCCATGGCTTATAATGTGCTTTTGTTTACGGATCCGGGAATTGATGATTCCTTTGCAATTATGTATGCATTATTAAATCCAGACATTAATCTTGTCGGTATTGTCAGTGGATATGGAAATACTCCGAAAGAGCAATCTATAAAGAATACAGCCTATTTAATTGATTTAGCTGGGAGGGAGGATATACCGATCATTGCTGGAGCTGCTGGACCATTATCTGGTGAACCTGTTCAGTTTTATCCTGAAATTCATGGACCGGAGGGACTTGGCCCAATCAAGCCGACTGAATCCCTTCAAAAAGTAGAGGTCCATGACATTAATAAAATCCTAGAGATTATTAATGAATATAAAGACAATATTATTATCGTCAATGTTGGCAGATTGACAGAATTAGCTTTAATGTTCATTCTGTACGGGAACAATGCTTTAAAGGATGTAAATGCTTTTTATATAATGGGAGGTGCTTTCTTAGTTCCTGGGAATATTTCGGCAGAAGCAGAAGCCAACTTCTATTCCGATTCCATTGCGTCAAATATAGTGATGGAAAAAGCACATAATATATATTTATATCCCTTAAATATAACGAATAAAGCTATTATAACACCAGATGTTATCGATTTTCTTAGTGAAAACAGCCCAACACCATTTAGACCATTATTAAAACCTGCATTTGATTATTATTTTAAGGCTTATCAAAAAAATGTACCAGGGATTAAAGGTGCTCCTTTACATGATGTTGTCCCACTTATGGCGTTAACGAATCCTGAATTTGTAAAATATATTCCTAAAAGGGTAAGAGTAGAGGAATTTGGACACGCCAAAGGGAAAAGTATCGCTGATTTTCGTCCCAAACCCGATCCAGAGCCTCCTGAAACATTAGATTATATCGGTATGGAAGCTGACATCCAAAAGTTTGTCATAAACTTTATGGAAGTCTTTTTAAAAGGGGATTATGAAAAAAATTAAATATCCTGCGAATTTTTATAGTTAGTGGCTTGCTAGTATGCTATACTGTAAATTTAATTGACTTTCAGAGTAATAAATAGTATAATTAAGGTACGCTTTTAAGTTCGTCTAAATATTTTTTGGTTTAAGTAGTCGTAACTGCACGATGTGTGGGTGATGCCTATTACCCAGTGGTGTATTACGACTTTTTGATTTATTAAATGGTTATGTACTTAAAGTGAACAAAATCTTGGGGGTTCTATTAATGAGTAACGGTAAAGTAAAATGGTTTAATGCAGAAAAAGGATTTGGATTTATTGAAGCTGATGGCGGTCAAGACGTATTCGTACACTTTTCTGCTATTCAAACAGAAGGTTTCAAAACTTTAGAAGAAGGTCAATCAGTATCTTTTGAAATCGTTGAAGGTGCTCGTGGACCACAAGCTGCTAACGTAGTTAAAGCTTAATTCATGAAAAATAAAAAGGTGGTGCAATGATAAGGCATCACCTTTTTATCTTTATAAAAGAAGTATCAAAGTGTCCAACAGTCTTGCAAAAAGTACAAGGGGTGATCATTTTGGCGTTTGGTAGAAGAAATGATGAAGAAGTAAAGCTTGAAGAAACTAAAATTTGGGAATGTAATTCAGATAATTGTAAATGCTGGATTCGTGACAATTTTAAGAGCACTGAAGTGCCCCTCTGTCCAATATGCAAAAGTGAAATGAGCCTTAATACGAAAGAATTACAGGTCATTCATAATCATAGTAAAAACTTTATGTAATAACCATAAGAAAAAAGCAGGGGGTAATACCTCTGCTTTTTCTTATGAATCAATGTTTTCCTTACAATAATTAAACACAGTTAATTCCTCGTCTTCCTCAAGAGCAAAGTCTAAGACCTTTTCTGAACCTCTTTCATAGAGATGATAGTGCGAAATTCTAGTTCCCTTTTCATCTATTACTAACAATACCTTA
This sequence comes from Neobacillus niacini, assembly GCF_030817595.1. Classification (GTDB taxonomy): domain Bacteria; phylum Bacillota; class Bacilli; order Bacillales; family Cytobacillaceae; genus Neobacillus; species Neobacillus niacini_G. The sequence goes on from NZ_JAUSZN010000001.1 coordinate 6,505,209, forward strand.
ATTCCTACACCTTTTTCAGTGTAGAGTTCATCTTCTTCATCCACTTCTATTTCAAGAAAAAATTCATAGCGGTCACCCGATAATAATCCAAATGGATCTACTAGTTTTTCAACTGTATGACCAGTTATATTCAATGATATCATCCTTTACAAAATAGTTTCTTTTTTATTATATACATAATTCGTGATTAACTAGAAACAAATGACACTTTTCGACCCGAATTTGTTATCAAAATATGGATAATTATTATGAAATAAGTGTGAACGATGTGAAATTTAATATTTATTTAATAACTATAAAGTAAAATTGAATTATAAAGAGTACAAGTTGGGAATTAGAGGTAGAAACTGCACTCTATACTTGTGAATGTTTTCACAATAAAAAGGAAGAGGGGGGTAAAAAACAATGTCTAAAGACAATCCTGTAAGGAGTCTACTGGCCAATAAAATACAGCGTAGAACATTCCTGAAATGGTCGGGGGCAATTGGTGTCCCAGTGATCGCTGGCGGTGTAGGAACTAAATTATTGATTGACAAGCAAAAAGAAGAAAACGTTGCAAGTGCCAGTGATTGGGATAATGTTGTATCGACTTGTAGTATTAATAATTGTGGAGGACGCTGTGTTATAAAGGCATACGTAAAGGATGGTGTAGTCGTACGTGTAGCAACCGACACTCAAGAAAGTGGTGATCCAAGCATCCCTCCACTTAGAGCATGTGTCCGAGGACGAAACTATCGAAATTTGCTTTATCACCCTGACCGTCTTAAGTATCCAATGAAACGGGTAGGAAAACGGGGCGGAGGTAAATTTGAAAGAATTTCATGGGAAGAAGCTATAGATACAATTGCTTCTGAGATTAAACGAATTGGTGATACATATGGTCCGGAATCAAGATATGTCAATTATGCTTCTGGACAAAGCTGGGGGCTTCATGGCGGTAGAAACAGTGCGAGAAAGGTATTGGCACTAACCGGAGGCTACTTAAATTACCGGAATGACTACAGTTCCGGTGCAGGAAATGTGGCAACGCCATATACCTATGGAACGAACAATTCAGGTTCTAGCTTTGATTCCTTATTGCATTCTAAGTACATTATCCTTTGGGGACAGAACCCTTCAGAAATGATTTTTTCGACTCCATATCGTGAGTATTTAATGCAAGCAAAGAAAAACGGGGCAAAAATTATTCTCATTGACCCTCGGTATACCGATACTGCCATTACTTATGCCGATGAGTGGATCCCGATTAAACCAACAACTGATAATGCGATGATGGATGCAATGGGCTATATGATTGTAACCGAAAAATTACATGATCAAACATTCCTTGATAAGTACTGTGTAGGATTTGATGGTGACCATATGCCTGACGGTATTGCAAAGGAAGAGTCAATAAAGAGCTATTTATTAGGTGAAAAAGATGGAGTAGCTAAAACACCAGAATGGGCAGAAAAAATCTGTGGAGTGCCTGCAGAAAAAATCCGTGAGATTGCCAGAAATTATGCAACTATTAAGCCTGCAGCCCTTATTCAAGGCTGGGCAGCACAAAGGCAGGCATATGGTGAACAATTTATGCGCGGCGGTGCACAGCTTGCGTGTATTACAGGGAATGTAGGTAAACTTGGCGGCTGGGCAGCAGGTACTGGATACTGGAGCCGTGCAGATATTGTTTATCCATTTAAAGTGGAAAATCCGGTAAAGGCTTCTATTCCTTGTTTCCTATGGACAAAGGCTGTTGAACAAGGCACAGAGATGACAGCAGCTGACGGTCTTCAAGGAACAGATAAATTAACAACAAATATTAAAATGATTTTTAATATGGCAGGGAATATGCTGGTTAACCAGCACGCTGATATTAATAAAACAACAAGTCTATTAGAGGATGAAAGCAAAGTAGAATTTATCTGTGTCAGCGATCTTTTTATGACCCCAAGCGCCAAATATGCAGATATTGTTCTGCCAGGAACAACCTTTTTTGAAAGATACGATATAGGGGTGCCTTGGTGTTTTGGTGATTACGTCGTTTTTGGTGATAAAACGATTGATCCGCTTTATGAATGTCGAAATGAATATGATGTATTTGCAGAAGTGGCAGAAAAATTAGGGGTTAAGGAGCAATTTACCGAAGGCAGGTCAATACTCGATTTGGTAAAAGAAAGTGTTAAAAGAACACGTGAAGAGCTTGATCCGAGCTTCCCAACATTTGAAGAGTTCAGGGAAAAAGGTGTTCACCATTTTAAATTTGATGAACCGCTTGTTGGTTTCAAAGCGCAAATTGATGACCTAGAAAAAAATCCTTTTGAAACACCTTCAGGCAAAATTGAATTATTTTCTAAAACACTATGGGATATGAATCAGCATGAAGAGATACCAGCGATTGCTAAATATATACCTTCATGGGAAGGACCGGAAGATCCATTAATTGAGAAGTACCCACTACAGCTCATTAGCTGGCATTATAAACGTAGATGTCATTCCACTTATGATAACATGCCGTGGCTTGAGGAAGCAGCGAAACAAGAAATGTGGTTAAATCCAAAAGACGCCCAAAAGCGTGGAATCAAGGATGGAGATAGAGTTCAAGTATTTAACGAGCGGGGAAGCTTGTATATTGATGTGAAGGTAACAATTCGAATCACTCCTGGAGTGGCTGGAATTCCACAAGGTGCATGGTATACACCTGACAAAACAGGCGTAGACCAAAGGGGATCTGTAAATGTGTTAACTTCACAACGACCTACGCCTTTGGCAAAATCAAATCCGCAATTAACAAACCTTGTTGAAGTGAAAAAAGCGTAAGGAGTGATTATTTTGGGCCAAATAGGATTCTACATCAACCAAAGTATCTGTCAAGGCTGTAAGGCGTGTAGTGTAGCATGTAAAGATAAAAATAATATAGAAGTAGGGATAAACTTCCGTAGAGTTTATACAAAAGAAGAAGGCTCCTATGTGCTGCAGCCAAATGGTGGGATTGTCCAAGACGTGAAATCGTATTATTTCTCGATTGCTTGTAATCATTGCGAACAGCCGGCTTGTTTATTAAACTGTCCGACAGGTGCCATTACGAAGAGTGATGAAAATGGGGTCGTAACTATAGATCAGGAGATTTGTGCAGGGACTCAACTATGTGTTAAGGCTTGTCCTTATGGTGGACCACAGTACAATAAAGAGACTTTTAAATCCAATAAATGCAATTTTTGTATGGACCTTCAAGAAAAAGGAGAAGACCCTGTCTGTGTAGCGACTTGTCCATTAGGAGCAATTGAATTTGGTCCCATTGAAGAGCTTCGTAAAAAATATGGTGATATAAGGCAGATTAAAGGAATGCCAAGTCCGACGATTATAAAACCAAACATCGTCATTACTCCTCACCGAGACGCAAAACTGGTTTAAATAGACTGCAATAAAAGAGTTGGTGAAGAGATGTCAATCCTCGTAAATTGGCTGGAGAGCCTCCATGAAGAAATGAAAGTTACAACGAAATGTTCGAGAGTGAAGAACAAAAAGTCAACTTGCAGTTATTGTATGGAAAAATGTCAGCATATTGCAATTGAATTAAACGGTGATGTACTCATCATTGATTCAAAAAAGTGTACTTTGTGTGGGGAGTGCATGATTGCTTGTCCGTTGTCAGCCATTGAAGGGGTTGCGAGTAACCGTAACTTTGAAAAAGGAAGCTTAATCTTTGATAACAGCTTTACACCTTCATTGAAAGAATTGCTAATTTATAAAAAAAGAGGAATGACATCTATACAAATTTCTGATCAAGCATTGAATCAAGAATGGGAAAAAGTATTAGTGGAAACAAATAATCGATTACAATTACTTAATGAAAGCTCTATTACTGTTTCCGAAAAGGTAAAGGATGAAGTGCTCTCAAGAAGAGCCTTCTTTGGATCATTTCAAAGAGAAGGAAAGAAGCTAGCTAAAAATATGGCTCCTGTCGTATGGAAGATGGAGAAAGATGATTGGAAGTTAACAAAGTATTTTCCGAATTATCAATTTTATACGGTTGAAATTAACCAGAACAAATGCACACTCTGTCAGGCCTGCTTTTCACTTTGTGGGGAAGACGTATTTGACTTAATCGACGACAAGCTCCTCATTAAGGCCGAAAGGTGTGTAAATTGTACATCTTGTAGAGATGTATGTCCTGAAAAAGCAATTAAGATTCAACAAGAAATAAAAAGAAAAAGTGAACAGGTTAAACGCGTACATTCGAAGACTTGTAAAGACTGTGGTCATACGTTTTACCCCTTTAATAAAGTAACAGAGAAATGTCATGTGTGTGTAATTAGGGATCCTGATTGGCTAAGTCCGTATTAATAATTTCATCCTTTTTTTATTTGAATGATATTGTGCCTTTTGGATAAATTAAACCCATCTTGAGATGGGTGGTGAGACTGTTGACTAAACGGAATATAAAAACGAAATCTGGACTCCAGACTGCAAAAAGCTTAACGAACTCAGAGTTCGCAAATGAAATGTCACCACAGAATAAAAAGGCAAAGAAAGAAAAGCCTCACACATAATGACAGCGAAATTGGATGAGCGCCGGGGAAGCCCTAGCGCTCATTTTTTAGTTTTGACTTTTGGTTCCCGGTTTTATAGCGATCAAAGCTACAAAAGCTGCAATTACACTTAGTCCACTTAGTGTAATAAAAATCCAGTGAGTTGCTTGTTTCATCAACAAGGCAATGATCGGAGGGCCGGCTGCTACTCCGATAAATCTCATTGAGCTGTAAATGGAAGAAATGGTTCCACGCTCTTCCTTCTCAATTCCTTCCGTAATTAAGGCATCTAGACATGGAAGACCAATTCCGATGCCAACTCCGGCTATTAAAAACATAGTAAGCATAAACCAGAGCTTAATCGAAAACCATAGAGCCAGAATAGCCACTGCTGCTGCAATAATTCCGCCGAAGGTGAGCCATTTCATTAGGATTTTATTTTTTTTAATCGTCTTACCTGCTATAAAAGAGGATAAACAAAGTGCCCCAAGCGGCAATGCTAAGAATAAACCTTTTTTCAGATCTTTAATTCCATATTTGGTTTCAAATATTTCCGAAAGGTAAAATAGGATACCAAATAGTACTAACATCAAGATTCCGCCAATAAAAAAGATTGCATATAACCATTTCCCTTTTTCAGTAAAAGTTTTCTTTACATTTTTAAAAAATTGCTTAAAAGGGATTGGTTTTGTTCGAGACTTTGGACTCTTTACTAAAAGCATTACCATAATGACCGAGATGGTACAAAAGACTGGAAACGAAAAGAAGGGTAAAAACCAAATAAATCCTGCTAGCAAGGAACCTAAAATTGGGCTTAAAACCTTCCCAAATGTATTAGAGGTTTCAATTAAACCTAAACAACTGCTTACATCATCTTCATTTTTGAACATGTCGCCAACTAAAGGGAGTACGATTGGCATAGCTCCAGCTGCCCCAACCCCTTGAAGGGCCCGTCCGACTAATATTACCCAATAGGCATTTTCCAGCTTCCAAGCGGCCCATCCTGAAATTAAACCGCCAATTCCTGCGATAATGAGACTCGGAATAATTACTTTTTTTCTTCCAATATGATCTGATATATATCCTGCAACAGGGATTAAGAAAATTGCCACTATAGAATAAACCGTTATAATCATACTCGTTTGGAACGCTGTGATCGACAATTCTTTTTCCATCGAGGGCAGTACTGGTATTAACATGGAATTCCCTAAGGTCATCACTAACGGAATCGATGACAAGGAAAGTATCGCCCACTTTTGTTTGGAGAGTTCACCTGATTTTTTCTTTTTTCCAGCTGAAGAGGATTTATTTCTCACAGCCTCTGAACTCGGGCATAATCGTTCAATATGATCCATTTTTCTTCTATCCCGCCTTCATTATGATGTGCTAACGTTAATATTGACATCTTTAATTTAAAATAACTATCAAACAACAATCCTTTAAATGGAATATCCCTAAATTGAATTTTCTAAAAATTAATGTTGACATCACGCTTTAAAATGGTTTAATATAAAAATCAATAAAGCAAGGCATTGATGAAGAGTAGTAACTTTTACGGATTCTTTAGAGAGCTGATGGTTGGTGCAAATCAGTGTAGACGTATTAGTGAATGGACTTCGGAGCCTCCAAACCGAACCTCCTATAGGGTCAGTAGGCTTTGGCGAAATCCTCATCGTTACAAGAGGCAGATATTCAAGCATGGCATTGCTTCGATATCGGTTAAGTGAGCTGATTTTTGGCTAATGAAGGTGGCACCACGGGTCTTCCGTCCTTTTTGGATGGAGGGCCCTTTTTGTTTTTAATTTTATAAATTAAATCGTTGATCAAGAGGAGTACACTTATTTTATTCTTTTCAGAGAGCCGGGGAAGGTGAGAGCCCGGTAAGAATGGATTTGTGGAATGGACTTGTGAGAGGCTGCCTGAACATAAGTAGGGCTGCACGGAGTTCCGCCGTTAAAAGGATAGGATATTGGACTTTTATATCATCCAGTATCTGAAAGAGGAAGCTGCAAACACGGCTTCAAAGGGAGGTGGCACCACGGTCATAGAATCGTCCTCTATATGCATAAAGACTTTTTATGTATATAGAGGACGATTTTTTTATTTATTTACGAAGGGATGCAAAATTTATGAAAACAAAAAATGGTTTTTTATTAAAAGAACTAAAAGGGGATACATTCACACCCATCTCTATTTTGCAGAAAATTAGCGGAGACAAAAAGTTCTTATTAGAAAGTTCACATAAGTACCATGATTCTGGTAGATACTCTTTCATTGGTTCAGACCCAGCATTGGAATTGATATCTAGCGGTGACTCCAATCAATTAGTTTATCGGAATGGTAATCGTGAGGTTTTACAAGGAAACCCCTTAGAAATCATAAAAAATATACTGCCGCAAGTTGAAGAATCGCCCTTTCCATTTATTGGCGGAGCAGTTGGGTATGTAGGTTATGACATTATCCGTCAATTTGAAGCTATTGGAGAAGAGTTCCCCAATGGCCTGAATATGCCGGATGTCCATTTAATGTTTTATGAGGAAGTAATTGTCTTTGACCATCTTGAAGAAAAAATTACAGTTTGCGGTATTCCACTTACTACGGGAAGCAATAGAAATTTACTAGAAAAGAGGATGGAGCAAAAGATTGAAGAGTTAAAGCAGCCGGCCATCTTTCAGGAGGACACACCCTTTCAATTTTCAGGATTTGAATCAGAAACATCGAAGGAACAATTTATTGAAAATGTAGAAATTGCCAAGGAGCATATAAAAGCAGGGGATATTTTCCAGGTGGTGCTGTCAAGACGAATGAAGTCTTCTTTCAAAGGGTCACCTCTATCGCTTTACCGTAAGCACCGTGCCCATAACCCGACACCCTATATGTTTTATATTGATTTCGATGGATATACGGTGATAGGTTCTTCTCCAGAAAGTCTTATAAAAACTAGAGGATCGCAAGTGTTTGCAAATCCAATTGCAGGTACAAAAAAACGAGGAAAAACAATTGAGGAAGATTATTTGATTGCAAAAGAATTAAAAAGTGATGAAAAGGAATTGGCAGAGCACAAAATGCTCGTTGACCTCGGTCGAAATGACTTAGGGAGGGTTTGTGAATTCGGCTCTGTAACTGTTGATAAGTATATGCAGGTTGAAAAGTTCCGCCATGTTATCCATCTGGTATCAGAAGTCAGTGGTACATTAACAAAGGACCATAGCAATCTCGATGCTTTGGCAGCATGTCTTCCTGCAGGGACGGTTTCTGGGGCACCGAAAATCAGAGCTATGGAAATTATCAACAAATTGGAAAAATCAAAAAGGGGACTTTATTCCGGAGCAATTGGTTATTTATCCGCAAACGGAAATATTGATTTTGCCCTTGCGATTCGGACAATGATTTTGAAAGAGGGAACTGCCTACATACAGGCAGGTGCAGGGATTGTACATGACTCTAACCCTGAGTCAGAGTATGAAGAAACAATCAATAAATTAAAAGCCTTTTTGGAGGGTGAACAATGATTTTATTAATAGATAATTTCGACTCTTTTACCTTCAACCTTTATCAGTATTTAGGAGAATTAGGTGAAAACGTTACAGTCAGTAGAAATAATCAACTTACCATTGAGCAAATACGGAAAATAAATCCTAAGGCCATTATCCTTTCTCCGGGTCCTGGGAAACCAGAGGATGCGGGAATATGTATTGAGGTTATTCAAGAGTTATATCAAGAAATTCCAATTTTGGGGATTTGTTTAGGTCATCAAGCAATCGGGGCTGCATTCGGCAGCGAAATAAGAAGAGCTCATTTTATTAAACATGGAAAAACTTCAGCGATCACACATAATGGCAATGGTATTTTTACTTATTTGACCTCTCCGTTAGAAGTGATGCGCTATCATTCTTTAGTTGTAGATAAGGAGAAGCTATCACCTGATTTGGAATGTGTGGCACAATCACTGGATGATCAAGAAATAATGGCACTCAAGCACCGTTATTATCCAGTATATGGTTTGCAGTTTCATCCTGAATCGATTGGTACCCCATTTGGGAAACAAATGCTTCAAAACTTTTTAACTGAAATAGAAGGGAAGAAGAAAAATGAAGAATTTTTTACTCCAGTTAGCTGAAGGTGAATCTTTCTCTGAGCCACAAATGAAGGAGGCAATGGACTTATTGTTAGGTGAAGAGGTATCTGAAAGTGAAATTGCGGCATTTCTAATGGGCTTAAAATCGAAAGGGGAAACAGTAGAAGAGATTACTGGTATTGTGAAAGGGTTAAAGGAGAACACCCTTCCATTTCGCAAGAGGTTTCCAAATGTTCTAGATAATTGCGGTACAGGTGGGGATGGATCTTCGAGTTTTAATATTAGTACTACTTCCGCATTTGTGATCGCAGGTGCTGGTATCCCCGTTGCAAAACATGGAAACCGGAGTATATCCAGTAAAACTGGAAGTGCAGATGTGCTTGAGTATTTAGGAATCAACTTAAATTTACCAGTAGATGTAACAGAAGAAATTCTCGATGAACTTGGTATTGCTTTTCTGTTCGCACCTCATGTACATCCAAAACTTAAAAAGGTAATGATGGTAAGAAGACAACTGAAAATCCCAACTATTTTCAATTTTATCGGTCCTCTAACCAATCCAATCGATTTGGATTATCAGTTACTTGGTGTTTATCGAAGGGACTTACTTCCGGTCTTTGCAGAGGTACTGCAAAATCTTGGCCGCAAACGTGCAGTCGTAATAAACGGCGCAGGATTTATGGATGAAGCATCTCTTCAGGGAGAGAACCATCTAACCCTTCTTGAGGATGGTGTGATCTCCAGTAAATGCTTTGTACCCGAAGAAGTTGGATTGCCACAATATGATAACAGCGCCATAAAAGGCGGGGATTCGAAAGAAAATGCAATTATTTTAAAAAATGTCCTTTCAGGCGAAAAGGGTGCCTGCCGAGATACAGTCTTATTAAATGCTGGAATTGGAATTTATACAAGTGGAAAAGCAGAAACCATTTCTGACGGAATTAATATGGCCAGGGAAGTGATTGACTCAGGAGCCGCATATGAAAAATTACATCGTTTAATTGAAGTAACTCGAAAAGCTCAAAGAGAGGCGATATAAAGTGGAAACCATATTAGACAGTATTATTCAAGAGAAACGAAAAGAGGTCCAAAAACTACGAGCAGAAAATCTGCTGAAAATAGAAACAACACCTAAGAGATCTCTGATTCAAAAATTACAGGAAGCTGAGGATATTGCAATTATTTCTGAGTTTAAACGAGCTTCTCCATCAAAAGGAATCATTAACGACGGTATAGAACCGGCACAACAGGCAGTGTGTTATGAGCAGTCAGGAGCTTCTGCTATTTCAGTGCTAACCGACTCAACTTTTTTTAAAGGTTCTTTTTCGGATTTAAAAGCAGTTAGAGAAGTAGTAAATTTACCGATTCTCTGCAAGGATTTTATGATTGATTCAAGTCAAATTGATATGGCTGCAAAGAACGGTGCTGATATCATCCTGCTGATAGTGGCTGCATTAGATGAGATTACCCTAGGAAATCTGTATCAATATGCGAGAGGTCTGGATTTAGAGGTATTAGTAGAGGTTCATAATCAAGCTGAATTAGAAATTGCACTTAAATTAGGAGCCCAATTAATAGGGGTAAATAATCGTGATTTGAAGACCTTTACTGTTTCTCTGGAGACAACAGAAACTCTTGCGAAGTCGATCAAGGATGCAGGTGCCTTTTTGATTAGTGAAAGCGGCATACACAAAAAGGAAGATGTAGAGCGTGTAAGAAATGCAGGAGCGAATGGAATTTTAGTTGGGGAAGCACTTATGAAAAGTTCAGACCTCTCACAAGCCTTCCAAGATTTTAAACTGCCGCTGGCAGGAGGTACATTAAGATGAAGGTGAAAATTTGTGGGATTACCGACCTTACTACTGCATTAGCAGCCATTGATTATGGAGCAGATGCGATTGGTTTTGTTTTTGCAGAAAGCAATCGCAGGATTCCAGTAGAGAGAGCAAAAAATATTGTCGCTCATTTACCGAAAGACATATTTAAGGTCGGGGTGTTCGTGAATGAGGGAAAAGAGAGGATAGAGGAAATTGCTTCAAGCGTAGGTCTTACTCATGTTCAATTACATGGTGATGAAACTCCAGAGTTTTGCGATTCCATATCATACCCAATTATAAAAGCAATAAGTATTCAAGGCGATCAGAGTTTAGAGAGAATGGAAGAATTCCCGTGTGAATACGTTTTGCTTGATGGCCCAAAAGGGAAATACAGAGGAGGCAACGGCTTGGCGTTTGATTGGAATTGTATTTCTGGAAACCGAATTAACAATAAAAATGTTATTCTTGCAGGAGGACTGGATGAAGAGAATGTTGAAGCAGCGATAAGTCTGATTAATCCTTATATGGTTGATGTCAGCAGTGGTGTAGAAACAGAAGGAAAAAAAGATCTTGATAAAATCCAGTCATTTATTAATAAGGCTAAAGGGAGCCAAATAGGAGGAACAGGAAATGAATGCATATACACTGCCGAATGAAAAAGGGCAATTTGGAATTTATGGGGGCAGGTTTGTACCAGAAACACTTATGAAGGCTGTTCTTGAGCTGGATGAAGCCTACAAACTCGCAAAAGAGGACCCAACCTTCCAAGCGGAAATTGAAGGATATTTAACAGAATATGTGGGGAGAGAAACGCCGCTTTATCATGCGAAAAATCTTACAAAATTTGCTGGCGGTGCTCAAATCTATCTTAAAAGAGAAGATCTTAACCATACAGGTGCACACAAAATCAACAATGCAATCGGGCAAGCTTTACTTGCTTTGCGTATGGGAAAAAGAAAAATTGTTGCTGAAACGGGTGCTGGACAGCATGGTGTTGCTACTGCGACAGTGTGTGCCTTATTAAATCTTGAATGCATTGTTTTTATGGGGGAAGAAGACATCAAACGACAGGCACTAAATGTCTTTCGAATGGAGCTTCTCGGCGCAAAAGTTGTCAGTGTTACCTCAGGTAGCGCAACATTAAAAGACGCTGTGAATGAAGCATTAAGATACTGGGTTGAACATGTTGAGGACACTCATTATCTCTTGGGTTCTGTAATGGGACCACACCCATTCCCGGTAATGGTAAGAGATTTTCAAAGTGTGATTGGCAAGGAAACAAAAAAGCAGTTTGCGGCATTAGAAGGAAAGCTCCCAGAAGCCGTTGTGGCTTGTATTGGCGGTGGCAGTAATGCAATTGGAATGTTCCATCCATTTATCGAGGATAAAGAAGTACGTCTTTATGGTGTAGAGGCAGCGGGACAGGGGACAGACACAGACTTCCACGCCGCTTCACTCACAAAAGGCAGGCCGGGTGTCCTGCATGGAGCACTAATGTACTTATTGCAAGATGACGATGGTCAAATTATCGAGGCACATTCTGTTTCAGCCGGTCTTGATTATCCTGGGGTAGGCCCAGAACACAGTTACTTGAAAGACAGTGGCAGAGCACAATACCATTCTATAACTGATAAAGAGGCACTCGAGTCATTCCAACTTTTATCAAAATTAGAAGGCATTATTCCGGCTCTTGAAAGTGCACATGCTATAAGCTTTGCAGTTAAACTAGCTGCTGAAATGAAGGAAACTGAACATATCGTTGTTTGCTTGTCCGGTCGCGGTGATAAGGATGTAACGGCTGTTAAAGAAAGGTTAGAAAGGGAGAGAGCATAATGAATAGAATTGAACAAAGATTTAAGGAGTTAAAAGACCAAGACCGGAAGGCATTTATTCCCTATATTATGGGTGGGGATGGGGGGCTAAATAATCTAACTGAGCGGTTGCTTACCTTAGAAAAATTCGGTGCCACCCTCATTGAAGTAGGCGTTCCTTTTTCAGATCCTGTAGCAGATGGTCCAACAATCCAGCAAGCTGGTATTAGGGCACTACAAAATGGAACCACGCTCAGAGGAATTATTGCCGAACTTACAACAGCGAGAGAAGTGGTGTCCATCCCGATTGTACTTATGACTTACTTGAATCCTGTTTATTCATACGGTATATCTGCATTTGCGCAAGATATTGCAAATGCCGGAATAGCCGGCTGTATTATCCCGGATCTTCCGATTGAAGAAGAAGAACTTCTAGCAGCTATACTAGAGGATGCAGGTATTGAATTAATACGACTTGTTACATTGACATCTCCAAAAGATAGAATTAAGGAAATATCCAATCGAGGAAAGGGTTTTTTATACACCGTAACAGTTAAAGGAATTACCGGAACAAGAAATGAATTTGATCAAGAAGTGGTGGATTTTTTAAAGAGAGTGAAGGACATTAGCCCTATTCCAGTTGTCGCTGGGTTCGGTATTTCAAACGTAAAACAAATTAATGAGCTTATCCCTCACTGTGACGGGGTCATTGTTGGCAGTAAGATTGTCGACTTGTTCCATAACAATGATTTAGCAGGGCTGGAAAGCTTTATGTCAGTACTTAAACCTGAAAAAACACCATTAAAATAGAATCCACTCATTGCGAGTGGTTTTTTCTTTTTCCAGTGTCATTTGTTACAGCCTGTCAATTGAATATATACTATAATTTTGATAGTGAATCTCATAACTGGTTGGTAAGGATGAGGAATGTATGATGAAGGTAAAGGAAACAATCATCTCATTAATTGCAGGGATTGACGGATTTTCAGGAGTCTCTTATAAAGTTCATGTGGATTTTTTCGCAATCAATTTACAGTCTTTGAATGGAGAAATAAAGAAAATTTCCAGCCCTTTACTAACTGTGAACGAAAATCAATTGGTAGCATTAAAGATTTCAAAAAAGAAATCTATTTGATGAAGATTTGGGAATGGGAACCATCTTATCGAAAGGAAGAAGGGATTATTCTTGACGGGAAATACTGGTCGATAAAGTTGAATACGAAAGGAAAAATCTACGAGAGTGAGGGAATGGAATGCTTTCAGCCTGATTGGAGGCGATTTTGTTGTGCGCTAGAAAAATTAACTGGAACTCCCTTTCGCTAACTTCCTTATTCTATGAAATTGGCAGGAATGTCTGCTTGATACCCTCGTATATCTCCTATATAATTAGTCTATACTTTTACTGAGTTTTTTTCATTATAATCATATTTTATGGATATCCCTTTTCTTGATTTTAAACTTCCATTCTTGGAAGTTTTGTTTGTTATAGACCATAGTAGAGATAAAAAGAGGTGTTATAAATGAAGGAAATTACCGTTGAGGAATTACAAACGTTAAAAAATCCGGTCATTATTGATATCCGTGCACCTATTGAGTTTAAGGATGGTGCCATTCCGGAAGCAATCAACATTCCTTTATTTACAGATAAAGAACGAGAGGAAATCGGAACCATTTATAAACGAGAAGGACAAGCAGCGGCAAAATGGAGAGCTATGGAGTTTGTCTCACCAAAAATACCTAGTCTGCTCCACCAGATAAAAACAGCAATGGGAAATGGGGATGAGTTAATAGTCCATTGCTGGCGCGGGGGAATGCGAAGTAAAGCGGTCGTAACCTTTTTAGAATTCGCCGGCATTTATGCGATGCGTCTAACAGGTGGTTATAAAGCATATCGACAATATATTCTTCAACAAATCCCTGCGATGTTTCCTGAAAAAGCCATTGTATTGCATGGTCTAACGGGTGTAGGGAAAACGGAAGTTTTAAAGAAATTAAAAGCATCTGGGTATCCAACACTTGATCTTGAGGAAATGGCTGCTCATCGAGGATCCATTTTTGGAACGATTGGGCTTGGAGAAGGCAATAATCAGAAGACTTTTGATTCTCTTTTATACAAAGGACTTCAGGAAATACAAGGTTCTACTTATTTTGTTATGGAAGCAGAAAGCAAGCGGATTGGGAAAGCTGCCCAGCCCCATGAGCTTATGGATAAAAAAATGAAGGGAATCAATATCTATATCCACACCCCTCTAGAGCAAAGGGTTAAGCAGCTGGTGAATGAATATGTTTTGCCTTATCTGAATGAGCCTTGGTATCACGAACAGATATCGATTGGTATTGAAAAGATTTTACGAAGAATAAAAGATATTGAAATGAAAAAAATGTTAGTCCAATCATTGGAAAATAAGGGTTATCAAGAGATGATTGGTATTTTACTTGAACATTATTATGATCCACGCTATGATCATGCTACTCTTGAATATGATGGAAAATTCATTGATGTTTTCGCGGACGCTTTTGATGATGCAAGTATAAAGGTGATGACAGAAATAAATAAACTAATGGTAGAGAAGAAGGTAGCGTTTGAAGGTCAAATTTAGTCGCTGTTAAGGCCGGTCAATTCGGCCTTTATTTTTTTGCATAAGAAAACCGCCGCGAGTTGCGGCGGTTCTAAAATCTATGCACTTTTAACGATTCTTAAATGGCCTCAATCCACGACGTTTTATTTCATCTTTTAAAATCTTTATCCATTCTTTTTCCTTTCCAGATTTTAAAGCATCCCGATACGTCACCACTAACAGCTCGTTACTCATTATTTTCAACTTTGCAAGCCTCCCTTGGAATAATGGATTGAATATTCAGTTTTTAATATTGTAATCGCTTTATAACCATTTGAGAACCTTTTTCACAAATTTGACATATTAAAAACATATTAAATATGTCATAAGACTCAGGTGATAAACTAGTTGCACTACAGTGTTGCTTTTGATTATACTAAGGAATAGTTAACGGAAAGGAACGGTGCAAAGGATGATTCATTTAACATGGCGAGAGCGTGAGACCATTAAACAAGTAAAATGTGTTCATACAGATGCAAAAAAATACATAGTAAATAACGCTTTAACTGCCGGAAAAGTGTATGATGTAAAAAATGAAACTGAAGAGTTTTATTACATTATCGACAATAATGGTAAAATCGGCGGATTTTACAAAGAATACTTCCAAAATGTTGACTGACGGGCCATGCCTGCCAGTCTCTTTTTTAATTTTCAACGGGGAATGGGGAAATGAAGATGTGGAATGAACTTTTTGAGTTAGAAGGGGAATGTGTCAAATTAGTTCCAATCACCTTGGATCATCTTGATGGACTATGGGAAGCTGCAAAACCTGACGAAATTTGGACCTATATGGCTACCACAGTAAGAAGTAGAGAAGAGATGGAGCAGATGATTGCTTCGGCTATCCAGAAGAGAGAACAGGGTACAGATTACACCTTTGTTGTGATAAATCAGGAGAATCGTATAATCGGAAGTACTCGTTATCTTGATATTTCACAAGAACATAATAGTTTAGAAATTGGTTCAACATGGTATCACCCTGATGTTTGGAGAACAAGAGTAAACACTGAATGTAAATACCTGCTGCTAAGACATGCATTTGAAACTTGGAATCTTAGACGAGTTCAGATTAAAACAGATTCTAGAAACCTCCGTTCTCAAACAGCGATTGAACGAATTGGAGCTGTTAAAGAAGGGACGCTGCGGAAGGATCGAAAAATAGCGGGCGGCTATGTTCGTGATACTGTATTTTACAGTATTCTCCAGGATGAATGGGAGACAGTGAAAATGGAATTAACAAGTAAGCTAGGGTAGACCTCTAACTTTCGTAGTATAGTTACAAAAAAATACTAAAAAAAGAAGCATTGGCCGCCAATGCTTCTTTTCATTCTTATTAATTAGTACTTGCGTTCATTTCAGTGTTTTTTGCTTTTTGATACAGTTTTCTGCTTAATGCGGTTTGCAGGATTAAAAAGGTACCACCTACTGCCCAATAAAGCGGCAGTGCTGCCGGTGAATTAAAAGAAAACATTACTATCATGATTGGAGACAACAGGCCCATAAATTTCATTTGTTGCTGTTGTTGAGCGGGCATATTAGACTGCGAAACTTTAAATTGGAAATAATAAATCACACCCGCAATTAGGGTAATGATAATATCAGGGTCTCCAAGACTAAACCATAGGAAACGGTGGCTTGCAATCTCTTCTGAGCCACGAATCGCATAATAAAAGCCCGTTAGAATCGGCATTTGAATTAGAAGAGGCAAACATCCCATATTTAATGGATTGACACCATGCTTCTGATAAAGGCCCATTAATTCCTGCTGCATTTCTTGTTTCTTTTTTGGATCTGTTTCATCTTTCATTTTCTTTTGGATGGCTTCCATTTCAGGCTTCATGACATCCATTTTCTCTTTCATGTTCATTTGATTTCTATATTGCTTTAGCATAAACGGCATTAAGATCAATCGAATGATGAGGGTAACAAGAATAATGGATAAACCATAGCTTCCATTGAAAAACTCAGCTAGAAAATGAATAGAAACAGTAAATGGTTCGACAAAATAGGTATGAAAAAACCCATCTCCTTTTCCGTCTGCCGCAGAACACGCAGAAAGGAACAGTGTAGTGAATGTTAATAATAGCAAAATTGGCAAAGAATTTTTGATTTTCATATTTCCTCCTAAGATTGTTTAAGTTGTTTTTAAATGAATAGGGAGGAGGAAATAGGTTCTTCTGTATCATCCTGTGAACTTTCTTTTCTACGAATATATTTAAAAATACGAGTTAGAATAAGATTTCTATTTACAGAGCATTTCTTTTTATAAATAAACAAGGGGTGATTGATTTTTGTATGTGCTGGTTCGCTTATGGATCCCATAAAGCAATATTCCACATTCCATGCCCAAAGTAATTTGATAATGACACCGAAGTAGAGACTTAAATAAAGTGCTTCTAAGGCATTTGCATCAGAAAAATCAATCAGCAATTGGTACAAAAATAATCACCTCACTTTTATCTGTTAATGTTATGAGTATAAAGGAGAAAGGGCAAAGAAGCAATTGAATCCCACTGGAAAAAGCATTGTAAAAATATTCTTCTATTTAACCAAATGAATTTAAAAAAATGCTGCCAATCCGACAGCATTCTTTTTATCGTTCAATTAAGGGTTTGTTCCAGTGGGCAGTAATCATTTTATATGCGAAATCCACTTTCTCTTCTGAAGGTGGTTCAACATGATTTAATGGATATTCCAATCCTAGTGCTTCCCACTTATAAACACCAAGCTTATGATAGGGCAGAATTTCAATCTTTTGCACATTTTCCAGTGTGCTAATGAATTTTCCAAGCTTTTGGAGATCTTCTGGATCATCTGATACAGTAGGGACTAAGACATGACGCACCCAAATTGGTACTTTACGTTCAGATAAGAACTGGGCAAATTCAAGAATATGATCATTTGCCATACCAGTTAATTGAATATGCTTTTTGCGGTTAATATGCTTTAAATCAAGTAAAATTAAGTCCGTATATTGTAATAACTCTTCTAGCTGTTGAATAAACAGTTTAGAGTGTGAGAAACAGCCGCCAGAAGAATCAATGGTCGTATGAATCCCTTTCTTTTTACATTCCTTAAACAATTCAGTAAGGAACGGAACTTGTAGAAGTGGTTCGCCGCCGCTGACAGTGATTCCTCCACCAGATGACTGGAGAAAAGGAAGGTAGGACATGAGATCATCCATGATTTCGGAAACAGTCATCTGTTTGCCGCTGCCGATTTCCCATGTATCAGCGTTATGGCAAAACTGGCAGCGTAATAGGCAGCCTTGTGTAAATACAACATAGCGTATGCCTGGTCCGTCGACTGTTCCTAATGTTTCAATTGAATGAATATTTCCGTTCATGATGATGATCCCCCTTTATTTTTTAAGCAGGAGCCCTAAAGCAGGAGCTCCACAGTATTGTTTTACAGTGATTCGTGGAATGTACGGTTAATGACGTCTAGCTGCTGTTCTTTGGTTAATTTGATAAAGTTAACCGCATATCCAGAAACACGTATAGTTAATTGTGGATATAATTCTGGATGTTCCATTGCATCCATTAATGTTTCTTTATTAAATACGTTAACATTCAGATGGTGACCAGTTTTAATCGCATATCCGTCTAAAATTGATACTAAGTTACGAACCTGGCTTTCTTCTTCTTTACCTAATGCTTTAGGAACGATAGAGAAAGTATTTGAAATTCCATCCATTGCTGAGCTGTAAGGCAGTTTAGCAACAGAAGATAGAGAAGCAAGTGTACCTTTTGTGTCACGGCCATGCATTGGGTTTGCACCTGGTGCGAATGGTTCGCCAGCACGGCGTCCATCTGGTGTATTACCAGTCTTCTTACCATAAACGACGTTGGATGTAATCGTTAAGATGGACATCGTATGAACAGAATTACGGTAAGTTTGGTGCTTACGTAACTTTTTCATGAAGGTTTCAACGATTTCAACCGCAATACTGTCAACACGGTCATCATTATTTCCGTATTTAGGGAAGTCGCCAGTAATTTCGAAATCAACAGCAAGACCATTTTCATCACGAATTACTTTCACTTCTCCGTATTTAATTGCACTTAAGGAGTCTGCTACAACGCTCAATCCAGCAATACCTGTTGCCATTGTACGCAGGATTTGTGTGTCGTGTAAGGCCATTTCAATTCTTTCATAGCTATACTTATCATGCATATAGTGGATAACATTCAATGTGTTAATATAAAGACCTGCAAGCCATTCCATCATTTGATCAAACTTCTGCATAACTTCCTCATAATTTAATACGTCAGCAGTAATAGGCTGGTATTGTGGTCCTACTTGAATTTTTAATTTTTCATCCACACCACCGTTGATGGAGTAGAGAAGTGCTTTTGCAAGGTTCGCACGAGCACCGAAGAACTGCATTTGTTTACCAATCTCCATAGCGGATACACAGCAAGCAATACCATAATCATCGCCATATTCTGGACGCATGATATCATCATTTTCATATTGGATAGAGCTAGTTTTAATTGACATTTTTGCACAATATTTTTTAAAATTTTCAGGCAGCAGTGGTGACCATAGTACTGTTAAGTTTGGTTCTGGAGCTGGACCTAAATTGTCTAATGTGTGTAGAAAACGGAAAGAGTTCTTTGTAACAAGAGAACGTCCATCTTGAGCCATACCGCCGATTGACTCAGTTACCCAAGTTGGATCACCAGAGAATAATTCATTATAATCAGGTGTACGAGCAAATTTTACTAAACGGAACTTCATAACAAAATGGTCAACTAATTCCTGTGCTTCTTCTTCAGTTAAAGTGCCATTTAAAAGGTCTCTCTCTACATAAATATCTAAGAAAGTAGATACACGTCCAAGACTCATTGCAGCACCGTTTTGTTCTTTGATAGCCGCTAAGTAACCGAAATATAACCATTGGAATGCTTCAGCCGCAGTTGTTGCCGGCTGCGAGATATCAAAGCCATGGCTGCTTGCCATTTCTTTTAATTCTTTTAATGCACGAATTTGCTCGGCAATTTCTTCACGAAGACGCATATTGTCTTCAGTCATTACCTTGCTTGTATTTTTTTGATCTTGTTGTTTTTGCTTGATTAAGAAATCTACACCATATAATGCAACACGACGATAGTCACCGATAATACGACCACGGCCGTAGGCATCTGGGAGACCGGTGATAATTGCTGCTTTACGTGCTAGCATCATTTCGTCCGTATATGCATCGAAAACCCCTTGGTTATGAGTTTTGCGGAACTCTGTAAAGAATCTTTCAATTTCTGGATTTAGTTCATATCCATATGATTCTAATGCTGCTTTCGCCATCCGGATTCCACCAAAAGGCTGCATAGAACGGTTAAATGGCTTGTCAGTTTGGACCCCAACAACTTTTTCAAGTTCTTCGTTAAGGTAACCAGGAGTGTGAGAAGTGATCGTAGATACTGTTTCAGTATCCATGTCGAG
Organism: Neobacillus niacini; assembly: GCF_030817595.1. Lineage (GTDB taxonomy): Bacteria > Bacillota > Bacilli > Bacillales > Cytobacillaceae > Neobacillus > Neobacillus niacini_G. Next base: position 6,525,489 of record NZ_JAUSZN010000001.1, read on the forward strand.
GACTCCGCCTTTTTCGCGTTCCTGTTTGGTGAGTTCCATTACCTGTTCCCAAAGCTTGTTTGTTGCGTCAGTTGCACCTGCTAGGAAGGTATCGTCACCTTCGTATTGATTATAGTTTTTTAGTATGAAATCACGAACATCTACTTCTTTTGTCCAAGTTCCTTTTGTAAAACCTTTCCATTGATCCATGATTATTTCACCTCGTAAGTTTGTGTAAGATTTAATATAACAGTGTTGCTGTTATTTCTTAACTAGAGTGTAACAGATTTTTTGTGAAAGAAAGCACAGCTATTGTTAACATATTGTGAAGTCTTGTTTTTAAGGGGTTTTTTGGAGTTGTTTTTGAACTTTTTATGAACGGATATCGAAATACGAAAAATCTGTACTATAATTATTTGAACAAAAATACATTCTGTTATATAGGAGAAACACGATGATATCAACATCTTGATAGTGAAAACCTATGAAACAGGCATCTAATAAAAATGAAAAAAACAGGAGAATAAACTCCTGCTTTTAATCCACGATAATATCAGCAATCATTGGACCATTATGGTCTCTGTCTCCATGTACTTCACAAATTAAACGATAGGTACCCTTTTTATCAATTTGTAGAGGGACCATTGTTTCTTCACCTTTTTTGACTGTACCCTTAATGTCCGTACCTTCAATATAGAATGGGTGCTCTTCCCCGTTAACACCACTAATGTATAAGTTTACTTTTTCTCCTGTGTTCAGTTGAATCGTACCTGGATCCCAGCGGTATACTTCAATTTCCTTTCCGTCCTTCGTTTTACTGTTATACTCTACAGTCACCATATGAATTTCTCTTATATCTTCATTAGCGGTTTGATTAAACACTGTGGTATCTCCTGCTTTTAATAAAAACCAAGCAGAAATAGTAACAAGTAGGAAAGCTGTTACTAAAATAAAGACAAGTGTATCTTTTTTTAATACTAAAAATTTCATTATTAACCCCCCAATAATTTGTCCTAATTAATGTTTATGCAAACAAGGTAGGGAAACTTGTCTCTTTTTTTAAATTTTTTCAAATTGAGTTTATTACAATTATTTCAATATAACTCCAAACTCTTTTCGGTAGAATAACAGTTCATCTATAAATATTTACATTCTAAGAAATTTTGATAAAATCAGATGATAAATGAAAAGTAAGGATGTTGGAAATTGTCAAAATTAGTTTCAGTTTTTATGATCTTGACGCTTCTCTTATCAAACCAGGTTAATGCATACGCAGAAGAAAATCAGACACTTGAGATAAAAAGTGAGTCTGCTGTACTAGTAGATTCAGAAACGGGTGCCATTTTATATAGTAAAAATAGTAATGAAAGATTATACCCTGCTAGTTTGACGAAAATTGCGACAGCCATTTATGCAATTGAAAATGGAAATATAGATGATGTTGTTACAGTTAGTGCTAGGGCGGTAAAGGAAGAAGGGACAAGAGTTTATTTAGTTGAAGGGGAAAGGGTGCCTTTAAAAAAGCTGATTCAAGGAATGTTAATTAACTCAGGGAATGACGCTGCTGTAGCAATCGCAGAACATTTAGATGGATCGGTTGAACTATTTGCTGCCAATATAAATAAGTTTTTAGTTGAGAAGATCGGTGTTAGTAATACCCATTTTACCAATCCAAATGGATTATTTAATGAAAATCATTATACAACGGCACTAGATTTAGCTCTAATAACTAATTATGCAATGAAGAACCCCGTTTTTAAAGAGATTTTCGGAACAATAGAGCTAGAGTGGGTTGGTGAATCGTGGGAAACGAAATTGCTCACTCATCACCGTCTGTTAAAAGGCGAAATTCCTGTAGATGGTATTACAGGCGGAAAAACAGGTTTTGTAAATGAATCAAAGCATACATTGGCAACAACAGCGGAAAATGAAAATTTAAAGCTGACTGCGATTGTGCTAAAAGCGGATAGCAGTAAGGCTTCGTATAACGACACTGTAAAGCTGATTGAATACGGTTTTTCTAGTTTTAAACATCGTATTATCAAACAAAACGAGCTATTTACTATTCATAAAAAAGAATATTATCCTAAAAATGATATTGTCGTTACGGAGCACGTCAATACTTCTAAAGAAAGCATTTCTGAGCAAGGAATGCTTGAAATAGTAAACACCGGTCAAGTCTCACAATCCATACAACTTGAAGTAAAAGAACCAAAGCCAATAAAGGTGACAAAGGAAAAGCTGCTATCAAGTGAACAGAGCAGTATTAATATCTTTTATGGAATTATTGTATTTGCACTCGCGGGACTGCTAATTGGAGTAAGAAAAAGATGGCTGAAAAAACAATAAGCCACAAAAAGCCACGGAGAGAACACTGAACTGACCCAGTTAAACGGGACAAGAAAAAACACCTATGCTGCCACAGCCCTATATTCAACAGGGCTGTGGCAATTTAATTTTGTAAATGGTCGTATATAATTGTAATAATACATGTACGTATCTACTTTTTCTAGTACAATAGAGTCTGTAAGGTGCGCCCTTAATTGGGTGCTGAATTCTTCCGACTTTAGCGAGGAGTGGAAGGATTCGATTACGGCATTATCATAGCAATTGCCTTTCCGGGACATGCTTGTGATAATGCCTTTTTCTTTAGCTAATTTCTGAAAGGAGTATGATGTATATTGTGAACCTTGATCACTATGCAAAATAATTTCATAAGTTTCCCTTCCATCACAAGCTGCTTCGAGAGTTTCCAGGACTAAACTAACATCTTGTGAATCGCTCACTTTGTAAGCAATAACTTCGTTGTTATACAAATCCATAATTGTTGATAAATAAAGCATTTTTTCTCCGTATGGTAGATAAGTAATATCCGTTACCCATTTTTGATTTGGTTTATCAGCTAAAAAGTTCTGATTAAGGAGATTCTCTACCACCAATTTGCTTTCCCCTGCAATATAATTTTTTCTTTTAACTTTCACTCTGCATTGAATATTGTACTTTTGCATCACTTTTTGGACTGTCTTTCGATCCACTTTTATATTGTAATCTTTACAAAGGAGCCCCTTTACCTTTCTATGGCCCACTCGGTAAGATAAAGATTTACAAATATCAATAATTAGCTGGTGTAAGTATGGTGCCTCATCTTTAGATTTTTCCTTCCAACGATAATAAGTAGACCTTGGAATTCCAAAGCACTCACAAATTTCAGATATGGAATATTTACTTCTAAACGATTCTACAACTTCTACAAAAACTTCCGGAACCACATCCTTTCGACTTCTTGATACTTTCCCATAATTTCATCTCGCATTTCATAGTATTTAACTTTTTTTCTTAACTGACTTAACTCAGTTTCATCATCTGGCCCCTTACCAAAAGCATATTGCTTACCAATTGGTTGAGCCAACCTGTGTCCTTCTCCTTTTCTATACCAACTCATCCAAGTCTTTTTTTGAGTCTTGTTCTTTATCGCATACATCTCCATAATCTCTTTATTCGTCAATTCCCCCGCGAGTTTAAGACGAATAACCTCCTTTTTTCCTCTTCAGGATAAAATGTTTTTTTACCCATAAGAAAAACACCTCCAAATGTCGATAAATGTGGTAATACGACTAAGGGGGTGTTTTTTCCTGTCTCATATTATTGGGTCACTCTACACCTCTTCATGGCTTTTTTTGTATGATATTTGAAATCAATAACATAAGAAATGAAATGATTACCATTGATAAAACGAATGCCCAGGCTAAACTCATGTTACCAGATTCCATTGCCACGTATATCGCAGTTGGTGCGGTTTGTGTTTTTCCAGGTATATTTCCGGCAAACATTAAAGTGGCTCCGAATTCACCAAGTGCCCGGGCAAAGCTCATAATCAATCCAGAGATAATCGATGGAAGTGTCAATGGCAGGGAAACGAATAAGAAAACCTTCATTCTGCTTCCACCATCAACCCCTGCAGCATCTTCTATATCTTTATCGACGGATTGAAAGCCTAATTTTACTGATTGGTACATAAGTGGAAAAGCAACTGTGGTCGATGCGATAATGGCTGCCCAAGGAGTAAACATGATGGAATGTTGAAAAAAAACTTCAATAAAAGCACCAATTGGGCTATTTCTTCCGAACAAGTAAATCAATAAAAAACCTATAACCGTAGGCGGCAGAACAATAGGGAGCATAAGGAAAGTTTCTAGAAGCATTTTTCCTTTGAATTTCTTGTTGTATAAAAGTCTTGCAAATAGAACGCCCAAAAAACTCACAATAATAACTGATATGGCTGCTACTTCAAGAGAGAATCTAAGGGGGTACCAATAATCGATAGTAAACATAATCATCAATCCAATACTTTAAATCCGTATTTTTCAAAAATAGTTTTTGCTGTTTTCCCTTGTAAGTAAGATAAAAATAGTTCAGCCTCTTTTTTATTAGCTGACGATTTTAATATGCCTGCAGGGTAGATAATCGAATCATGGGTTTGTTCATCTGCAGTTGCCACAATTTTTACTTTATCAGATACATATACGTCTGTCATATATACAATACCTGCATCAACATTTCCTGTTTCTACATAAGTGAGCGCTTGTCGGACATCTTTGGTTTGAATAACAATTGGTTCGAGATATCCCCAAAGACCGAGATTTTCGAGTGTTTGTTTCGCGTACTTCCCGGCTGGAACAGATTCTGGTATACCAATGGCAATTTTATTAATATGGTTGAGATTTAAATCAGAGAATCCGTTTATGTCTGAAGGATGTTCTTTGTTTGTGACCAAAACTAGCTGGTTACCTAATAAATTTACCTGGTTTTGTTTTTCAATTAATCCTTTTTGAGTTAGCTCATTAAAGGGGTCTATTGCAGCAGAGAGGAAAAGATCAACGGGTGCTCCCTGGAAAATCTGTTGTTTCAAAGCACCTGAACCACCAATATTATATAAAAGTTTAATATGAGGATTTTCAGTTTCAAAGTTCTTTTTGATTTCGATTAATGCTTCATTAAGGCTAGCTGCAGCAGAAATAGTTAGTTCTACTGTTTCTGTCTGCTGGGGTTTTTTGGTTGAACATGCGGACATGGCAATTAGCAGAAAAATTGCCATACCAATAAAAATAGGGTTCTTCATTCAATACTTCCTCTCAAAATCTATCAAGGTGTCTTTAATCATTATACCGAATGAATATTCTTCCTAAAAGTATAGAATAAGAAAAAAACTGCCTGGGCGGCAGTTTTAAGTATGATCTATGATTGTCCTATGTTGTTTGAACCTATTGAAGTCTGCTTTCTACCTGCTGGCACACTTCTTCTGCGCTCATCCCATTCGCTTCAATAACCGAACCTTTTGTAAAGGTATCCTGCATTCCCATAACATTTGAGTCTAAACCAGTTACCACACAGCAATCGCAATTTTGTGCATCTGATTCCTGTCTAAGCTGCACTACATCATGTCCTTTTTCCCTTAATGCTTCTAGAACATCTGTGAGTGATTCTTCTACTCCAATTCTTGCCATACAAAACACCTCCTCCTGTAGATTATCATGCCAAAGTTCCAGTTAATTATTCTGTATAAGTCACGATAATCTTCAAAAACTAACAAAGGAGGTGTTACTATGGGAAAGCGTAAAAAGGATCCATCCACCATTGGCTTAGCGTCACCACAAGTAGAAGGCCAAGGAACCACAACAACAGAAACAGGTGCAAGAGAAGCCTCTTCATCACGCAGAAAGCAGAAGAGAGACTAATAAAGAAAAAGCGGGCACAATTTGTGTCCGCTTCAACCTTTTACTTATTGTACATCTCCGCAACTTGCTTTTGAACTTCACTATTTTCAAGATATTCATCATAAGTCATTTGCTTATCAACTAATCCACTTGGAGTTAATTCGAAAATCCGGTTGGCGATGGTTTGAATAAATTGATGGTCATGTGAAGAGAAAATAAGTGACCCTTTAAAGTTTATTAAACCATTATTTAATGCCGTAATGGATTCCAAATCAAGATGGTTTGTAGGTTCATCGAGAAGTAAAACGTTAGCTCCGTTTAGCATCATCTTTGAAAGCATACAACGAACTTTTTCTCCTCCTGAAAGAACACTCGCTTTCTTAAGCACTTCTTCACCAGAAAATAGCATTCTTCCAAGGAAACCTCGTAAGAAACTCTCACTTTCATCCTTAGGAGAAAACTGACGAAGCCAATCAACCAGATTTACCTCGCTGTTTTCAAAAAACTCGGAGTTATCCTTAGGGAAATAGGCTTGAGAAGTGGTAATACCCCATTTAAAGGTTCCGCTGTCTGCTTCCATTTCACCCATTAATATTTTGAAAAGAGTTGTTTTGGCAACTTCATTTGGTCCAACAAGAGCAATTTTGTCATTTTTGTTCATAAAAAAGCTGACATTATTAAGGACTTTTACGCCATCAATTGTTTTTGTTAATCCTTCGACCATTAATAAATCATTACCAATTTCACGCTCCGGCGTAAAACCAACGAATGGATAGCGGCGAGAAGATGGTCGAATGTCGTCAAGAGTAATTTTATCTAATAACTTTTTACGGGAAGTTGCCTGTTTTGACTTAGAAGCATTTGCACTAAAACGAGCAATAAAGGCTTGAAGCTCTTTTATTTTCTCTTCCTTTTTCTTGTTTGCATCTGAAGTCAGTCTAGTAGCTAATTGACTTGATTCATACCAGAAATCATAGTTACCAACATAAACTTGAATTTTTCCAAAATCTAAATCAGCAATATGAGTACAGACTTTATTTAGGAAATGACGGTCATGGGATACAACAATGACTGTATTTTCAAAGTTAATTAAGAACTCTTCGAGCCATTGAATGGCCTTAATATCTAAGTGGTTCGTCGGCTCATCTAGAAGTAATACGTCAGGTCTGCCAAATAGTGCCTGTGCAAGAAGAACCTTTACTTTTTCTGAACCGGTTAATTCAGCCATTTTCTTATAATGTAAGTCTTCTCCAATTCCTAGACCTTTTAGGAGAATAGCTGCTTCAGGTTCTGCTTCCCATCCATTTAATTCAGCAAACTCACCTTCAAGCTCAGCTGCTTTCATCCCATCTTCATCGGTGAAGTTTTCCTTCATATAAATGGCGTCTTTTTCTTGCATCACTTGATAAAGTCTTGCATGCCCCATAATAACGGTCTGTAAAACTTCGTGTTCCTCGTATTCAAAATGGTTCTGTTTTAATACTGCCATCCGTTCATTTGGACCAAGTTGAACCGTTCCGGTTTGAGATTCAATTTCTCCGGATAGAATCTTTAGGAATGTTGACTTTCCAGCGCCATTCGCACCAATTAGACCATAACAATTTCCAGGCGTAAATTTAATATTTACATCTTCAAATAACTTACGGTCACCATATCTTAAACTTACGTTACTTACAGTTATCATCTATAATATCCTCCAACAGCAAAATATCTACTAATTATACCATTAAATTAGGCGAAGAGCGAATTCTTTGTTGAATGAAAGGATTTAATAGGAAAAAATAAAACATATTGCAGAAAATTTTTCTAATTTTTTTTCCTAGTTTTCACACTTTATTCATATTTTTGTTGTAGAATAATTTAAAGAAGTAGTGAAGGAATAAAGTAGGTGAGAAGTATGTCGAAAAAGCAACTTACTGAACTCGTAAATAAGTTAAAACAGGCTGGAATAAAAGCAAGTTTAACAAAACCCAAGTCTAACTACCTATTATCTCTACAGCAAATTAAAAAGTATCCATCTTCCGTGAATTAAATAGGTATTAAAAAGCGATTAATCCCAAGGACTAACCGCTTTTTTTATTTTCTCTTATTTAATTACATCCATAATCTCTTCATAGACTTCCTGCTTATTGAACTCTTCGCCCATTGGGAACTTAGAAATGTATTTATTATTTTCATCAATCAAATAGGTAAAGGATCTATGAACGAATTGACCATTACCTGGGTCTTTGTATTGAAACTTCAGTGATTCTGCAACTTCCCTAATCTTTTTCTGATCAGCTTTGATATTTTCCAGGTCACCCGTTAGGAAAATCCAATTGTCGGAATTAGGAATTTCAAAAGCGTTCATATATTTTTGTAACACTCCAGGTGTGTCTCGGTAAGGGTCAATGGTAATGGTAACAAACTCAATTTCTTTTCCGAAAACATTGCTTTTTTCTAAATCATTCTTTAATTGCACCATCTTTTGGGTAGTGGTGGGGCAAATATCCGGACAATTCGTATAAATAAATTCCACAAGTTTTAGTTTTTTATTTTCTCCAAAATTGAATGTTTCTCCATTTTGGTTCACTAAAGTGATATTAGCTGGTACTTCAGCACTTGCATCTCGAATGAGAAAAAAAGAAATTCCAGCCGTAATCAATAGGAACACTGCCAAGCTACTTATAAGATAGATTTTTTTCATGATTTCTCCCTCCTACCTATAAAGATAAAGAAGTTTTTTGTAAAAAGATGTGGACATTCCGTGAACAAACTAGCTTTTTACTGGCAATGCGCGTTCTAGTCAATCGTACAATAGGAAACTGGGCAGTTTTCACAATCATTTTCACGTTTTAGAAAATCAACATTATGAATAATTATTTTTTTATGTTCAATAGAAATAATCTTCTCCTTTTTCAACTCAGTCAGTATCCGGCTGACGATTTCCCTTGCGGTGCCACAGAAATGTGCTAAATCCTGTGTAGTAATAGGGTACCGTGAGATGTATTCCATCCTCTTTGCTCAACCCATAACTGTTTGAAAGTCGAATTAAGGTAGAATAGAGAGCACCTTTTTTCCCAAAGAGCACTAAATCTCTGAATTTAGTCATTGTCCTCCTAATATGATCATTCATCCACTTGATAAACTGATAGCCTAGATTGCTGTTTTGAAATAATGCTTTCTCGAGGGAGTCTAACTGTATGCCCGCTACATGCCCGTCTTCCATCACTCTGGCATTAAATATATAACGGGGATCCTCGGTAAAAAGGGTTAACTCCCCAATTATGTCATGCTCAGAACATAGGCGTAAATATAGCTCTTGGCCTTCGGCATTCATTTTTGATATTTGTATCCGTCCGGAAAGGATAAGGTACATTTCAGAAGCAGGCTGTCCTTCTTGAAACAGAAACGATCCTTTTTTTACTTCAATAATCCTTCCGGCAGAATGTAAAAGTTCGATTAATTCATTGGTAAGAAGGTTCTCTGTTTGAGTATCCGTAGTCATATCTCCCACCTGTTTTAATTATTTGACCCACTCTTATAATAAGTGTTAAACAAGTGAAGAAATAGTCAAATTAAGTTGCATATACTAAAATAGCTATCAAAGCAGCAATTCATTTTGACAATTACTGCTGGTTATTGTATTCTTTAAAAGAATCAATATTTTCTAAATAAGGGAGTATGTTGTATGTTAGGTGTCGTTCTTAACTAATCCAATCAATTGGATATTTTCATTCCTGTGCAGCCTTGTTCATTTTTTATAATGAATGAAGGTTTATTTGAGTACGGTATTGGAATGAAGTTAAGAACAATGGGCATACCAAGCATACATGATTTTTTCCGTGCTGCTGTGTACAATTCCTGTAGACAGTTTTTTTTATGGATAAATACTGTATACCAAAACGAGCAAATACTCGTTTTATTTAGCTTAGCCGCAATGACATTGTTCATTGCGGCTATTTTTATTTTATTTTGGAGGGAAAAACATTGAATACTCATACATTTAAAGTTTTGGAAGTACAAGAAATTAAAAAGAAAATAGCGGAATTTGCTTTAACCAATGAAGGAAAAGAAAAAATCTATAATCTACTTCCATCTACACATCTGAAGCAAATTGAAGCATGGTTAGATGAAGTTTCGGAGGCAGTTGAAATACTTAAGAAAAGTTCAAGTGTTCCTGTTCATGGACTTGGCGGGATGGAGCAAATCTTGGCTAAATTAAACAAAGGGACTGAGCTACGTCCTGATCAATTATCCAAGCTGTATGATTTTTTAGATTGCTGCGGGAAGATGCGCCGGTTCATGAAGGATAAAGAATACTTGGCACCAAGAGTTTCATCATACGTAGCAGCAATTGAGGAGCTGCCTGACCTTGCAGAGGAAATTATCCGTTGTATCCGGAATGGAAGGGTAGATGATTATGCTTCCAAAGAGTTATTGAAGATAAGAAAACAGATCGCTATTCATGAGGATCGGCTAAAAGAAAAAACCATGCAACTTATTCGTTCCAACAAATATAAAACCTTTTTACAAGAGAACGTCGTGAGCCAAAGAGATGGAAGATATGTTATTCCTATTAAGAAGGAATACCGAAATAAAATTAAAGGTTCTGTGTTAGATACTTCTGCTTCAGGTTCAACCTTATATATTGAACCCGAAGAAATTGCTGTTTATCAAGAACAATTAACGTGGCTCTTAGCAGATGAGGATGTTGAAGTCCAAAAGGTTCTAACCTACTTAACGGGGCTCGTTGAAGAGAAAGAGCAGCAAATTCGTATAGCTATCGAAACCATGGTCCATTATGATTTTTTGTTTGCAAAGGCGAAATATAGCAGGTCCATTAATGGCGCAAAAATTAAGGTAAATGATGAGAAGCAGATAAAGTTACTGCAGGCAAAGCACCCGCTCCTAGGTGATAAGGCCGTTCCATTATCATTAGAGATGATGGAAGGAAAAAGTGCACTCGTCATAACAGGTCCGAATACAGGTGGGAAAACAGTAAGTATAAAAACGGTAGGTTTATTGACACTCATGGTACAGTGCGGTCTCCATATCCCTGCTTCCGCAGAAAGTAACCTTAGTATTTTTCAGCGTATCTTAGTGGATATTGGTGACGGTCAAAGTATAACTGAGAATCTTAGCACTTTTAGTTCACGGATCGTCAATATCATTGAGATCCTCAAGGATACCAATGACCAGAGTCTGGTTCTCCTTGATGAGCTTGGTTCTGGAACCGATCCAGGGGAAGGAATGGGTCTTGCAACTGCGATATTAGAACAGCTATATCACAAAGGATTAGTGCTATTAGCTACGACACATTATAGTGAAATCAAAGAGTTTGCGGAAGAACATCCGGGATTTATTAATGGATCAATGGAATTCGATATTGAGTCACTCAGCCCTACCTATCGGCTAATTATAGGCAGAGGAGGAGAGAGTCAAGCGTTTGCCATCGCCTTAAAGCTAGGAATTCATCCAAAAATCATTGAGAGAGCACATTTAATCACGTATAAAGAAATGAAAACCTATGAAAATAAAGAAACTGATAGTTGGAAACAGAAGGAATTAGAAAAACAAGTCATTGTTAATAAATACAAGAATAGAAAAAAAGCTGTTGTAAATCCTGACGTAAATATAATTCAATACAGTCAAGGGGATAATGTGAGGGTTTCACCAACAAATGAATTCGGGATTGTTTATAGCGGTCCTGACCAGCTGGGAAACTATGTTGTCCAAGTAAAAGGGGAAGAAATAGCCTTCAATCACAAAAGAATGAAACTATATATCGCGGCCGAGGAACTTTACCCTGCTGATTATGACTTTGATATCATTTTTGAGTCGAAAGAGAACCGGAAGAAAAGTAAGATACTTTCCAAAAGGCATGATGGTGAAATCATTATTGATCATACGGATTTATAAAGTCAGCCTTCCTACTCGGAAGGCTGACTCTTATTTGCATATTTTTCTGCAAGCAGCTGTTTCACCTGGTTATAACTTAAGCCTGACTGGTTATTTAATCTCTTTACTTCTTCAATGTCTGTTCCTACTACAGTTAATTTTTTTTCGTTCGTTTTCATTTAGATTTTATTCCTTCCTTATATTGTTTATGGTAAAGATTGTTTTTTTAGCAATGAAAAGGACATTTTTGGTACATACTATAAAAAAAGGAGGCGGTTCCCATTTTTTATGGTAAAAGGGCTAAGGATGAAGAAGTTGAAGTAATTATGCTTGAAACTGAAATCTATTCTTGTATGGATAATGCATGTATCGGCTGGATGAGAAAGGATTTTGTTACGGACGACCTGCTTTGCCCAATGTGTGGTAACGAAATGGCTGCAGAAATTAGAGAGCTTCCGAAAATATAAAGAATAAAGTATTTAAAAAGACTGTCAAAATAAATGACAGTCTTTTATTCATCTCCAAAATCAAAAAAATGACCCTCAAATGCCTTTTGTGCCGATTCAGAAGTAGGGAATAAAGCATCATCATCTTCAATAACATGAAAGGTCTCGTTTAGGAACAATGCAAGTGCATTGGGATCCTTTGGGTGAGCAACAATTTCTGCTGGTTTGATATTCGCAACAGTTGGTACATGTGGATTTCGATAGATTACAAACACTTCGTCTCCAGGCTTAGCACTAGAAAGATCAACAATATCCATATCCATTTACCTTCCCTTAATTACAAATTTTCATTCTGCTGGCGAATTTCATCACCGGTTATCATGATATTTGCGTCCTCAAGTTCCTTATGTTGATCAACAGACTCACCAGGAACATATTTTTCACTAGGATAAATACCTCCATGTATGGATGTTTGTTTCTTTCTCGGATGAACTAGATTCCTTACCCATTACAAACACCTCCTTTTTTAAGCTTTTGCTTTCTCTATTGGGTTTATTCCTTCCTTAATTTTCAACAAAAAAACTCCCTGATATGGGGAGCCTGGTAACTTGTTCTATTCGTCTTTACTAGCTAGACAGCGATCACATTCCATTAAGTAGCTTTCTGCTTGTTCTTCCATATGCTGCCCACACTCTGGGCATTCTTTTTTTGGCAAAGTGCGGAAAAATTCAACTGGACTAATTAACATTGAAAAAACCTCCTCTTTTTTAATACAGTTTATTAACCCTAAGTTTGTTGTAGTACAGCATGAACAAAAAAATATTTTCTGTCTATTCTTCTCTTTTTGCTAAACAGCGGTCACATTCCATTAAGTAGCTTTCTGCCTGTTCTTCGATGTGCTGCCCACATTCTGGACATTCCTTTTTTGGCAAAGTACGGAAAAATTCAACTGGATTCATTAACACTTAAAATTCTCCTCCTTTTTTAATACAGTTTATTAACTTTTCATCTGTTGTAGTACAGTATAATCAAAAAAAGTAAATTTGTGTAGTCCTTTTTTGAAAATATTTTATTTTTTTTGAAAAATGAAACATTTATCCTGCATTTTAATTTTGTGCATGCAGGCTTCAAATTATGTATGTGGAAAACAGTTATATATGGTTAAAATAATATAAATTCGACAATTTTGTGAACAAAAACATTTCCCTGCAGTAATGGTTTCCATTACAATCAAAGTAAAAAGAGATTAGGTAAAAGGGGGGATGCTGTAAATGGATACAGTGTCAGCGGAATTTCATCCATTTTTAATTGTTATTGCCATAGGATTAACGATTATGGCTTCATATACAGGTTTAGACATGTTTACCTTAATAAAAAATTCAAAGAATAGTAAAAGGCTTTTATTGCTTGGCGGCTCTTTAGCAATGGGGGTTGGCATATGGGTAATGAATTTCCTAGGGTTAATAGCGGCTGATATAAACCGCTTTTCAAGTTACCAAATACCCCTGACGATTTTGTCAATCTTTATTGGGATCGCCTTTTCAGGGATGGCTTTCATTCCTCTGTTTAGGAGGGTTATAAGAAGGATTCATTTATTTATTGCGAGTTTGTTCTTAACGACCGGTGTTTTTGCTATCCATATAATAAGTATATATGCAATGAACCTGACGATCGAATACAATGTTCCGCTTTTTATATTCTCCGGACTATTGATATTTGGGTCTTTTTTATTTGCTTTATGGATCCTTTTTTCTTCAAAAACCTATTCAAAAGGAAGTCAAACTTGGTTAAAACCAATTAGTGCTTTGATAATTTCAGGCGCCATTGCAGAAGGGCATTTTCTTTTAAAAAGAGCTTCAACCATTATTTCAAACAATAATAATTTAAATGAATCCATTAATGAAGAGACATTTTTAATATATTTAGTTTTATTTGTCACAGTTTTAATTATTAGCGGGTTAATTGCTTCAAGTACGTTGATTAGTAAGCAGCTTGCCGAATCCGATACGAACTTGAAGGATATCAAAGCGGCTTTAGATGCTTCGACAATTGTGGCTATTACAGATGCTAAAGGGACGATAATATTTGTAAATGATAAATTTGAAGAAATCTCTAAATATAGTAAGGAAGAAATTATCGGAAAGAACCATCGCCTATTGAATTCAGGATATCACTCAAAAGAATTTTTTCAGGAATTATGGTCAACCATTCAAACTGGCAAAATTTGGCGGGGAGAAATTAGAAATAAAGCCAAAGATGGTTCTCTTTATTGGGTGGATACTACCATTGTTCCTTTCTTAGATAAAAAAGGGAATCCAGTTCAATATATTGCTATTCGATCTGATATTTCCAATCGTAAGAATGCAGAAAAGGCATTGTTGGAATCTATTAAAGAAACTAGGGATATCACCTTTGCGCTCGACCAATCTTCCATAATTGCCATTACCGATCAAAATGGAAAAATTACAAGTGTAAATGATAAGTTTTGCGAAATATCGAAATACAGTCGTGAGGAATTACTTGGTGAGGATCACAGGATATTAAATTCAGGCTACCATTCACGGGAATTTTTTAAAGAACTCTGGCGGACGATAGGTCAGGGAGAGGTGTGGAAAGGCGAAATATGCAACCGCGCTAAAGATGGAACACTTTATTGGGTAGATACAACCATTGTTCCTTTTTTAAATGAAAATGGGAAGCCCTATCAATACGTTGCCATTCGTACTGATATTTCCGATCGAAAAAAAGCAGAAGATCACTTAAGAGAATCAATTAAGGATAATACAGACATCCGCTTTGCACTTGATCAATCTACGATTGTGGCATTTACAGACGCCAGAGGAATCATTACAAGTGTAAATGATAAATTCTGTGAAATCTCAAAATACAGCCGTGAAGAGATTATTGGGAAAGATCATAACATCCTAAATTCTGGGCATCATTCCAAGCTGTTCTTCAAAGATCTATGGAAAACAATTGGGGAAGGGAAAGTTTGGAAGGGGGAAATAAGAAATAAAGCAAAGGATGGAACATACTACTGGGTAGATACAACCATTGTTCCTTTCTTGAATGAAAATGGGAAGCCATACCAATATGTAGCGATTCGTAATGATATTACGGAACGAAAGAAAACAGAAGAGATTGTCCATCGTCAAGATAAGTTGGCGGCTGTTGGACAATTAGCAGCAGGAGTAGCGCATGAAATTCGCAATCCGCTTACATCGATGAAAGGATATGCAGAGTTCCTTACATTAGATGAAAAGGACCCCGAACGTTTAGAATTTATTAATATTATTCTCGATGAAATTGAACGGGTCAATACGATTGTGGAGGATTTCATGGTATTGGCAAAACCGAAGATGGTTGAACTAGAAGAAAAGAATGTGGTTCCAGTAATTAAAAATGTAGTATCACTACTTGAATTTGAAGCTAGGAAGAAGCATGTGAAGCTTTCATTAGATTGCCCACATGAAATTATCCAGATTGAATGTGATGAAAACCGTTTAAAGCAGGTGTTTTTAAACTTTATTAAAAATGGTATCGAAGCCATGCCAAATGGCGGCGAATTGCATGTTAGAACCATGATTCGTGATAACAATGTCCAAATCTCGATTCAGGACACAGGCGTCGGAATACCAAAAGAAAAACTAAATCAGCTTGGTGAACCATTCTATACAACCAAGAAAAATGGTAACGGACTAGGATTAATGGTCAGTTTTAAAACTATTGAAAATCATAATGGAAAAGTGTTCGTTGAAAGTGAGCCAAATAAAGGCACTACCTTTAATATCCTTTTACCCGCAAAACCAGCATGATTAAAACGGAAGATTTTATCTTCTCAGATTGTCGAGAAAGGTATCTTTCTCGGCAATTTTTATTTTTCTGGCCTGCCCAAAGGCCTGTTGATTTCCGCTCCAGTTGCTTCGCTTTCCGCGGGCGTGCCGGGGAGCCTCCTCAGCGCTTAAGCGCCTGCGGGGTCTCCCCAGCCCCGTACTCCCGCAGGAGTCTTCGCACCTTCCGCTCCAATCAACAGGGGGAATGAACCTGGAGATTGCCACACACTTTTTCAAACCTGGCTAAGTGCGTGGCAATCTTTTTCATGTTTTGGCATGCTGCGGTAAGTAACACTTGCTCACTCGCATTTTGCAATCCCCGTAACCTACAATAGCGAAGCCCATGCAGTTCTTTTGAATCTGCGAAGCTTCGCTCTACTTTTTCTTTTCTAAATTTATATAGTATTTTACCTGACTTTGAAAGTCTGTTAAGTCGAACCTTTTCCTTATGTTCCTCCCAAACATGTCTGGTAACTACTTTTGTTTTATTTTGAGATTTTGTACACTCAGGCAGGAGTGGGCAGTTAGTACACTTTTTAGGATCTGACTTATATTCCCGATAACCTTCTCTTGTAGTTGTACGATATTGTAACTCCTGACCATTTGGACAAACATACAAATCTCTATCTTTGTCATATGTAAACTTCCATTTAGGAAATAACCCTTTTGTTGATTGATATCTTCTGTGAGCGATAACTCCAAAAATATTGCGTTCATTAAGTCCTTTACAAATCGGATTTGTCAGGTAACCCGAATCAAGTGCCACAGCTTCTACTTTAAATCCAAAACGTTCGACCTGACGGTCTAACCGTGAAAGATAGGGGACAGAATCGTGAACATTTCCTGGTGTAACATACGCATCAGTTATGATGTTGAACTTCATGTCGGTAGTTCGATGATCAAGATAACAGAACATCTCCTGTTTATTCTCTCGTGACATAAACCCGCATTCAGGATCAGTTGTGCTCAGTCGTATTTCCTTTTTCTCGGTCACCTCCTCCTTTTCCTTTAAAGGCTTTTTTCCATGATCTCTCCTGTCTTCCTCAATAGCTTTGTTTAAATCTTCTACATATTCACGTGTTTCAACTTCCACTTCAACTCTAGAGAATTTATGTTTGTTTGCATTCGCTTTAAGGTGTGTGGAATCGGAAAATAAAACTCTTCCTCCAACCATCTTGTGGTTAATTGCTTTGAAGACAATCTCATCAAAAATTTCCTGAAATATATTTGTATCTTTAAAACGGGTTCGCCGATTCCAACTAATGGTGGAATGATGGGGAACTGTATCGTTTAGCTTTAATCCTAAGAACCATCGATAGGCCACATTCGTCTGAATTTCACGCTCTAATTGTCGTTCAGAACGAATGCCATAAAAATATCCGATAAACATCATCTTAAAGAGCTGTATAGGGTCCGAAGGACGCCCGTTATTTTCTGAATAAAAAGGACGGACCTTCTCACCAATAAAAGAAAAATCAATATACTTGTCCACCTTCCTTAATAGGTGATCTTGCGGTACTAAATCATCAATAAAAACAAATTCAGCTTCGTTTTGTATTTCTCTTTTTGGCTTATACATTCTATCCACCGTCCTGTTATTTATATGTATATTATAGCATATTAACGCGGTGAATCATTAAAGTAATTACAAAAAATAATAGCTGTCGAGATTTTCTCGACAGCCTGGGAAGATTTTATCTTCTGTTTTTTTTTTTTTCAAAAAATAGACAATTATTTTTTAAAATAATTAAGCTACTTTTTGGTTGAATAGATTAATATGTTTATATAAGTATAAATGTTTAATTTAGGAGGGGAAAATTTGGGAGAAGCAAATTTCGTCAAAACTATTTGCGGTTATTGCGGCACAGGCTGTGGTTTAGTACTTGAGGTAAAAGATAATCGAATAATGAAAATTCGCGGTGACAAAGAGGCACCTGTTAACAAAGGGCAAACCTGTGTGAAAGGCGCTTTTGCCTATGAATATGTTCATTCAAACAATAGATTAAGTAATCCGCTGATTCGAAAAGCGGGGAAATTAGTTGAATCAACTTGGGATGAGGCCTACCAAATTATTGCAGACAAATTGTCAGGTATTAGAAATACATGGGGATCAAATGCGATTTCGATGTTTGCCTGTGCGAGAACCACAAATGAGTCCAATTACATTACGCAAAAGTTCATGAGAACTGTGATAGGCAGCAACAATATCGACGGATGTAACCGTACTTGACACGCTCCGAGTGTTGCCGGTCTGGCAACTGTATTTGGAAGCGGTTTCCCAACGAATACGTTAGAGGATTTTGATAGAGCAGAAGTATTGCTGCTAATGGGTTCGAATACGACCGAGGCCCATCCAATCATAGCAAACCGAATCAAAAGAGCAATAAAAAATGGTTTAAAGGTAATTGTTATTGATCCGAGAAAAATTGACATGGTGAAATTTGCTCATCGGCATCTCCAAATCAATGTTGGGACAGATATAGCACTGATAAATGCTTTCCTGCGGGTGATTATTAAAGAAAACTTATATAATGAAGAGTTTATTAAGCAATTTACAATCGATTTTGAGTCATTAAGAAAACATGTTGACCAGTACACACCTGAACATGCTGCTTCCATTACGGGCTTGAGTGCTGAGGATATTGTAACAACAGCTAGGGAATATGCTAGTTCGAGTGGTTCGATGATTGCTTATACGCTTGGGATTACGGAGCACCATTGTGGTGTGAATAATGTCTTTGATATAGCGAATCTTGCTTTATTGACAGGCAATATAGGTAAGCAGGGGACAGGAATTATGCCGTTACGAGGACAAAATAACGTCCAAGGCGCAGGGGATATGGGTTGTTTGCCAAACCAATTGGCAGGTGCAATGAGTTTAGTGAATGATGAGTACCGTGAACGCTATGAGAAAGAATGGAATGTCATCCTCAATCCTAATGTAGGTGATACACAAACGAGAACCTTTGACAGACTAGAAAATGGTGAATTAAAGGCGCTTTACATCATAGGAGAAAATCCATTGCTTGCGGATGTTCATATGAACCATACGAAAGAGTTAATGAAAAAGCTGGACTTGTTAATTGTTCAGGATATTTTCCTAACAGAAACTGCAAAAATGGCAGATGTTGTTCTTCCGGCTTGTTCATGGGGAGAGGTTGATGGAACATACACGAATACGGATAGGAGAATTCAAAGGGTCCGCAAAGCGATAGAGCCTGGGCCAAATGTAAAAGAAGATTGGGTTATTCTTTGTGAGCTTTCAACCATAATGGGATATCCAATGAACTATTCAAATAGTGAGGAAATCTGGAATGAAGTGAGAAAACTTGCTTGGGAGATGTATGGTGGTATTTCTTACGAAAGACTTGAGAAGGAATACAGTATCCATTATCCATGTCCAACTGATGCCCATCCCGGAACCTTTGTTATGCATGAGAGATTTCATAATCAGGAGTCGATTGTAAAAAAATCACCTTTTGTTCCGGTTGATTTCACACCGCCATTGGAACTTCCTGATCAAGAGTTTCCATTTACACTAACAACTGGAAGACGTTATGAGTCTTATAATACACATTCGCAGACTCGCTATTATGCTGCGGGAGTGAAGGTGAAGCAAACAGAAGAAACCGTTGATATTCATCCGGACGATGCTCGAGTACTTGGGATAACCGACGGTGATGTGGTAGAAGTACGATCTCGTAGAGGAGAGCTAAAGGTTAAGGCGAAGATTACCGATCAAGTCGTTCCTGGACTTGTATTCATGAGTTTCCACTGGAGTGAAACACCAACGAATGTCCTAACATTAAACGAATATGACCCGATTTCAGGGACGGCAGAATACAAAGCTTGTGCAGTTGCTATTTCACGAATATAAACAGAAGGCGCGGAATGAATTTTCCGTGCTTTTTATATAGAACAAAAAAGGAAAACAAGCCGGGGATTATCCGGCTTGTTTAACCAATTGCTTAACTTCTGTGGTTTTTCTTTGGTAGTAGAAATAGTTTAGTGTAAACGCAATGACATAGAAACCAATGAAGAAATAGAACGCTGTTACGTATGAACCTGTTGTATTAATACTCCATCCAAAAAGCTTAGGAATTAAGAAAGAACCATAAGCTGCAAATGCAGCAGAGAAACCAATAACAGGTGCTGCTTCTTTAGGGATGAAAATGGTTGGAATCATTTGGAATGTTGAACCTGAACCAATACCTGAAGCAAGGAATAGAACAAGGAATGATCCTAAGAAACCAGCAAACTCATTAAGTTTTAAGAAGTAAATAACGCCTAATGCACCAATTGCCATTACAACAAATACATAAGCTGTTACTCTAGCTCCACCGAATTTATCAGCCATCCAGCCGCCGACAGGTCTTGCAGCTGCAGCAACTAAGGCACCAAGAAAGGCAAGTGAGATATTTTCAGGGAACTGTGACTTCAATAAAAGCGGGAAAGCCGCTGAGTAGCCAATAAATGAACCGAATGTTGCAATGTAAAGTACTGTCATAATCCAAGTGTGTTTACGTTTTACAATTACAAATTGATCAGCTACTGATTGTTTAGCACCTGGAACATTATCCATTTTAAAGTAAGCCAGTAATGTCATAATCACGATAGGAATGACCCAGATGAATGCAGCATTTTGTAACCATATTTGTTGACCGTTTGCTAATACTTGACCTTTACCAGCAAATGCGAAAGCACCAGTTGTAACGATTAATGGTGTGACAAATTGTACAACGGAAACACCCATGTTTCCTAAACCGCCGTTAATACCTAAAGCAGTACCTTTTTCTTTTTTCGGAAAGAAAAAGCTAATATTTGCGGAGGATGATGAAAAGTTACCTCCACCAAGTCCACAAAGTGCTGCTAACAATAACATAATTGAAAAAGGAGTATCCGGATTTTGTACCGCGAATCCAATACCAATAGCAGGAATAGCTAACACGCCTGTTGAAATGACTGTCCAGTTTTTACCTCCAATTGAACCGACTGCAAAAGTATAAACAAATCGAAGGGTTGCACCAACAAGACCTGGTATCGCTGCTAGTGTGAATAATTGTTCATCTGTAAAAGCAAAGCCAATATCATTGAGTCTTATTGCCACCACAGACCAAATCTGCCAAACAATAAACGCAAGCATTAATGATGGAACTGAAATCCAAAGATTTCGTTTTGCGTGTTTTTTTCCTTCTGAGTTCCAAAACTTTTCATCCTCAGGATTCCAATAATTAATTCGTGCCATATTTATCTCTCCCCTAAATCCACATTTTTTAATAAGTGGATGTTCTTTGTGTATTCACTATAAAACACATGCCAACATGATTTTTGTGACGAACGTCACAAAAATAGTGAAGGAACTGTGAACTTAGGGTGAAAGTCAAAAAGTTGTAATAATTTACGCTGAATCTCATTTTTTTGCATAAAAATAGACCCTCCGAAGAAGGTCTTATTTCTTTTGGTCATCCACTTCATGAAACATAGCAACATAATTCTTTGTTTCACCACTGTCGTCTTTAATTGCGGTAATGGTTAACCATTCTTGATAGATTTCTAGATTTTTTCGTTTGTTCCAAATGAACCCTTCCCAGTAGCCTGCATTGATCAAACTATCCCACATCTTTTTATAAAAAGCATTATCATGTTCTCCTGATTGAAGGACACTAGGTGTTTTACCTATCACTTCATCCATTGTGTATCCGGTAATTTTGGTGAAAGCGGGATTCACGCTTTGAATAATTCCATTTTTATCCGTAACAGTTATTCCGTCAGTAGCATTATTGACAATTTTTGCGGAAATGTCCTGTTTTTCACGAAAGTAGAGCCAGACGACTAATATTGAACTAGCTAATGAAAACTCTGAAAGCGACATGAAACCGATAGCATAATGTCCAGTCCAATTAAAGAGAATAGTCAAAATGATTGGGGGGAAAAAGCCACCAAGCCCACCCATTGCAGAGACAATACCATTTACGATTCCTGCTTGTTTCGAAAAATATAAAGGTACTAATTTAAAAATTGTTCCATTCCCCAGTCCTGCACAAATAGCTACGAATAAACATCCAAACGAATAAATGGGCAGTGATGGAGTAAAGGCCAATAGAAAACCGGCAAAAGTCAGTCCGGTGAAAACACCCATTAAGATAAAAAATGGATTTAATTTATCTCCTAGCCACCCTCCGACTGGACGAAATACAGTAGCCAAAGCAATAAAGCCAGCAGTACGTAATCCGGCATCGACTTTCTCCAAGTCAAAATGATTGACTAGGAATGAAGGCAAATAGATAGTAAATGCTACGAACGATCCGAACGTGATGAAATAAAATAAACTTAAAAACCATAACTTTTCATTTTTATAAACTTCTTTAATTTGGTCCGTTAATAGATTGCTAACTTTTCTCTCATTCTTATCACCAAAAAGAAAATTCAAAATAGCAAAGACTAAAACAACAACAAGGAATATTTGAATCGTCGTTCTCCACCCAAATGCATTTGCTAGAACAGGTGAAGCAAACGATGTAAGTGCAGTTCCAATGTTACCAGCACCATAAATTCCATTAATAAAGCCATGTTTTTCTTTTGGATAATATTTGGGCAGTGAAGTAACACCGATAGAAAATACTGCTCCGCCAATACCAAGCATCAATCCGCCCAAAATTAACATAAATAACGAGTTAGCAATACTTAGAATCCCAATGGGCAACAATAAGATAATAAAACTAATTGAAAATATTGACCTAGCACCAAATCGATTTGTCCAATAACCAATCGGAACTCTTAACAAGGACCCAAGAATTACTGGTACTGCAGTTGCCAAAGATATTTGAGTTGATGATAGTTTGATATCTGCTTGAATGTAAGGCATGAGTGAGGAAATTAGCACCCAGACCATAAAACCAGCCACCAGGCTAGTGGTTTGAAGATATAATTGTTTTGCACCTTGAGACATTTGGAATCCCCCCTTTATTTCCAATAAGTGTAGTATTTCCATAAAAATCCTATACAACCGAATTTTTTCATATAAATAGACAATTTGGTGAATTTTTCTTAGTGTATTATAGAACAATTTTCGATATTTAACTGTGAGTTATCACACTAAACTATTAATATAGTATTAAATTCTTTTAAAATGGAAAAAAACTCCTCATTCGTGTAATATCATACTCAAATCATTATACAAAGGGAAGGTTAATCCTTATAACATGTATAGTTCGGAGGGGATTTTATGAAATTTCAAGAAAAAGAAACATTTGGAGAACAGTTAGAGCTGATGAATAATCTATCAAAACGATTTTTCTCAAGAGCTCATCAGGTTGATATCGATGGAAGTTTCCCATTTGAAAATATTCAAGATTTAAAAGATACAGGGTATACCTCGTTAACTGTTCCAAAGAAGTATGGCGGGATAGAAATTTCACTATATGACATGCTGCGTTTTCAAGAAAAAATTGCTGAGGGGGACGGAGCGACGGCCTTATCCATTGGCTGGCATATGGGGATTATTAAAAACCTCTCAGAAAAAAACTCTTGGAATGAAAGTATTTTTAAAAAGATCTGTGGCGACGTTTTAAATGGATCTTTAATCAATAGTGCAGCTACAGAGCCGAGAACAGGAAGTCCAACCCGAGGTGGTAGACCTGAAACCACTGCACATAAAGAAGGAAATCAGTGGATTATTAAAGGTAGAAAAACTTTTACTACTATGGCACCTGTTTTAGATTATTTCATTGTTAGTGCCACTTTAACAGATACAAAGCTGGTAGGAAACTTCCTTATTCCCAGATCTGCAAAGGGGATTTTGATTGAAGAAACGTGGGATAGTATTGCCCTGAGGGGAACAGGAAGTCATGATTTAATCTTGCAAAATGTATCTGTTCCAGAAGAATATTTTGTTGAACAGATTGGAATTGATGGGAAGAAAGCAAGTGGCTGGCTCCTGCATATTCCAGCTTGCTATCTTGGGATTGCAAAAGCAGCAAAAAAATATGCGATAGAATTTGCTTTAGAATATTCTCCTAATAGTGTCGAGGGTACCATTATAGATTTACCCAACGTTCGACAAAAAATAGGGGAAATGGAATTGAAGTTGATCGAATCAGAGTATTTCTTACATGCTGTAGCGAAGCAATGGGATGAATCTGAAGAGCAGAGCAGAGCGAGGATGGGTCCTACTTTAGGAGCTGCAAAATTAACGGTTACGAATAATGCCATCACAGTAGTGGATTTGGCAATGAGATTAGTGGGAGCGAGAAGTTTATCTTTAAAAAATCCTCTGCAGCGGTTCTATCGAGATGTCAGAGCGGGACTTCACAACCCCCCGATGGATGACATGACCATCCAACTCTTAGCAAATACTGCTATCCAGAATATAGGAAAGTAGTGAAGAGACCAACCTTTAAGGCTGGTTTCTTTACTATGATACATGTAACATCCTTTATAATATTTGGGTGATTAATTTGCCCGCACCTTGAACATTTTAACTATAAGGGGTGAAGACAATGCCAAGAGGTAAGGAATTAAGTCAGCTTCCTAAGTCTAATACCAAAATAGACGTAGGCACAAATACAAGAGAGGTCCTTAGTAAAGGTTTTGATCAACAAGTTAAACCGCAGCCAAGAGACATAGATAAGGAAAACGAAGACATGATTTAGGCAGAATTGGACTGGCATATAAAAAAATACACCACCTTTAAAGAAAAGGTGGTGGTATTTTTATTCTTCGATAAGTTCTCCGATTTCTACGGTCGAACGTTCTTCAAGCGGGCCTCTGAGGTGAACAGTTGCGGTTCTTCCATCCTCATTTAATTGATCAATCCAGACGGAAGCTCCATTATATTTCACTTCAATATCTGCAGAAGACGATAGAATTTGCTTTACACGATTAACATTCATTTCTTTCACTCCTCTTTTCAGTGTCATTTTATTTTTACCTTTATGTGGAATTTAATTCGTATAAAATGTAACCGCTTTTCTCCGTTATAAATAGTTCTAAAAGGATAGCTTGTATTATATTCTGTAAAAGATAAGACTAAAATCATATTGCATGCCCTAAAATTACGGTTTATGATTACTTAGAAAAAGATCCCTCCTAAATAAATGAAACTTAATGAGCTTCTAACCGTCTTATATAAAAGAAGTTCATATCATGATAAATTTTAAGCTTTCAGATTAAATTGACCAAGCTTATCGTAATAATAATTTAATACCTAACTATTGTGAAAATTGACGAAAGAAAATTGGGTATTAATGGGAAGGGTTTTGTTTTTATTTTTATAGAAATATGTTATAGTTATTGAGGTTCGTTTACCGAAGGGTCATTGGTAAGTGAGAGGAGAAATAGAAATGAAAAAGATTAAACTGCCTAAAATAAAAAATAATGGATCGATTGCTTTCTTTGCAATTGCTGTTGTTTTATTCTGGCTAAAAACCTATGCAGCTTATCAAATTGAATTCACACTTGGAATTGATAATAACCTACAAAAGTTCCTTTTATTCATTAACCCGCTAAGTTCAGCATTGTTCTTTTTTGGTTTAGCATTACTTTTCAAAAAACGTATGAAATTAGTATTGATTGTAATGAACTTTATTCTTTCGTTTTTATTGTACGCGAATATCGCTTATTACAGATTCTTTAGCGACTTTATTACGGTTCCCGTATTGATGTCAACGAAAACCAATGCAGGACAATTGGGAGATAGTGCTCTCTCTCTAATGTCTCCATTTGATTTCTTATACTTCTTGGATTTCTTTATTTTAATTATCCTTGCTGCCACTGTTTTTAAGAAGGCTGTGGTGGAACATAAAAGGTCATTTAAAGTGGTCTTATTATTTGCAGTCACTGTTTTCTTATTTAATCTTGGTTTGGCTGAAAAGGATCGACCACAGCTTTTGAGTCGTTCATTTGATCGGAATTACTTAGTAAAATATTTGGGTGCCTATAACTTTACCATCTATGATGTCATTCAAAACATTAAATCTTCAGGTCAGCGTGCACTTGCAGACAGCAGTGATATTACAGATGTTGAGAATTACCGGAAAGCTAATTTCGCAGCACCTAACCCTGAATATTTTGGTAAGGCCAAGGGAATGAACGTAGTATATATTGCAATGGAATCACTCCAGAGCTTTGCAATCGATTATAAAATGCCCGATGGACAGGAAGTAACACCTTTCCTGAATTCCTTAGTACACGGGAATGAAGCTTTTTATTTTGAAAACTTCTTTCATCAAACTGGTCAAGGAAAGACATCGGACGCGGAATTCTTGATGGAAAATGGATTATACCCAATGGCTCAAGGTGCTGTATTTGTCAACAAAGCACAGAATACCTATCAGGCAATGCCGGCAATTTTAAAAGGCAATGGATACTATTCCGCTTCGTTCCATGGAAATTATAAAACATTCTGGAACCGAAATGTGATGTACAAGGCATTAGGATACGATCAATTTTTTGACGCGGAATATTACAATATGACAGATGAAAATACTAAGAATTACGGTTTAAAGGATAAGCCATTCTTTACTGAATCAATGCCATTACTAAAGAGCTTACCGCAGCCGTTCTATACAAAGTTTTTAACTCTTTCAAACCATTTTCCATTTGAAATGGATCCTGAGGATACTGAGTTTCCTGCAGGCGACACAGGCGACAAAGTAGTCGACCAGTATTTCCAAGCAGCACATTATATGGATGAAGCGATTGAACAGTTCTTTAATGATCTGAAAGCTTCAGGTTTATACGATAATACTGTAATTGTCATGTATGGTGACCATTACGGTATTTCGGAAAATCACAACGAAGCGATGGCAAAAGTACTTGGTGTTGAGGAAATCACTCCAACTTTAAATACTGGCTTACAGCGCGTTCCTTTATTTATTCACGTTCCTGGAGTAAAAGGTGGAGTTCAGCAGCAATATGGAGGTCAGGCTGACGTTCGTTCAACAATCCTACACTTATTAGGAATTGATACAAAAGATTATATGGAACTTGGGTCTGATTTACTATCTCCAGACCACCGAAATTGGGCTTTATTTAGGAATGGTGATTTTGTTTCACCTGAAATTGTTCAGGTCAAGGGTAAATGCTACAGTAACGTAACGGGAGAATTACTCGAAGGTACTGACGCATGTAAGGAAATAGCAGATAAAGCAGCTGCAGAGCTTCAAATATCTGACGAAATTGTTTATAAAGACCTTTTACGCTTTTACCAACCTGAGGGATATACTCCTATAAATCCAAATGACTTCGAATATTTAGCTCCAAAAGCTAAAAAAGAGGTAAAGGACACAGAAGGTATAACGGATACTGATAGTACTGATTCTCTGGAAGGTACCAGTGAAGCAGAGACGGAAACAGAAAGCATAAAAACAAGCGAAACTGCAAATGAATAATAAATGAATATAAAAGTAAAGAGGGGCTTTCATTGAAGATGAAGGCTTCTTTTTTTTATTAGTTTGGGTGAATAAATATGTAGCCTTAGAATTATGTTTATAATATAATGAATAATAAAAAAATAGCATACTGCATGGAGTGGAGGAGATTGATATGAGGGATGTAAGGTTAATTAACATATTTGAACATCATATTGCACAAAAATACTTGAATCGATCTGGAATTGCCCATGCAATTGCTGTTGCATATCATGCCTTTCATTTAGCTAAAGAACATAGACTGGATATTGATACAGCCGCAAAGGCGGGGCTTTTGCATGATATGGGGCATTACACGTGGTATAAGAATGGAAAATGGGATTATGATTTATATAAACAAAATGATATACACCCGATAAAAGGTGCGGAGAGAGCACACAAATTATTAATCCGTCTTGGTGAAAATCCAGTAAGGGCAAAGAGTATTGCTCTAGCCATTCTGTTTCATACCGATTCATTTTTACCATCGAACGATATCGTACGTACACCACTGCAGCAAATTGTAAAATGGGCGGATGAAAAAGACGAAGAAGAGGGTGGAATGCACCATTATCGAAGTATTGATTATGATCGTGCAAAACAAAGTATTATGCGTTTAGATGACTTGATCGATACTGAATTAGAAAATAAGGCTGAACTGGATTGAATAAAAAAAGCTGTGCTACTGTACTGCACCCCAAAAGTTAGAGTGAAATCTAACTTTTGGGGTGTATTTTTATGGCCAAATATAGTGAAGAATTTAAGTTAAAGTTAGTCAAGGAATATCAAGATGGGAAATTAGGATATATTCTTTTAGCTAAAAAGTATGACATGAAAGACAGTACTCCGATTAGGAGATGGGTAAAGGTATACGAGAAATTTGGTGTGGAAGGTTTAAAGAGGAAGAAACATAGAGAAACATATTCTGTTCAATTCAAGCTAGATGTATTAAGCTTTATGAAGAGAACAGGTTCTTCAGAAACTGATACAGCCCTTGTATTTGGCATAACTAACGCTCCTATGATTGCAGCTTGGAAAAGGGCTCTTCTGGAGGGTGGTACTGAAGCCCTGGATAGACCGAAAGGACGGCCATCCATGTCTGATAAAACTAAAAAAAACAAAAAGAATAAACACATTGAAGATAAGGAATTAACGTACGAACAAAAGTTAGAAAGAGAAAACGAACTTCTTCGTTTAGAGGTAGAATATTTAAAAAAGTTGCGAGCTTTTCAGATGGATCCGAAGGGCTATCTCGAAAAGCACAAGCAGCATTATCATTCGAACTTAAAGAAACCTTCAAACTAAAAGATGTTTTACAAATAGTCGGCATTCCTGAATCCACCTACCATTATCATATAAAAATGATGAATAAGGAGAATCCAGACCAGGAGTTGGAGGAACTTATTCAATCCATTTTCGAAGAACATAACGGAAATTATGGTTATCGTCGTATTCAATTAGAATTAGAAAACCGTGGGTATGAAGTGAATCATAAGAAGGTGCAACGCATCATGAACGAGCTTGGGCTCAAGGGAGATAAATTCAAATTAAAATCACGCAAGTACAGTTCATACAAGGGTACAACTGGAACTGTTGCCAAGAACCTTATCAATCGCCGCTTTAAAACGAATGTGTGTCATCAAAAACTAACAACAGATATTACAGAATTTAAGTGTTCAGACGGTATTAAGCTATATTTAAATCCAATTATGGATATGTTCAATAGTGAAATTCTTTCTTTTGGTATAGGTATGCGTCCAACCTTAGATTTAGCTCTCACCCCCCTCGAGGAAGCACTAGAAATAGTAAAAGATTCAAAGTTTAGAACTACTGTACATTCTGATCAAGGATGGCATTATCAACATAATAAATGGGTGAAAACCCTTAAGAAAAACAAGGTGTTCCAGAGTATGTCTCGTAAAGGAAACTGTTTAGATAATTCGCCAATGGAGAACTTTTTCGGATTACTAAAACAAGAAATGTATTACGGGGAAGCACTATGCTCATATGAGGAATTAAAAAAGAGAATTGAAGAATATATCAGTTATTATAATAACAAGCGTATAAAGCAAAAATTGGCAGGTATGAGCCCGGTTCAATACCGGGTCCATACTAGCCAATTAGCTGCTTAATATAAAACTCTAACTTTTGGGGGTCACATCATACTTGCACAGCTTTGAAAGAAAATATGTACTATACCCGACGGAAGCCTTCCTCTTTTAAAAACTCTTCTGCTTCACCGTAGGTATCGAAGCTTTCTTCAAGGTTTAATCCAAAGTAAATATTCCAAGTATCGTTTTCATTGATTACGATTAGATGATGTTTTTCGTCGTCCACCCAGCGTTCTTCCACCTGATTACCTATAATCGCTTCTTCTGCAAGTGATTTTTCTACAGGTAATAAGGATTCAATCGACGCCTTAATCAATTTCTGTAATTCATCCGCAGAAAAGTCACGAATATTCACCATTCCTTTGTCATCTGTTTGATAGGAATGAAGGTTTCCTGCATAAACAAATCCGTTTCCATTTGGATGAAGATGATAGACAACATTTTTTTTGTCAGATGCGCTGTTTGGCAGCTGGAAATTAACACGCTTTAGTGAGACGTCCTTTCGTTCTAGTTCAGGAAAAGATTCAATTATGGCTAATTTTTCGTTAAAAGTAAGCATAGGTGCCTCCAATATTTGTAGTAATGTTACTATCATACAGATAGTTTAACTGAAGTTCCAACAAATTATTTTAAAAAGGCTTCAGCACCTAAATGCTGAAGCCCGATTCTAATTGATCAATATCCGCCGCCAATAAATGCAGATCCGACAATAATTAATAGAATAAACAAAACAACAATTAGTGCAAATCCATTGTTGTTACCACCTTGTTGACCCATTCCATCTCCACCTCCACCGAACGTTATCTAACTTCATTTTATGAAATAAAGAGTTGAAAAGCTTGGACGAAGTACATGGGTGGTAAAATTTTAAATAAAAAAAACCATTGAATAGAAAATAAAGTCATGTTAACATTATGTAAATAAATAAAAACGATTTTTGGAGGAGCCTGTCACCAAGGGATTACTATGTCCCTAAGTGACAGGCTCTTTTTGTATTTAAAAAATTGAAATGGAAAACAAATGAAAAAATCGAGAGGTGGAATGATAAAGAAGAGCTTTACTTGAAAACTATAGTTAACTGACAATCAAAGGGTTGGTAACTCAGAAATAAGGAGGTTTTGGTATGTCTTCTCTACACTTAGCGATTTTAGCGCCATTGGTTCTTTCTATTTTTATTCCGCTATTTTACAGAATATTTCGTCATATACATGCAGGATGGTTTGTGCTGCCGATACCTATTGTATTGTTCGTCTATTTCCTCACTTTCCTACCGGAAACGATGAGGGGGAGATCATTAATTGAAATGATTAACTGGATCCCGTCTTTAGGGATTAAATTTACTGCAAAAGTCGATGGACTTGGGCTTTTATTTGCCCTGTTAATCACTGGGATTGGGGCCTTGGTTGTGCTTTATTCCATCTATTATCTAGCAAAGAATAAAGAGAAGCTCAACCACTTTTATGTATATTTACTTCTCTTCATGGGTGCCATGCTTGGAGTTGTCTTATCGGATAACTTAATTGTAATGTATGGATTTTGGGAGCTAACAAGCTTTTCATCTTTTCTTTTAATTGGTTACTGGTATGAACGAGATAAATCTCGGTATGGTGCACAAAAGTCGATGCTTATAACGGTATTTGGCGGCCTCGCCATGCTAGGAGGAATTATCCTTCTCTACATTATGACCGGAACCTTTAGTGTTACAGAATTGATATCTCAGGCGAATGCTATATTAAACAACGCATTATTTGTTCCTGCACTAGTTTGTATTTTACTTGGTGCGTTTACAAAATCTGCTCAATTCCCATTCTATATTTGGCTTCCGGATGCCATGGAAGCTCCTACACCCGTGAGTGCTTACTTACACTCTGCAACGATGGTCAAGGCAGGAATATATTTAGTAGCACGATTTACTCCGGTATTCGGAGAACATTTTCTTTGGTTTTTGCTAGTAACAAGTGTCGGGATACTTACCTTGGTATGGGGTTCCATATTTGCGGTGAAACAGACTGATTTAAAGGCAATTTTAGCTTTTTCTACCGTCAGCCAATTAGGTCTTATTATGTCATTGCTAGGTGCTGGAGCTGCAGCTCTGCATTATGAATTTTTGGATGAAAACATCTATACGGTAGCTGTAACGGCTGCTATTTTCCACTTAGTCAACCATGCAACCTTTAAAGGTAGCCTGTTCATGGCAGCTGGAATTATCGACCATGAAACAGGGACAAGGGATATTCGTAAATTGGGTGGGTTAATGCATTTTATGCCGATTACGTTTACCACTTCTATTATTGGTGCATTCTCAATGGCAGGACTTCCACCATTTAATGGGTTCTTAAGTAAAGAGATGTTTTTTACAGCGATGGTACATGTGACGGAGATGGATCTATTTAATCTTAATACATGGGGGATATTATTCCCGGTGCTTGCTTGGATTGCCAGTATCTTTACTTTTGTTTACAGCATGATTCTTGTTTTCAAAACTTTTACTGGTAAGTATCAGCCGGACAAACTTGATAAAACACCACATGAAGCTCCAATGGGGTTACTGATTTCACCGGTTATATTAGTTTCTCTTGTGATTATTTTTGGTTTTTTCCCAAACCTTTTATCTGATAGTCTCATCTCACCAGCTATGGCTTCGATTCTTCCAAGTCTACTAGGGGCGGGAGAAGAATTTATGGTCCACATTTCATTCTGGCATGGACCCAACATTGAACTGTTCATGACACTCGGGGTAATAATTTTTGGAATCATTCTTTTTAAAACACATTCTAGATGGAAAAGAATTTATAAGGCGGTTCCAGAGAAACAGGCTCTTAATCGATTTTATGACTCTTTAATAGAAGGGATACAATCAGTCTCCTATAAGTTAACAAAAACCTATATGAATGGATCGATTAGGTCATATCTCGTCTATATATTTGCATTCTTTATTGTTATTCTTGCAGCTATACTTTTTGGAAAGAATGCCTTTACGTTTGATACAAGCAATGTATCCGCGATAGGAGTATACGAGGTCGCACTAACCATTCTTGTTGTATTGGGATCCATCTGCATTCTTTTTGCTAAATCAAGAATGACTTCTATCATTCTGCTTGGTGCTGTTGGCTATACGGTTTCTCTATTCTATGTTCTCTTTAGAGCACCCGATTTAGCTTTAACTCAGCTTGTTATTGAAACGATTTCGGTCGCATTATTCTTGGTGTGCTTCTATCATTTACCGAAATTAAGAAGGTTTGAGACAAGAATGAGATTTAGACTTACGAATGCGCTTATTTCCGTTGGGGTAGGTGCAGTGGTAACCTTAATCGCACTTTCAGCTCACAGTAATAAATTATTTCCTTCAATATCGCAGTACTATGTGGAGAATACGTTTACAGAAGCTGCTGGTAAGAATATGGTAAACGTCATTCTAGTAGATTTCCGAGGCTTTGATACACTCTTTGAAATTACCGTATTAGCCATTGCTTCGTTAGGAATCTACGGCATGATCAATTTAAGATTGAACAGGAGGAAAGAAGAATGAGAAAAACAAACAATCTCATACTTGAAACAGCGATAAAAGTTCTTCTTTTCTTTATTGTCCTGTACTCAGTCTATATTTTTACAGCAGGACATTATTACCCCGGTGGAGGATTTATTGGAGGGCTCATGACAGCCGGGGCGATTGTACTCTTATTAATTACGTATGATATCAAAACTGTTGAGGAATTAATGCCAGTAAACTACCGGATTCTCACGGCAATCGGGCTGCTATTTGCCATTGGAACAAGTGCGGGCTCTCTTTTATTTGATGTTCCGTTTTTAACACATGCATTTGGTGATGTTCACTTACCGCTTCTTGGTGAATTATCTCTTCATACTGCAACACTTTTTGATTTAGGAGTGTACTTTGTTGTTGTCGGAGTGACGATGACCATTATTCAAACGATAGGGGAGGATGAATAATGGAAATCTTAATGGCATTTGTAATTGGAATTTTATTTATGACCGCCACCTATCTAATGCTTTCAAAAAGTCTATTACGTATTATCGTCGGTACTGGACTATTAAGCCATGGTGCTCATCTTCTTATTCTAACGATGGGTGGTTTGAAACGAGGAGCTGCTCCTATTTTAGGGGGAAATGCGGAGAACTATACAGATCCACTGCCTCAGGCGTTAATTTTAACAGCCATTGTAATCAGCTTTGGTGTGACAGCATTTTTCTTAGTATTGGCTTATCGAACCTATCAAGAGCTGGGGACTGATAATGTAGAAGAAATGAGGGGAACCGAGAAAGATGACTAACTTAATCATTTTACCTATACTAATCCCCTTATTTACTGGGGTAATATTGATTTTTCTAAATAAAAGAATCGCAGGTCAGCGCGTTGTAGCAACCATCTCTTCAATAAGTACAATGATTGCTGCTTGGTTAATTGTACAAAAGGTAAGGACTGATGGAATCCAATCCCTCAATGTTAGCAGCTGGGAAGCTCCATTTGGGATTACATTAGTATCTGACATGTTTTCAGCACTTTTAGTACTAACAACAAGCCTTATTTCGTTTGTTTGTTTAATTTACTCCTTTAAATCGATTGGAGAAGAGCGTGAAAAATATTACTACTATGCTATTTTTAACTTTTTATTAGTAGGAGTGAACGGAGCTTTTACAACAGGAGATATCTTTAACCTTTTTGTATTCTTTGAGGTTATGCTTATGTCTTCCTATGTTTTGTTAGTACTTGGAGGAACTAAGATACAACTAAGAGAATCCATTAAATATTTACTTGTCAATGTCATATCATCAGCATTATTTGTGATTGCGGTTGCCTATTTATATTCCGTAGTCGGCACGTTAAATATGGCTCATATTTCTAGTAGAATAAATGAAATTAGTGTAAATGGGATGCCAGGGATATTAACAGTTATTGCAGTCTTGTTTTTAATCGTTTTTGGTTTAAAAGGAGCCATTTTTCCACTCTACTTTTGGATGCCGGGATCCTATTACGCACCACCAGTCCCTGTATTAGCACTTTTCGGAGCTTTATTGACAAAAGTAGGAGTTTACTCGATTACAAGAACCTATACGCTTTTCTTTTATCATGATATAGATGCTTTTGGTATTCTATTCATTCTAGCGATTTTGTCCATTGTATTCGGTGTTATTGGTGCAATTGCTTACTGGGATATCAAGAACATTATTATTTATAATATCATCATAGCTGTAGGTGTGATTCTTTATGGGGTTTCTGTCTTGAACACCGCTTCGATATCAGGTGCTGTTTACTATTTGATTCACGATATGCTTATTAAAGCAGCGTTATTTCTGCTAATAGGAATTGTCATTTCGATTACCGGAACTAGTAATTTAAGAAATATTAGCGGGCTAATTACCCGATATCCAGGTCTTGGCTGGACTTTCTTTATCGCTGCACTAGCTCTCGCAGGAATTCCGCCATTGAGTGGTTTTGTTGGAAAGCTCCTTATTGTGCAGGGAGGATTTGAGGGAGAGAGCTTTATTGGCGGCTTCATTACATTGATGTCCAGTTTGCTCGTTCTGTTTTCAGTTATGAAAATCTTTATTAACGGTTTTTGGGGAAAGAACCGCATTTACCGCGGTGAGGAAAAAGCACCTGTAAAACAATTGCTTGTTGCTCCTGTTATTTTAGTAGTAATTTCTGCTCTGTACGGAATTGGTTCTGAATCCATATTGCCGTATATTTCTCAGGCAGCTGATACCTTAATTAATCCCAATTTATATATTGATGCTGTCTTAAAGGAGTGAATATATTTTGGCATTTCAAATTTTATTGAATATGGTGTTAGCCTTTTTATGGATGTTTATTAAGGTTTCCTACGATCCCATTAGTTTTATAAAAGGCTATATTTTTGGACTTCTTGTCATATTTGTGTTAAGACGTTACTTCGCTAGCCGTTTTTATTTATTTCGATTATGGTCCTTTATAAAGCTGATCTTTATTTTTATAAAGGAACTAATTTTGTCCAATATAGCGATTGTAAAAATAGTTTTAAAACCTAAATTAGATATGAGGCCAGCTATTTTTGCAATGGACACAGCTCTAACGAAGGATTGGCAAATTACGCTGCTCTCAAGTTTAATAACATTAACGCCAGGTACATTAGTCATTGATGTTTCAGACGATAATAAAACCCTTTTCATTCATGCGATGAATATTGGGGAAGTAGAAGATGAGATTAACAGTATTAAGAATTCCTTTGAAAAGGCTATTTTGGAGGTGAGCAGGTAATGATTGAGATTATTATTCGATTAGCTTTGTTATTCTGCTCCATTTCGATGCTTGGATTAATTTATCGGGTAATAAAAGGTCCCAGTACAGCCGACCGAGTAATTGCATTAGATGCAATTGGTGTGAATCTTGTTGCCATTACAGCATTGATATCAATCGTTTTAAACTCTCATGCTTTTCTTGAAATCATACTTTTAATTGGGATTCTTGCCTTTATCGGAACATTGGCGTTTGCTAAGTATTTGGAAAAGGGGGTTATTATCGAACGTGAGCGTAATCATTGATTTTTTCATTGGATTCTTTATCTTAGTTGGATCCCTATTTTGCCTCATTGCTACAATTGGAGTGATTAGACTCCCTGATGTATATACGAGAAACCATGCCGCCTCAAAAGCTGCTACATTAGGGGTAATGTCTATCCTATTGGGAACTTTTCTGTACTTTTATGCGCTTGAAGGTCATTTTAATTCTAGGCTGATTTTAGGAATTGTCTTTCTCTTTATGACTTCCCCCATTTCCGGTCATTTAATTAACAGGGCAGCCTATAATTCAGGAGTAAAACTTTGGGATAAAAGTGTAAGAGATGACTTGAAAGATTATAATAAAAAGGTAATGGAGAAATCATCTGTTGATTAAATAAAAAGTGTTCCGGATATTTGTTCGGAACACTTTTTTAATACCGAGTTCAATTGTTCCAACCTTAGTTGGGCGCAATAATCCGAACATATTCCCTTGGCCTAAATGGCATGTATAATTTCCATTGGACATTAGAGTTCTCAGTACTTACATTTGTATTCAGCGGAGTCATTTCATTATTCATAGGAACTACATTCAGATTATTTAAATGGAAGCCCATTTTATTAAATTCCAGATCGTTTTGTTGCCGGTGCAGGAACCATGCGGCTGATAGTAACAGTGAAAAGATAGAGAAACTTACCACAATTTTCATTTTCATTTTGTACTTTCACCTCCCATTTAGGAATAGTTTGTACAAAAGTTTGAAAAAACAACCCCAAACAGTCCCCAGCCAAACGATTCATTTCACATAACAATTAAACTAGTAATATTGAATAAAAAATGAATTTAAGCATACCTATACTAACAACAACGATAAGGACTAGGTCTTTTGGACTGTCTTTTCTTGTACCCCCACAAAATGTCCACTATGGTTCGAATACTGTGGTAAATAAACAATGGAGGTTAGATAATGAAAACAACAATGATTGATATTGATAAGTTACTAGAATCTACAGAAAATCTAACATCTGAGAAAATCACAAAAAAATTAAAAAAAATAGAAATTGATAAATTATTAGCTCAAACTGAAAATTGGTCAAGATAAATAGCTAGGTACAAGATAAAAGCTCTCGGAAAATCGAGGGCTTTTTTATATATAGTAATAAAAAATGTCCATTAAAGCAGAATGAAGAAATTTGTCGCTTTAAAGCAGAAAAATAATTTAATGTAATTCTATTGACTTTTACTATGAAAAAATACTAGAATAACTTTTATAATATAATAAATTTTTAGAAAATTAAATGTAAAACTGGGGGATGTAAAAATGAAAAAAGGTGCAAAAGTATTGTCTGTTGCTCTTGCAGGAATGATAATGCTTGCGGGGTGTGGCAGTAAGGAATCATCAGGAGGAGCGGAAAAAGACGGGGAAAAGGTATTTAAAGTTGGTATAAGCCAATTTGCAGCCCATCCTTCATTGGATGCAGCAACAGAAGGGTTTAAAAAGGCTTTAAAGGATAAAGGCATTAATGTGGAATATGACGAACAAAATGCACAAGCGGACATGAATAATGTTCAAACAATCGCCGACAATTTCGTTGGAGATAAAGTGGATCTAATTTTTGCGAATGCAACACCAAGTGCAACGAGTGCACTGAATGCCACGAAGGAAATTCCAATTATCTTTACTTCTGTTACCGACCCGGTGGGTGCTGGATTAGTGAAGGCATTCGACCAACCTGGTGAAAATATTACGGGTACAACGGATAATCATCCGGAAGGAACAGCTAAAACTATTAACTTTATTACCGAAGAAGTAAAAGCGAAGGAAATAGGTGTTATCTATAATTCTGGTGAACAAAACTCTGTTGTTCAAGTGGAAGAAGTGAAAAAGTTAGCAGAAGGAAAAGGTGCGAAGCTTGTGGAAGTTTCTGTATCAACCTCTGCTGAAGTGAAACAGGCAGCTGAATCCTTGGTTGGCCGTGTAAATGCCATCTATATTCCTACAGATAATACGGTAGTTTCAGCTCTTGAGTCGGTCATATCGGTTGCAAACAGCAAAAAGATTCCATTGTTTGTGGGCGAGCTAGATTCAATGAAAAAAGGTGCAGTCGCAGCTAGTGGCTTTGAATACTTTGATCTTGGCTATCAATCTGGTTTAATGGCCGCTGAAATTCTAAGCGGAAATAAAAAGGCTTCTGAAATTCCGGTTGAATTACCAAGCAGCTTAGCACTTATCATTAACAAGCAAGCAGCAGAAGCACAAGGGCTTGAAATAAAAGATGAGTGGAAAGAACTTGGAGAGTTTTACGAAGGAGAATAAAACTCATAGGTTATTGTAAGGAGTCAGCTCCGAAAATGGCTGACTCCTTCATAACTGTATAGGAATAATTAATGAAGAACATAGACTTAAAGAAAGGATGATCTCAATGTTTACAGCCATATTTGGATCATTTGAAGCAGGTATCATCTACGCGATTATGGCACTGGGCGTCTATCTTTCCTTTCGTATTCTGGATTTTCCAGATTTAACGGTAGATGGGAGTTTTGTTACAGGTGCAGCACTATCAGCAGTGTTAATTGTGAATGGGGTTAACCCGTTTTTAGCCACCATAATGGCATTGGTTGCAGGCTTTGCAGCTGGTTGTATGACAGGTTTGCTCCATACCTTTGGGAAAATTAATAATTTACTGTCTGGTATCTTAATGATGATTGCCCTTTATTCTATTAATCTTAGAATTATGGGAAGATCTAATATCCCGCTATTAAATACGGAAACCTCTTTTACACAAATCGGTACATTTTTCGATAGTCTAGGAATAGATTCGTTCTTAAACAGCCTGTTAACAATGGTTGGTCTTGGAGACAGTCTTCCTAGTACATGGGGAATTTTAATTTTTATGATTATTGTCACGTTTGTTATCAAATCGCTTACGGATTTATTTTTGCAAACGGAAATTGGTCTTGCTGTAAGAGCGACAGGTAACAATAAACAAATGATTCGCAGTTTCTCTGCCAATACCAATCTCCTTACCATCCTTGGTCTGGGGTTATCCAATGCACTGGTTGCCTTTTCTGGAGCTTTAATTGCCCAGCAGGGTGGATTTGCGGATGTAGGTATGGGGATAGGGATGATTGTTATTGGGTTAGCTTCTGTCATTATCGGTGAAGCCTTATTTGGTACCAAATCAATTGCTAGAGCGACTCTTGCGGTTATCGGGGGATCCATCATTTACCGTATTGTTGTTACACTAGCACTAAGGGTCGAATTCCTAGACCCTGGTGATATGAAGGTAATCACAGCACTTATTGTTATTATTGCTTTAACTGCTCCAAAATTAATTGAACACTCTAAAGAGAAAAAGCGTAAAGCCAAAAGAAGACAAGAAAAGATGAACAGGTTACAGGCATCGGCTGAGCGAAAGGGTGAGAATCATGCTGCACTTAAATCAGATTCATAAGATTTTTAATGAAGGAACTCCTGATGAAAAAATTGCGATTGACCATATCAATCTAACTTTAAAACCTGGTGATTTTGTAACCGTTATTGGCAGTAATGGTGCAGGAAAATCGACCTTAATGAATATCATTTCAGGTGTTTTAGTACCAGATGTGGGTGAAATCCACATTGACGGCAAGAATGTAACCGCAATGTCTGAGTTCAAGCGTTCGAAAATGATTGGGCGTGTTTTTCAAGACCCAATGGCCGGAACGGCTCCTAGCATGACAATTGAAGAAAACTTGGCAATGGCTTACTCACGGAATAAAACGAGGACCTTCAGAAGGGGAGTCACGAAAAAAAGACGCGATTACTTTCGAGAGGTGCTTGAATCCTTACACCTTGGCTTAGAAAACCGTTTAAGCGCAAAGGTAGGTTTGTTGTCTGGAGGGGAACGGCAGGCGCTTTCACTGTTAATGGCAACATTCACAGAACCTGCTATACTATTGCTTGATGAACATACTGCTGCGCTTGATCCATCGAGAGCAGAACTAATAACCAATCTTACGCGTGAGATTGTGGCGAAATATCAGCTTACAACCCTAATGGTAACGCACAATATGCAGCAAGCCATTGACCTTGGAAATCGCTTAATCATGATGGATAAAGGTCAAATTATATTAGAAGTGGATTCACAAAACAAAAAAGATCTAACCATAGAAGGATTATTAGAGGAATTTAAACGAATTCGCGGTGTACAAATGGCAAGCGACCGTGCCGTTTTATCCTAAATATCGGTAACAATGAGAAACAGTCATCAATGGCTGTTTCTTTACTTTATCAGCTAAAAGCGGTATTGCTTTAACGCCTGCTCTTGAGCGGACAGGTCTGTATCATTTATTATATATTCTGAATATTATTAATTAAAGGATAATGGGAGGAATATAAATGAAAGAAAAACGTTTAAAAGCCGAAGAACTTGTGAACGATTTTTTTCCTGTTAGGGATGTAGACTATATCGAAATTTATACAGGCAATGCCAAGCAAGCCTGCCACTTTTTCTGTACAGCATTCGGGTTTAAGCCTGTAGCATACTCAGGTCTTGAAACGGGAAATCGTGAAACCGTTTCCTATGTCCTTAAGCAAAGAAATATCCGTCTAGTTCTCACAGGATCCTATAAAGAAGATACTCGAGTTGCTCAGTTTGTTAAAAATCATGGTGACGGTGTTAAAGATGTTGCACTATTAGTTGATGATGTCGAAAAGGCATATAATGCTGCTGTAGAGCGTGGCGGCATTGGTCTGGTACCGCCATATGAGCTAAAAGATGAGAAGGGGACCATTAAAAAAGCCGTTCTCGGTACATATGGAGATACCATCCATACGTTAGTAGAACGGAAGAATTATCAAGGTGTTTTCATGCCGGGTTTTGACCCTTATTCCGTTTATCTGCCTATTGAAGATGCCGGCTTGATTGGGATAGATCATGTTGTTGGGAACGTTGAGAGAATGGAAGAATGGGTGGAATATTATTCTAAAGTAATGGGCTTTGTAGAAATGAAGCATTTCACAGATAAAGATATTACCACGGAGTATTCTGCGTTAATGTCGAAAGTTATGCATAATGGCGGCAGAATCAAGTTCCCAATTAATGAACCAGCCGAAGGAAAACGCAAATCACAAATTCAAGAGTATTTAGAATTCTATAATGGTCCAGGCGTTCAGCACCTTGCGATATTAACAGAGGATATTGTCTCAACTGTTTCGACCTTGAAAAAGAATGGAGTTGAATTCTTAAATACACCAAGTACCTATTATGAGGATTTAGGGCAGCGAATCGGCAAAATTGATGAAGAGATCGAAAAGCTCCGAGAATTAAACATTCTTGTCGATCGTGATGATGAGGGCTACTTGCTGCAAATATTCACCAAGCCAATCGTCGATCGACCTACATTATTCATTGAAATCATTCAGCGTAAGGGAGCGCGGGGATTTGGTGAAGGAAACTTCAAGGCATTATTTGAATCGATCGAAAGAGAACAGGCTCGCAGAGGAAACTTATAACGGGGAAGAATTTATAGGAAGAAAAGGGAGAGGTATCGTTTCTCCCTTTTTTCCAGAGTTTAAAGGAAAGAGGTGTGAAGAATGGAAGTGTCACCAGACACCCTTGAATGGAGAGACGCCTATAAGCTGTTAATTGGCTCCATACTGCCGCGTCCGATAGCGTTTGTGTCAACCATAGATGAAAATGGAATCGCCAATGCTGCTCCCTTTAGTTTCTTTACAGCCATATGTGCTGACCCTATGCTGATCTGTTTTTCACCAATGAGAAGGGGAATGGATGGAACAAAAAAAGATACGCTCGTAAATATAGAGAATACGAAGCAATTTGTCATCAATATTGTCAGTGAAAACATGGCGAAGCAAATGAATGATTGTGCGGTTGAATTTGATCCGGAAGTGGATGAGCTGGACGTAGCAGGCTTAACGAAAGAGCCTAGTCTTATCGTGAAAGTTCCTCGTATAAAGGAATCCCTTGTACATTTGGAGTGCGAGCTCTATCAGGTGTTGGATTTTGGTGACAAACCGGGCGCGGGGAGTCTAGTAATAGGTAAGGTTTTAAATATTCATGTTGAGGATGAATTATTGCAGAATGGGCGAATCGATACTATAAAACTGCAGCCTATTGGCAGAATGGCAGGGAATACTTATACCAATCCATTAGGGAAAACGTTCGATATTATTAGGAAATAGGAAACTAGGTGACTATATGAGATTCGTAACATTTGAAAAACGTGATGGAACTGTAAGGTCGGGAGTGCTGTTAGAATCTGATGTTGTCATTGATATGTATGAAGCTACGAACGGGAAATTGCCAGGAAATATGATCGACTTTCTTGAGCAAAGTGAAATTAATTTGACATTAGCGAAGGGTCTTTTACAGTTATCCTATGGTGATAAAGGTGCATATCCACTAAATCAAGTTAGGTTAATTGCGCCGTTGCCAAATCCAAAAAGTTTCCGTGATTTCTATGCATTTGAGCAGCATGTAAAATCCGCGAGGGAGAACAGGGGTTTAAAAATGATTCCTGAATGGTACCAAATTCCTGTTTTTTATTTTTCGAATCACTTGGCGATCGCGGGACCTGAAGAGGAGATTACTAAACCTGTAGAATGCAAATGGCTGGATTTTGAACTTGAAGTTGCTTGCATTATTGGAAAGCAGGGGAGAAATATCCCTGCCGAAGAAGCGGAAGATTATATTTTTGGTTATTGTATTCTTAATGACTGGAGTGCTCGGGATCTTCAAAGACAGGAAATGAAGGTAGGATTAGGACCTGCAAAGGGAAAGGATTTTGCAACCTCCATAGGACCATGGATTATCACCAAGGATGAGATGGATCCATTAAGAGCAGGAAAAGGCTTTGACATAAGTATGAAAGCCAGAATTAATCGCAGACTTCTTTCTGTAGGAAATATGAAGGATATCTACTATTCGTTCGGAGAAATGATTGAGAGGGCCTCAGTAGGTGTTACTCTGTATCCAGGGGAGCTGATAGGATCTGGTACTGTTGGAACCGGATGTATCCTCGAACTTGGTACAGAGGTACATCGCTGGCTGCAGCCGGGTGACGAGGTAGAATTTGAGATTGATAAATTAGGTGTGTTAAGGAACTCAATTATTGAAGCGAGGTGAAATCATGTATTATCGGCAAATGGGGAGGATCCCTCATAAACGTCATACCATGTTTAAAAAAGACGATGGCACCCTCTTTCGTGAGCAGGTAATGGGTACACGCGGCTTTTCAGGGACCCAGTCCATTCTCTATCACCATCACATGCCAACAGAAGTAGTAAAAGCAGCGCTGATTGGCAGCTATATGCCTGAATATGAGGAACAAAAATCGTTAAAGCACCGTCTTTTTTTAACAAACAAAACCGTAAAAAAAGGTGATGCTCTGGGAGCGAGGGAATATATTTTAGGAAATCAGGATTTATTAATTGGTACAGCTTCAGTAAATGAACCAATGAAAAGCTATTACCGTAATGGTGATGGAGATGAAATGCTGTTTGTTCACTACGGTTCAGGCAAGCTTGAAACTATGTTTGGAACCATATCTTATCGAGCAGGCGATTATCTGGTAATTCCTATTGGAACCATTTATCGAATGATTCCCGATGGGAAGGAAGAAACTAAGCTGTTGTTCATAGAATCTTTTAGCCAAATTACAACGCCAAGACGTTATCGAAATGAATATGGACAACTGCTT
Organism: Neobacillus niacini; assembly: GCF_030817595.1. Lineage (GTDB taxonomy): Bacteria > Bacillota > Bacilli > Bacillales > Cytobacillaceae > Neobacillus > Neobacillus niacini_G. The sequence continues at coordinate 6,569,060 of NZ_JAUSZN010000001.1, forward strand.
GAGCACAGTCCTTTCTGTGAACGTGATTTTCGTGGTCCGGAAATATTAGAGACCTTTGACGATAAAGGAGAGTTTGAGATCGTAACAAAATCCCGGGGGGCGCTTCATTCTCATATATTAGGACATCACCCATTTGATGTCGTCGGCTGGGATGGATACCTTTACCCTTGGGCTTTTAACGTTGAGGATTTTGAACCCATAACAGGAAGAGTACATCAGCCTCCTCCTGTTCATCAAACTTTTGAGGGAAACAACTTTGTGGTATGTTCTTTTGTTCCTAGGTTGTTTGATTACCATCCAGAAGCCATACCTGCCCCGTATTATCATAGTAATGTGAATAGCGACGAATTACTGTATTATGTAAAAGGTGATTTTATGAGTCGTAAAGGCGTACAGCTGGAGTCGATTACACTACATCCAAGTGGTATTCCACATGGTCCGCATCCTGGGAAGACAGAAGCCAGCATTGGAAAAAAAGAAACACTGGAACTAGCCGTTATGATTGATACCTTCCATCCACTTAAAGTGGTTAAGTCGGCTAATGTAATAGAAGAACCAGAATATATGTTTTCATGGGTGGAAAAATAACGATAACTTATTAATAACAATCCAATCATAGGTTATTGGATTGTTTTTTGTTGGATAAAAATAATAAGATAAACATTATATAAATAGTAAATGTTAGTATGGTTATATAAACTTTTTATAGTGGAGGTGAATATCATGAATTTTGAATCTGTTCAATCGAAATTGAAAAATCATACACCCAGTATTTTGGGAAGTGATAAATTTTCAAAATATGCTGTAATGGTACCGCTTATAGAAAAAGAGGATGGAATCCATGTCTTGTTTGAGGTACGGTCACTCCAGCTGCGAAGACAGCCTGGTGAAATTTGTTTCCCAGGGGGTAGAATTGATCCTCAGGATTTAGATGAGAAAAGTGCAGCGATTAGAGAAACAATTGAAGAATTGGGAATAAACAGAGAGAACTTAACGGAGGTATATCCTCTTGACTTCATGATTTCCCCTTTTGGAATGATGATTTATCCTTTTGCAGCAATGATGAAAAATCCTGAGGAAATCAAGCCAAATCCAGCAGAAGTGGGAGAAATATTCACAGTGCCATTAACGTATTTTATGGAAAACAACCCTGATATTTACAATATCCATTTTAAAGTGGAGCCTGAGGAGAACTTTCCCTTCGATTTAATTGTTGGCGGCGAAAATTATAATTGGCGGACAAGGGCTCTCGATGAATATTTTTATCTTTATGAGGAGAAGGCGATTTGGGGACTAACTGCTAAAATTCTTTCCCATTTTATTGAAATAGTGAAACGGTAAAATTATCCAGTGAATAATTATTTTACTGTTTTTTTTTTGTTTTGTCCTCCTAGGAAAAACAAATGTCTTTTTGAGGGAGAAAAAGTACTTGATTATTTTCTGAATAAAGATAAAATTAAGAGTATACTTTTTTGGGATAGGTGATGTTGTAATGAAGGTTGTAAAGTTTGGGGGATCCTCTTTAGCGTCAGGAACACAAATTGAAAAAGTTTTTCAGATAGTGATGTCCGACCCAGAGCGGAAAGTAGTGGTTGTGTCTGCTCCAGGGAAAAGATTTGCTGAGGATGAGAAGGTAACGGACTTGTTGATAGAGTGCGCTGAACAATGTCTACAAGATAATAATCCAACTGAAAAGTTTAACGCGGTTATGTCAAGATATTCCTCCATTGCAGCAGAGTTAGCTCTCCCTAATGAGATAATTAGTGAAATACATCACGATTTATCAGAGAGATTAAACGGAGACCGCAGTAAGCCTGACCGGTTTATGGATCTCGTCAAAGCAAGCGGAGAGGATAATAACGCAAAATTGGTAGCAGCTTACTTTAAGGAGCAGGGTGTAGAGGCATCGTATGTAAATCCGAGGGAAGCAGGGCTTTTTGTCAGTGATGAGCCAGGCCATGCACAGGTATTACCTGAATCGTATGAGAAGTTATATTCATTACGTGAAATTCCAGGAATCATCATTTTTCCAGGTTTCTTCGGCTATAGTAAACAAGGTGAAGTCTTTACGTTCTCACGAAGCGGCTCCGATATAACTGGTTCGATTTTAGCCAACGGTATAAAAGCATCGCTATATGAGAATTTTACGGATGTGGATGCGGTTTTTTCTGTTAACCCAAACCTCGTTCATCAACCGAAGGAAATTAAGGAATTAACCTACCGCGAAATGCGAGAATTATCTTATGCAGGATTTACCGTGCTGCATGATGAGGCGCTTGTACCGGCTTTCCGTGCAGGTATTCCCGTTCAAATTAAGAACACGAACAATCCAAGCGTACCTGGAACACGAATTGTCTATACACGTGACAATACGAATGGACCTGTAGTGGGAATTGCGAGTGATAAAGGTTTTTGCAGCATATACGTTAGTAAATACTTAATGAATAGAGAAATTGGTTTTGGGCGAAAGCTTTTGAGCATCTTAGAAGAATATGGACTGTCGTATGAACACACGCCTTCAGGGATTGATGATGTATCTGTCATTTTGAGAGAAGCCCAGCTCGACCCTGACATGGAAAATGAAATTATCTGGAGAATAGAGTCCGAGTTACATGCCGATGAGGTAAAAGTCCAGCACAGCCTTTCACTGATAATGGTAGTAGGTGAAGGAATGCGCCGGAATGTCGGAACAATGGCGCGAGCCTCTAAAGCGTTAGCCAAGGCAGAAGTGAATATTGAAATGATTAACCAAGGTTCATCCGAGGTTAGTATGATGTTCGGTGTAAAACAAGTTGATGAAAAAAGAGCAGTTCAAGCACTATACGATGAGTTTTTCGCGGCAGTACCCGTATAACAAGGAAAAAGCAGACCTAAAATTAATTTTTTAGACTGCTTTTTTTTATGTAAATCAAATTATGATAATTGAGGCTGATGATGACTTTTCCTTAATTTTATTTTTGTTCGTACCCCAGCCCAAAGGGAAATAATTAGCCCTCCTCCTGTATCGGAAATTAAATCAATCATGGTATCGTCATTTCCGCCGCCTTGTAACGTCATATTGAAAAATTGATCACAGCTAAACTCATAGATTTCCCATATCACACCACCTAAAGAAGCGAATGATAAGGTGAATAGGAAGATAATCCAAGGGGATATTTCCACCTCTGCATCTCGATGAACCAATCTTTCATATAACGCAATTCCAGCAAACGCAAGGATAGCACCACTAAGGAAGTGGACAAAGGTATCCCACCATCCAAGACCATACCAACCTAGAATCGAGCCGCAGTACTGTGAACCGACCAAAAAAAGTAAATAAGAAATAACAATTGGCAAATTGAACTTGAGTTTGGTAAATAGAGCTAAGAGAAGTGGAACTGCCCCACAAACCATCCCGCCGATGGAAACGGTTGATTTATAAGATTCCCCTTCCGAACGATAATAAAAAAATAGGATAGCCATAAAAGCTACATAGAGAAGACTGAGCAAAAGGACTAGCTTTCGATTCATTAATTTCACCTCAGTTAGAATGCGGATTATTATGATTATAACCAGTTCCTGTCTATCTCACCCAAAGTTTTCAAAAAGAAATGAGCCAATGGCAACTGGCATTGTTTATCGTCGAGTTCGCATCGACAAATTTTTTAGAGTATAGTGTATATATAAAATAACATTGACTCAGGTTCGGTGGAGGAATATATGCAGAGAGCACAAATACCAACTTATGAACGGATTGCAATTGACTTAGCGAATCGAATTTACGATGGGAAATTTAAAGTAGGTGAAAAGATTCACGGTAGATCAACATTGGCAAGTGAGTATAAGGTTTCACCAGAGACAGTTAGAAGAGCAATAAAGATATTGGAAGATGTTGAAATAGTTAAATCCACAAAGGGAAGCGGAATTGTTATTTCTTCGCGGGAGAACGCCTATAAATATATGCATCGATTTTCCAATTTGGCGAGTATAAAAGACCTTGAAAAAGAAATAAACAGTCTTATAGCAGAGAGAGTGAAAATTGAAGAACAGCTATTTGATTCGGTTAGAAAAATTATGGATTATTCTACAAAACTTCGCCATACCAATCCATTAGCACCGATTGAGGTAGAGGTTTTGCCTGATTGTGTACATATTGGTCAGACGATTTCTGAGGTAAAATTTTGGCAAAATACTGGGGGTACCGTTATAGGGATGAAGAGAAAAGGTGAATTAATTATCTCACCTGGTCCATATGCTTCGATCCTAGAAGGAGATGTCCTTCTGATTATTGGTGATGATGAAACCTATGAGAGAGTCGTCCATTTTATGGAGGACTAAAAAAAGCCGGCAGCGCCGGCTTTTATATTTCTACAATAGTCCTTCTTCTTTTAGAAACTCTGTAGCTACTTTTCTTGGTGATTGCTTGAGGCTGTCTACTTTGTAATTAAGCTTTCGCATTTTTTCATCTGTAAGTTTGCCTGCAAGGGAATTAAGCGCTTCTTTAAGTTCAGGATGTTCCTTTAATGTTTCTTCTTTAACAATTGGAACAGCATAATAAGGAGGGAAGAAGTTTTTATCATCCTCTAACACCTTTAAACCAAATTCTTCAAGGAGACCATCTGTCGAAAATGCATCGATGACGTCACTTTTATGATTATCTAGAGCTGTATAGCGTAATCCTCCATCTACAGCTTGAACATCTTTAAACTTCAAATTGTACGTTTCCGAAAGTCCAATTAATCCATCATCACGATTTGGAAATTCAATCGTTGGCCCCATAATCATGCTGTCACTTACCTTGGCAAGATCAGAAATGGTGGTTAAATTATATTGTTGTGCTGTATCTTGACGTACTGCCAAAGCATACGTGTTATTGAATCCAAGTGGTTTTAATAAATCAATTCCATATTTCTCTTTGAATTCTTTTTTTACATAGTCATAAACCTTGTCCGGATTACTTTGTGGGCTTTGCTTAAGAATATTTACGAGTCCCGTCCCAGTATATTCGACATACATATCGATGTCACCATTTTTTATTGCACTAAAAGCTACTTGTGAACCGCCTAGATTCATTTTTCTTTCTACTTCAATATCAGTGTTATTTTCTACTAAATCAGCAAGCATATGTCCTAGAATCAGCTGTTCACTGAAATTTTTAGAACCGATAACAATTTTATCCCTGGCGCTTGTCTTTGAGTAAACAGTAAAGGCACCGGCAGCTACGATGATTATACAGGTAAATCCGATAACTAAACGCTTTATAGTTTTACCAGTTTTAGTTGCTGACTTTCGTTTATTCGTATATGAGAATGACGTTTCAAGTTTTCCAACAACAAAGTCAATCAAGAGGGCAAGGATACATGCAGGGATTGCTCCTGCAAGAATCATATAGTTATCAACGGTCTGAACACCAGAGAACACCAGATAACCAAGTCCGCCTGCTCCAACGAAGGCTGCGATTGTCATCAATCCGACAGCTGTAACGGCAGAAATTCTGATACCCGCCATAATCATCGGAAAGGCTAGCGGCAGCTGAACCTTTTTCATTGTTTGACTCTTGGTCAGACCGATACCTTTGGCGGCTTCCAGAATGTCAGGATCAATATTCGTTAATCCTGTATAGGTGTTCTTCACGATTGGAAGAAGGGAATAAAGAACAACCATGACAATGGCAGGTGCACTGCCGATACCAATAAAGGGAATTAGAAATCCAAGTAAGGCTAAGCTTGGTACTGCTTGAATGACGTTAGTTGCTCCAATAATAGTCTTCGAAAGCTTTGGCTCTCTTGATATTAAAATGCCAAGCGGAATACCAATAATAACGGCAATTAAGACTGAAATAATACTTAAATAAATATGTTGACCTAATAAATTAATAATCTGTTCGTAGTTAGAAATTAAATAATTATAAAAATCACCCATTAAAAGGCCACCTCCAAGTCAATTAGTTGGCTGCTTAAGGCTGATAAAATACTGCTTCTCGTTATTAGTCCAGTTAATTGCTTCGAATGATTGATAACAGGTACATAGCCAATTTTATGTTCATTCATCGTCGCTAAAATGGAAATTAAGTTACTATCCTCTGAAACAGCTAAAACATTTTTCTCCATAACGCTATCAATCTCTGAATTTCGGTTCAGCAATTGAATTCCTTTTAAGGTCACCAAACCTATTAAAATATTATTTTTGTCCGTCACCATTAAACTGTCAACCTTATTAGACTTCATGATCTCAATTGCCTGTAAAACTGTTCGCTTAGGAGTAATCTTTACAGGGTTAGGTATCATAATATCTTCAGCCATTAACAATTCAGGGTTATTCCAAACTCGTCTCTTACCGATAAATCCTTCGACAAATTCATTGGCTGGGTTTTTTAGAATATTTTCTGGGGTATCAAATTGGAGAATATCACCATCTTTCAAAATACAAATCTTATCTGCAATTTTGATTGCTTCGTCCATATCGTGGGTGACGAAAATGATGGTTTTGTTGAGTTCTTTTTGCATTTGAACAAGCTCATCTTGCAGTGAGTTTCTTGTTACAGGGTCCAATGCACTAAAGGGCTCATCCATTAAGATAATATCTGAATCTGTTGAAAAGGCCCTGGCTACCCCAACCCTTTGCTGCTGTCCACCACTTAATTCCTTTGGGAATCGGTCTAAATAATCAGCAGGATTTAATCCAACTACATTGAGTAGTTCCTCTGTTTTTTTGGCAATTTTAGCCGGGTCTTCACCTTTAAGTTTAGGGATTAATTCCAAATTCTCTCTAATCGACATATGAGGAAAGAGACCAGTGTTTTGGATGACGTAGCCAATATTTCTTCTTAGCTCGATAGCATCCATGGTGGATATATCCTTGCCGTTAACAAAAATCTTTCCTGCTGAAGGGTGAATTAATTTGTTGATCATTTTCAGCAATGTGGTTTTCCCGCATCCGCTCGGTCCAATAAAAACAACTAATTGACCTGCCTCGATATCAATAGAGAAGGGCTTAATAATTGTTTTATTTCTGTATTTCTTTACGATGTTTTTAAATTCAATCAAAGTCATTCCTCCTTAATAAAAAATCATTGCATGTAATTTGCAACAACCTAATATTAACATGAAAGTTGTTTCTTTGTCTAATTTTGTTCCCTGGTTAGATTGTATTTAGTAGGAAAGTATTGGAGTGAAATTTTCAGAATATAAAGAAAAATGGTAAGATGGTACTAAAATAGGCAAATTTAATGAAAAGAGGGGAAAGGGGAAAATGAAATATTTAAAAGAAAGGCTTAGTATTAAATTTTTCCTCTTCATTGGGTTGGCATTCTTCTTAATGCAAATTCCGATAATTGGTGATTATTTTAGAATTATTAATACGTTAATCCATGAATCTGGTCATGCATTTATGGCTTTATTTGGGGGCAATGTTGAATCGATTGCATTGTACATGAATGCAGACGGTGTAACACAAGAGACACAATCTATTTGGATCATTGATTTTATTACATGTGCAGCAGGTTATACGATAGCTTCGTTAATGGCATACGGTGGTTGATAAAAAAGAAAAAACATATATTATTTATTGATATGCTGCTAAGTGTTATTATTATTAATTTAATTTTATGGGTGCGTAATCCCTATGGTATCTTTTGGCTCGTTTCCTTTGGTGTTTTGTTCCTAGCACTGCTGATTAAAGGAAGTAAAAAGGCAATCCATAGTGTTGTTAATTGCTTCAGTACTATTAGTGGAATCGGTCAGTACAGCATATGATATTTTCTCCATCAGTATAATTTAGCCGGATGCAGCAGGAGACGCTACCAACTTGTCCCGATTAACCGCATTTATTCCTGCTCAAGGATGGGGGATCTTCTTCTTTGCACAAGCTCTTTTTTTTATTGTGCTTGGTTTCAATAAGGGCTTATTTAGTTTAAATGCGAGTAATATACAGTCCAATTATCGGTTTGATGGAACAAAGGAATACTAACCAAAAAGCTCGCCGGATTCGCGAGCTTTCTCAACATTAATAGTAATAAGGAAATGGAAAGAAATATGGAAATACAAAGACAGCGAATGGAAAGCGGCGTCTCCTAAAGCGGCGAAATCTACGTCTGCCATATCCACCATATCGCATATCATCGGAATCGTCATCAACATCCTCAGGAACGAGCATAGTAACTCCCTCATCATCCATGTCTTGGAGGATACCACTCATTTGAGTGCCATCACTCATTTGACCAACCACATGGTAATTCATATAACGCTGGCATGTATTCATGATATTCCGATAATCGCCGGCTTCTTGACTTCGATACCCAGGATTTCCAATAGGCCCATTGTAATAATTATTCATTATAATCGCCTCCTCGCACACATAATATTCAGGTAATTAGGATGAGTGACGATTAGAGTCAGTATATTTAGGCTGTGTAAATATTTTAGAGAAATAGAACATAAGATGGATTAATGTGAATAAAATCACGTGGAATTCCAATATAAAAAGGAGGGGCAATAATGGATATCCTTGATATCATAAAAAGCCGGAGGAATATTAAAAAGTTCAAATCTCAAGCTGTTGACTTAGACTTAATCTACTCCTGGCTGGAGGCAGCTAAGATGGCTCCAAACCACCGACTAACAGAACCATGGGAAGTGTACTTTATTGGACCTGATACAAGGGCAAAACTCAATCATAAAACCAATTTTGGCAATGCACCTGTGCTAATTGCTGTTTTATCCAAACATGGTGCAACCGCAGTTGAAAAAGAGGAAAATGCACTTGCCACAGCTTGCTTTGTGCAAAACTTTAATTTAGCAGCATGGTCTGAAGGGGTAGGTACTTTCTGGTCATCAATTGGTATCACAGCAAAGAACCGGGAAATACTAGGAGTTTCTGAAAATTATGACCTCATTGGTGTATTAGCAATTGGGTTTCCTGAAATTGTCCCAGACCCAAAACCAAGAACCTCAATTAAGAATAAAATAAAAAATTTACCTTAACAAAGAAGACAACCAGATGGTTGTCTCAGACTGTCGACAAATCCGAAAAGATACGGGTTTGCCGGCAGTTTTTTTGTATAATTAAGGTACAAAGATTTTAATGGGGTGGATGAAATGCTTACTAAAAATACACAGACAAATCGTGACCAAATAGAAATGATTGCTTTAGAACAACTAGTACCTGCAAACCATTTGGTCCGCAAAATTGAAGCGGCTATTGATTTTTCATTTATCTATTCACTCGTTCAAGACATGTATTCTTCTGAACGGGGACGTCCGAGTATTGACCCTGTAGTATTGATTAAGATGGCTTTCATCCAATATACCTTCGGTATTCGCTCCATGCGTAAAACTATTGAAGAAATCGAAACCAATACGGCATATCGATGGTTTTTAGGCTTTGGTTTTTATGATAAGGTACCTCACTTTTCAACTTTTGGTAAAAACTACGAGCGACGCTTTAAGGATACCGATTTATTTGAGCAGATTTTCTATCGAATTTTGAAGGAAGCCTCAGAGAAGAAATTGATTAGTAGTGAGCACGTATTTATTGATTCTACTCATGTAAAGGCTAGCGCAAACAAGAAGAAATTTGAGAAGAAAGTAGTTAGAAAAGAATCGAAAGCATATGAGGCACGTCTACAAGAAGAGATCAATAAAGACCGAGAAGATCACGGAAAAAAGCCATTTCCTCCAGATAAGTTTGATAAAGAAGAATTAAAAGAAATTAAAGAAAGCACGACTGACCCAGAGAGTGGTTATTACGTAAAGGACGAACGAACGAAATAGTTCGCATATTCATTTCATGCAGCTGCGGATCGAAATGGTTTTGTTTTGGGGGCAATTGTAACGCCGGGGAATATTCATGATAGCGTTGTTTTCGAGCCACTACTCGAGAAGGTAATAGAGAAACATGGAAAACCTGAAGCTGTTGCGGCTGACGCTGGTTATAAAACATCTCCAATTGCCCAATATGTATTTGAAAATGATATGACACCAGTTCTACCATATACTCGCCCTCGTACAAAAGAAGGTTATCTTAAAAAACAAGAGTATGTTTACGATGAGTACTACGATTGTTATATCTGTCCGCAAGGACAAGTATTGAAATATTCAACGACGACGAAGGATGGAAAGCGCCAGTATTTCTCTAATCCGATTGAATGTCAAAATTGTCCATTGCTTTCCCAATGCACTCAGAGTAAAGAACATAAAAAACTCATTGAGCGTCATGTGTGGGAACACTATTTGGAGGAAGCGGATCACCTTCGTCATACTCAAGAGAATAAAACCATTTATGCACGTCGTAAAGAAACGATTGAACGTGTCTTTGCGGATGCTAAGGAAAAGCATGGTATGCGTTGGACAACCTTAAGAGGTTTAAAAAAATTGTCCATGCAGGCGATGCTTACTTTTGCTGCCATGAACTTGAAAAAGATGGCCAACTGGACCTGGAAAGGTCCAGAAATGGCGTAATAATAGGCATAGGATAGGTCTAAATATTGCTCTTACGAGCAAATTTCCAACGTAAAGGCACCCGAATGAGCTTATTCAGGTGCCTTTTGTCTACAATCTGAAACAACCAGATGGTTGTCTCTTTTTTATATCTTATCTATTCACTGAATTTTGATATTCAAAAGTAAGTTGATCAATAATTTGTTGTACAGGCAGTATATCCTTAATTTCATCTACTCGAGCACCAGCAAAGACGAGTCCATTTTCGACATCTCCACCCATACTTGTAAGAAGGGAATCAAGTGTACAGAAGCGATAAGAACAATTTTTTAAACAATCATGGCACTTAGCAATTTTTAATTTGTCTGACCCGCTGATCAATTTTGCAAAGTTATTCACGATGACTCTTCCGTGCAGGCCAACCGTTGTTTTAACTAAAGCTGTATCTTCTTTTCGTGCGTCTACATATTTCTGTTTAAATGCAAGAGGAGCGTCACATTCTTCACTTGCTACAAACCTTGAACCCATTTGAACCCCAGCTGCACCCATTGAAATAGCTTTAGCAATATCTTCGCCAGTCATGATTCCGCCTGCAGCAAGGACAGGGATTGACACTGCTTCTACTACCTCAGGAAGTATATCAAACATCGGTCTGTCTGTTCCAAGGTGTCCGCCGGCTTCAAAACCCTCAACGACTACAGCTGCAGCGCCAAGTCTCTCTGAAATTCTAGCCAATTTGGCCGAAGAAACAATAGAAATGACGGGAATGCCAGCCTGTCTCCCCCAAGCATACATATCCCTTGAGATTCCCGCTCCGGAAATAATAAAATCTACTTTTTCTTCAAGAGCCGCTTTCATCTTTTCTGCAAAGTCATTCATCGCGAACAAAACATTTACCCCAATATATCCTGCGCCTTCTTGTACTAAACTTTTTGCTTTTCTGATATGATCGCGCATTTCATCGGTGGATATACCTGTACCTGAGATAATCCCAACACCACCAGCATTTGCTACCGCTGAAGCTAGTTTGCTTAATGAAATTCCGACTCCCATACCTCCTTGGAAATAGGTACCTTTGGCATGATATGAGCAATTTTTAATTGTGGAAAGTTCAATTTATAACCCCATTTCATTTTTTAAAAGAATTTAGAACTTACTCTGCATACTACCACCAATCATCTTTTGTGTATGTGATTTTTATCATCAGGTCATAAAAGTAGGTTATAGAAAATATTGCCAATAGTCGAAATAGCATAGGACATTACTATTATTATTTTGAAATTGTGATTTAATTGAAACAAAAAGTAACTTTTATTAAATTTCTTTGTAACATTAATAAGGTAAAATGGTGTAAAATAGCTTTGGTGTTTTTTCAGTATAACTTTGAGTGAAAATTTAAGGGGGTATAGGATGGCTTCCGCAGCAGGTAGAAGTAAATATTTTGATAATGCGAAATTTATATTGATTTTTCTTGTTGTTTTTGGGCATATGATTAGCCCGTATAAAGACCAGGATAAATTACTATTTACCTTATATACCGTGATTTTTCTTTTTCACATGCCGGCGTTTATTTTGATATCCGGCTATTTTGCTAAAGGTTATAAAAAGAAAGGGTATCTTCAAAAATCTGTACAAAAAATCTTGATTCCCTACTTTGTTTTTCAAGTTATCTATTCTGTTTTTTATTTTTTACTGGGCAAGGAAGAAACACTTGAATTTGATTTGTTCCAGCCTCATTGGTCGTTATGGTTTTTGTTAAGTTTGTTTTTTTGGAATTTATTACTCTATGTATTTGCTAAATTAAAATGGGTTGGATTACTCATTGCCGTCATACTTGGCATCGTTGTCGGATATTTTGAGAATGCGGGGAGTTTTATGAGTATATCTCGGACCTTTGTTTTCTTTCCATATTTTCTATTAGGGTTCTTAATGGATGGGGAACATTTAAAACGGATCATTAGAGCAAAGTTTGCAGTTCCAGCCGGAGTGGTCATTATCGTCTTTACATTTTTATTTTTTGGGTTTAGTTTCCCAAAAGATGCTGTCCCATGGCTGTTAGGAGATACCTCATATGAAAATATGGGGGGTATGCAGCTTAGTGATGGACTGCTGCGTGCTTTACAATATGGTTTAACGTTAATTGTTGTTTTTGGCTTCTTGCCTTTAATTCCATCCAATCAGTATCGAATAACCAAAATAGGTGAAAGGACACTTTATGTTTACTTATTCCATGGGTTTATTATAAAATCCATACAAGCTATTTTACCAAATGCCATATCAGAAAATTATTTATTTTTAATAGTTTTCTCCTTCATAGTTTGTTTAGTTTTGGGAAGTTATATGATAAAAAAATATACCCGACCGCTCGTCGAGTTAAAAATATAAAAGCCGAATGTGTTCTAAACACATTCGGCTTGTTTTTTACCCTAAAAATCCAAATAACGAACTAACAAATTTCTTCTTTTTTCTATTAAGCTTGCCTTGCTCTAAAACTATCGGTTTGTCTGGCAGCGTGGTTTTCGTAATCTCATGAAGCTGTGATTTGAGGGATTCAACTTGTTTTGTTAAATCTTTAACCTCAGTCTGTAATTCCTCAATTTCCCGGCGGTGCTGCAGCAGTTGATAGGATGCCACTGAGTCAGCTTTTGAATTCACCTTTGCTTCCAAGTCACTCACAATCGAATACAATCTTTCAAGCTCAGCATTGCTTTCAATTGATTTTACTGTCCCTTTTCGAATCTTTTTTTCTTGTACAGGGGCAATTTCTTGGAGTAAGGTTCCATTTTGGATTTGTGTCTGAATATTTTTTAGAAGGTCAATATCCTCATTATTAAAATGATAATGTCCTCGTTCATTCCGCTCCATCGGAAGTTCTAGCTGTTTTACCCATCGCTGAATGGTACTGGCTGAAACCCCTAAAAATTTTGCAACTTGGTTTGTATTCATCATCATTCCCCCCGCTTGAAAAATTCTTTGATTGGAGCAAGAGACTTCCTTTCTACTCCCAGAATTTCCACCATTTCTTTTCTTTCGCCGCAGCTACATCTCGAAAACTAGTTAACAAGTCCTGAAAGGCTGCTTCTCTTTGTGTAATTTCATGGCGGAATTGGTCCCGTTCCTTTCCACGTTCTAAACGGTCGATTTCAATCGCTTCCGAAAGGTTAAAAATCTCTGTGTTTGTAATGTCTACGTAATGTGCCAGTTCTTCTGTAGATTGAGATAACTGTTTCGAGAGTGTGTAAATCTCTTCTGAAGTTTCGTGAGAGGCATTTACAATACTCTTTGATAAATAAAGAAGCCTTTCAGTCGTCTGTTCTGCCGATTTTTCTAAGTGATCCGAAAGTTCTTCGATTCCTGCTTTTGTAGAAGCTGTCGATTGATTTATTGATTCAGATAGAGAGTTTACTGTGAAGTTAGCCCCGCTGGCAATTTCCTTTTTGACTTCATCCACTACTTCTTTTCGAAGTACATTTCTAATTTCTTCTTTTACATCATTTAAAAAGTTTTGTTTATAATTATCCATTGCAACAAAAAATTCATCGGCATTCTTTATTGCAATCTCTTCATCGGACATTGGTGTCCCTTCATGAGAAACAATCGCCAATTCCTGAGCTGAATGTTCTGATATTTCTTCTTCTGCCTCGGACATTTCTTCTATTTGTAAAGAAGATTCATCTGCCTCATGTTCAGTAATTTCTTCCTCTAGATCATCGGTACCTCCACGCAATAAATGTAATATCATTGACGTGCTTAGTTTGTTTTCGTACATTTGCTTAATTTCCAACAGTAAATCTATTTCTACTTGTGAATAGATTCTCGCCCCTTGTTTTGTTCGAGGTATTTCCAAATATTCCTCAAGGTCATCTTCCCATTTCTTGAGTGTCGCAGGTTTAACATTTATTTTTTTGGAAACTTCCTTTAATGTGAAAGTTTTCATAATAATCAAATCCCTTCTCTCTATATTAACGGTAAAACAGCTTTAGATAGTAAATTCTCTATGAAACCCCCCGTTTTCCTGCAGGGTGACAAAAGCTTTCAAAACAAGACGTATAACACGAAATACCAACAAATTTATGCAAAAAAAGCTGTGCGCAATGCACAGCTTTTACTCAATAATCCCTAGTTTTTTTAATCCATTATAAATCCCTGAATTGTTTACAGTTGTGGTTTTATGCTTAGTATATTGAAAGAGGTCAGGATGACCATTTCCCATAGCAAATCCTTCACCTACACTCATCAGCATTTCTTTATCATTTAACCCGTCTCCAAAAGCAATAGCATTTTCCTTTGAAAGCCCAAGATGGTTGAGTACATATTGGACGGCAATCCCTTTATTTACCTTAAATCTAATTACATCATAACAATGACGCATTCCTTCAAGATTTACTTGTGATAAGTGAATTTGATCTTCAATTTTATATAAGGCTGTATCCTTTGATGCTAAGTTTATCAAGGTCATTCCTAGAATATCATAATCATTTGCCGGCAAATAGATACCGTTTTTATGTAAGTGGAACTTCGCAATAAATTCTTTTACACAATCTGCTTCTAAGTCGGTGAATAAATTTTGGTCCTTCGTATACAAAACAAGTTCATGTTGATTCGTTTTCGCTATGTCTATGAATTGTATAACACTTTCCTTCTCAATCGGCTCCTGAAAAAGATCTTTACCTTGATAAATGGCAAAAGCACCATTATACCCGATAAGCGAGTTTATCTTTAACTCATCTGCTAGCTCTCTGATTTCGTGTAAGGGTCTCCCAGTTGCTAAAAATACCTCTATTCCTTTCTGTTGAACCTGCTGAATCGCTTTTACTGTAGTTTCATCAATGGAATCATCGGGCTTGATGATGGTTCCATCAATATCTAAAAATAAAACTTTATACTCAGACATTGAACGGCTCCTTTTATGAAGTATGTTTTCTTAGTTTAACATTAATAACTTGGAGATAAAATATCGTAGTGGAATAATGTTTAGATAACAACTACAAAGACAGGTCTTATACTTGTATGTCTATTCTTTGATAAAAGCAGATAAGCAACAAATACCGATGATTCATGAGCAAACAAAAGATAAATCATTATTTTTAATAAAAATTCGAGCTAAGTCGGTTAATTTAAGTGAAAATCACTCTTTACAATCAATCTGGTTGAGGATACAATAATCGTCATAATCAACTTGAATTAAATATTTCGGCTAAATCCCATTTATCATGGGTACGGAGGAACCAATTTTATTGGGGTTAATTCTACATTGTGGAAAGGATGAGAATATCTTTCGCCATCCTACCCGTCAGCTAACTTCGTCGGCTAAAGCGAAGGAGGTCAATAGACCGCCAAGTGCAGGGGCTTTTTTGTTTTATGAAAACATATTAAGCAGCTTGACTAAAATGGAGGTCTTTTATTATGCCTATTTTTAGGGAACAGGTGAAGATGAAGATGACATTAAAAGATTATTTAACAAAACTGAAAATAGGCTTGCCGAAAACAATGGTTCATCTAGATAAACAGGTTTACGAAGCTGGTAGCATCATAAATGGCACGATTGAGATTACAGGCGGGCTATTGAAAAATAAAATAAAAAGATATGATATTGACCTTGTTGGGGTTGATTCAAATTCATTTGTAGAAGAAACATTAAATAGTCATTCCGTGTTCTGTTCTCTAGAGTGTAGTCCAAACCAGACTGGAAAGATCACTTTCTTTATCGATGTTCCAGAAGAAATAAAAAAAAATCATCATACCTTTCAATATTCTTTAATGATAAATATTGATTTAGGAAATGCCAATAATATTACCCAAAATGTCCCGGTTATGATAGGTGCGGTTTCTTAGTATATATCTATTAATCTATGTAAATCGGAAAAACTTCCTATTTATTGATATAGCATTGTAAACTGCTAGAAATTTATATGTAAACTCTCTCCAGTATAATAAAGTTATCAAGACTTTATTAGGGCGGGTGCAATAATGGAAGAAACCATGGTTAAATCTTACTTACAGAAATCACTAGAAGAGTGGAAAGATGATATTTCAGTAGTCCTTGCCGAAATTGATAAAGAATATGACGAAGTGGCACAAGAATTAAAGGTATACTCTTATAAATACGGGATCACCAAGCAAGTCATTCAATCGACAGTGAATGAAGAAATTATTGAAAGTATACGGCAAAGGTATCATAAACCGTTTGAGGAAAGTTATAATCAATTAAAGGAATATATAAAAGACTTAGAAGAGAAACAACGTGTTTTTCATATGTTTGTTCAAAAAATTGATGAAGTAAACCGCAAGGAATCATCAAAGGCTTCTAATGTATAAATAGTAATAAAGTCTGGTCCATTTGGATCAGGCTTTTTTTATCAACATTTCAGAATCATAGGCAAGTGAAAGAATTTTGCATACATTAATTAGCAGGATTTTATCGAGAGGTGCTGAAGTATGATTACTGCAAGGATCGGAAGCAAGTTGTATCATTTGCCGGAAAATCTTGAGGATTACTTTCATAAGTTTCGGTCTGGAATCATCGGCATTGATCAACAATTTGACTCACCCTTTGGAAAGAAACCGATAATTTATGCGGATTGGACAGCAAGTGGAAGATTATTTCGACCAATTGAACAAAAAATTTCAGAGGTATTTGGCCCATTTATGGCAAATACACATACGGAATCCAATATTACCAGTCTAATGATGACCGGAATTTATAATCAATCCAGAAGAATTATTAAGGAACATGTTAATGCTGATGAGAATGACGCCCTCATTCTTGATGGTTTTGGGATGACGTCGGTCATGAATAAACTACAGCGATTCTTGGGTATTAGGGTACCAGAGCAATGGACTGACAGAATAAAGCTTTCTAAGAAAGAAACCCCTGTTGTATTTCTCACTCATATGGAACACCATTCCAACCAAACCTCATGGCTTGAGACCTTAGCAGATGTTGAGATTATTAGACCCGACTCAAGAGGGGCCGTAGATATTAATCATCTTGAACAGCTTTTGTCCCAATATCGGGATCGAGCAATAAAAATTGGTTCATTTACAGCATGCTCGAACGTTACAGGAATACAAACCCCTTATCATCAGCTTGCAAAAATCATGCATAAGCATGGGGGACTTTGCTTTGTAGATTTTGCTGCCTCTGCACCATATGTGAAGATTGATATGCACCCGAAGGACCCGATGGAAAAACTCGACGCGATTCTCTTTTCTCCACATAAATTTTTAGGCGGGCCCGGTACGAGCGGCGTCTTACTTTTTGATAAAAGAATTTATTCAAGTGAGGTACCTGACCATCCCGGAGGAGGAACAGTTACTTGGACAAATCCCTGGGGGGAACACCACTACATTGAGGACATCGAGCTTCGGGAGGATGGAGGGACACCTGGTATTCTTCAAGCAATTCGTACAGCTTTATGTATAAAGTTAAAGGAACAAATGGGGGTAGAGAAAATTTTAGCGAGAGAAAAAGAACAGCTAAAGCTGCTTTTAACTGGATTAGAGACTGTTCCTAATCTGCATGTATTAGAGAGTCATCATCAAAATCGAATTGGGATTGTTTCATTTACTATTACGAACATTCATTACAATCTCATTGTCAAGCTGTTAAATGACCGGTTTGGTTTTCAAGTTCGGGGTGGATGTTCTTGTGCAGGAACCTACGGTCATTATTTATTGCAAATTGACAAGAATAAATCAAAGCAAATTGCTAATAAAATTGATTCAGGAGATTTATCTACTAAACCAGGATGGGTCCGGTTTTCCCTGCACCCTATCATGACAAATGAGGAAATTTTATTATTTGTAGATGCGATTAAAGAGATAACCAAAAACATCGAGGAATGGAAAAAGGATTATGTATACGACCCAGCAGGCAATGATTATTTTTATACTCAACACATTCGAAAGGATATGTCGCCATTGTTTAGTCTTGAGGACCAATAATGTCGACTAGGCAACGGTGGAACGGTCCCAACATATGCTAGTAAGAAAAAAGGTGGGATAACATGATTCACATTGTAAAGCGGGGCGATACACTTTATCAAATCTCTTTGGATTATCGAGTAAACCTCGCCAGTCTTTATGCAGCAAATCCCGGGGTAAACTACCAGCAATTATATGTAGGGCAAAAAATTCAAATCCCTGGCTTACCAGATCCGAATACGATTCCCTATTCCATACAAATATCGATTGCGAAGAGGCGACTTTCGTTATTCAGAAATGGAAGGCTTGAAAAAATCTATCCAATAGCTGTAGGAAAGATGTTAACTGGAACCCCGACCGGTGACTTTGTCATTGTTAACCGACAGATGAATCCGGGAGGACCTTTTGGTGTTATGTGGCTTTCACTTTCTAAACAAGGCTATGGTATTCATGGGACCAATGATCCAAGTTCGATAGGTAAATCTGTTTCGCATGGTTGTGTGAGAATGCATAATCGGGATGTACTTCAACTTGCCGAAAAGGTTCCAAATGGCACAAGGGTCATCATCCGAACATGATAATAATACGACAATGGCCGATTTTTCATAAAAATCGGCCTCATTTTATTTGAATAATGTGAATCCAAAAAACTAATCAATCGTATAACATGTATAATGAGAATATCTGCTTCCGCTCATGTTTACCTCGTATACATATGCGATGGAAGTTCAATTTGGATTTATGATTATATTCTTAATGGGTGGAATGATTTATTTAAGTAAATATGAAGTTCCAAAAAAACGTAAGCGGAGTTATATGGTTAGTGGTACCCTGTTTATTGCCATCGCTGGAGGAATGATTTTTATTCAAAAAGGATCATCTCCGTATATCTATATCGAATTGAAAGATAAGAAGATTTTTATAAATGATAAGGATCCGAAACAGACGAGGATTTGGTTTAAGCAGGTAAGTGATAAAGCAGGATTAACGCAATAAAAATCCCACCTCCTTAAAAGGGGAGGTGAGATTCTGTTGATTATTTGTAGATTACAATGGAACCTACTGATTTATCTTTAGCTTGTCCGTTCACACGAACCTTAAGTCCAAAGTTACCAATATTACGGCCAGCGTCTGGCATGAATGTGTTAATAAATGAGTTACTGTCATTAAATAGAGAAACTGCAGGTTGGCTTGGTCCAAACAATGTTTGAAGCCCTGGATAATCAAGATTTAATCCAGAAGTTGGATTTAAACCAAATGCAGCATCTGCGATATGGTAACGAGTAGATGCCTGGACCGGTGTTCCACCAATAATATCCCATTTTAAATCAGTATTTGGATGAGCATCTACAACTCCTACGAAGCCTTCACCAGGGTGAATGCCTGTCCAGTTGTCAGTAAAAGTTGGGTCTACATACCAGACAACAAGACCGCCATCATAGCTCATTAACGATTGCCCACGTTTGATATTGGCTAAACCTTTGTCAACCCCCGCATGGTTTCGCCACTCTAATAGGTAGTAGTGATCAGAGTACTTATTTCCATCCGATTTCTCAAAACCATTTAAAGTAAATGCTGGTGTTGTCTCTGCGCCATCTACCACGACAGAAGTACCATCTGCTTTAACATTAATGTTATCTACGTAGAAGCCCTTTTCTGATGTTCCCCAATCAGTAATATAACGGAAGCGAAGTTGTACTTTTTTACCTGCATAACCGGATAAATCAAATGCTTGTTTCGTCCAGCCATTGCTATCACCTGTAAAACCAGGAAGGGCAGGAGCAATTGTTGGATATGCTTCAGGTACTGCACTTGAAACCGTGTTGCTATTGCTTAAAGATTTCCAAGTTGCACCGTTATCTTCAGAGACTTGTACAAAAGCAAAATCCCAATCCTTTTCGATTTGATACCATGCATCAAATTCTAATGTTGCAGAAGTTTTTCCTGTTAAATCCACAGCTGTTACCATGTTTGAATCAATTTCATCTTGTTGTCCACCCCAGTACTCGAAGGAGCCAGTAGCAGGTGTGTTAATATTTGTAGCCTTTTGTGGCAAGTTTACTTTTGCAGCAATTGCGTTTTTACCATTTGGAGAGTTTGCTTGATCAAGTAACACTTGTGTTCCACTTGTAGTCACTTGGTTCCAGTCTAATTCCACAGTATCATTTGTCCAGTTTCCACCTAGATAGGATTGATAATATGCTTTTGCCAATGGAGAGAATCCAGTTGGCTCTGTACCGCCTATTTTACCAGCCCATGAACCACTTGCCATAATTGACCAGTAAGCAACTGCTTCACCAGTTCCAGAATAAACTGTATCATATTCATCTGGGTAGCCTAAATCATGACCATACTCATGTGCGAACACTCCGGTTGCGCCATCTTCTGGCATCATGGTGTAATCGTAAAATCCAGGTTTTCCTTTGCCTAAACCATCTGGATCAACCAATGTTGCAGAACGGTGTGACCAGATAGCATTATCCCCTAGTGATCCTCCACCTGCTTCTTGACCAACGCCTGAGTGGATAATCATTAAGTGGTCAACTAAACCGTCTTTTTCAAGTAAATTTCCGTCACCATCAAGATCATGCGGATCTTCTAAATCATAATTATCAACTGGAACACCAGCTGCTACAGCTGCTGCATAGGCATCAGCAACTAATTTTTTGGATCCACCAGGAGTAACATTATCATGACCACCGTTCGCTCGGTCTGCACCATAAAAAGCGGCAGTTCCTGGAACCTTTAACCAGCCATATGCTTTACCATCTACTGAGTAAGTTCCGCCTGATTGCTGTTCATAGAATTGTTTCATGGAAACAAAATCTTCACCGTTTGGACCTTCAACGCCATCTTCACCAAAAATCATATTTTCATAGTGTCCTAATGGATAATCAGGATAAAAATTATCAGTTTCACTAGACTTAATGTTATTATGTGCAAAGTCAGAGTATTCGACAGCTAGAACAAGAACTTTGTCCTCTCTTTTTTCACCGTTGTAAGAGGTTTCTTGAACAGGATCAGGATTTCCCTTTAGGTGTCCGTTTTTCTTACCATTCCCTTTTAATAATCCATTATTAAATTCTTTAAAATTATTTTGCTTTTCTGCTTCAGCTTTTTTTACTTTTGCAGCTAATGGGTCTGTTTCCTTAACTTTTGATTGTTTCCCTTTTAACTCAAGGTAATTTTTTAGGAATGTTTGCTTTACTTGTTCAGATGCATTTTTGGGGAGGAGACCTTGTTTAATAAAAGATTCAATTAATCTCTCTTCATTCACAATCGCTAAATCTAGTGAGCTGCTTGAAGAAAAAGAAGCGGCTTCCGCCTTATGTACAAGTCCCACATCCTTAAAGGAAGAATCAATACTTGGAAATCCTGCAAACAAAGTACCTGCAAGCATAACAGAAGAAAGACTAGTTTTGATATACTTATTCAATATTATTCCCCATTTCAATGTATTACGGCCGTATTAATATAATATTTAGAAAATTAGGACAAAACAATAGGTGAAATTGCCCTAATTTTCAACTGTAATTAGTGAGAAATGGGTCTAAGGTGATAGTTTTTCGACAAAGAACCCGACATTCATGTTGTAAATTGTCAAATATTAAGAATAAATAAATGTGTTATGAAAATAATAATAAATTATTTACAGTAGTAATTAGATGTGCTAAGTGAAAATATATTTGTGCAATAAAAAAGAAGTAATAACTTAGGCTGCAAACTAAGGGGGAGAGATTTTAATCATATTTTGCAGCAAAGAAAATTGCACTATAAAGATATTTTCATTATATGAAAATATCATGGTGTATTTTTCGTTATTCCAATATAGTAAAAATGACGCAAAAAAACAAATATTGCTACAGAAATATTATGACATCCTAAAAATTGGAGGATAAATGGGGAATATGTTGGATTGAAAAGGTGTGTTTTTCAAATACTAACAATAAACTCATTAATGAAGTGGGATATGTGAATGAGAAAACCAAAGAAACAAAACAAAATACCATTTATTATTATGTTGATCATCCACTCAAGTTTGCTTGGCTACTCTTTTTACAAGACCAAAAATAAAAAGCAATTATTCACATTATTAATGGCTGATATCGGATTTGCTTATTTGTTAGAGTATGTAGTTTTAAATGTTTTTCATGCTTATACCTATAAACCGAAAATAATTAAAAAGAACTTTTTTGACAACGTTTTTGGTGCTATTTTATCTCAAGGTATCTTTGTGCCTTTTACTGCTGTTTTCTCTACTGTTGCAAGAATAGGGTGGGTTGGTAAATTACTTGGAGGAGTTTATTTTTCACTGGTGGAACTGCTGTTTCTGAGGTTAAAAGTTTATAAACATAATTGGTGGAGAACTATATATACCTTAATCTTGATTCCTCTTTACTTTAAAATTAGTGATTGTTGGAATATTCTTTTAGGTAAATGGAATCCCTTAGTTCGTTTTATTTCACTTTTTCTTATGATATTGGTCACAGAAGCTAATTTATTATTTTTATTTGCTTTAACTAGAAAGGTTCGTTTCGGGGCAGGGAAATTTCATTCTTGGAAAGAACATTTTATTATTGTCCCGTTGTATGCAATTACCTTGTCATTATTTTCAACAGTATCATTCTTAAAACAGAATAATTGGTCTGCAAAGCTAAAGGTCTTGCTAATGATAATTGGATTAGATCAGATATTTAAGAAGCGGAAAGTGATAAAGGA
Source organism: Neobacillus niacini (assembly GCF_030817595.1). GTDB lineage: Bacteria > Bacillota > Bacilli > Bacillales > Cytobacillaceae > Neobacillus > Neobacillus niacini_G. The sequence goes on from NZ_JAUSZN010000001.1 coordinate 6,592,120, forward strand.
AAAATTCGGTGTGGCAGATTATTTTACTGTCCGAATAATGGCGATATTTTTATATGGGAAGTTCAGTGATCTTGTTTATGGAGTGAGAAAAACGGGTGAGATGGAAGTTGTTGAGGAAAAATGCTCGAAATAAATCGGGAATAGACATAAAAAAAACGCCTTTTGGCGGTAGTTTCTTATTGTAATTACTAATAAACCATGATAAAATAAATTTTGGTTTCATACAAAAAATATGATGAAGGCAAATTATCTCTATAATAGAATAACACATAAAGTTAAAGTCTGTCAAATATTTAGGGACAAAATTTTTCTGGAGAGTGGTCAAATGAGCGATACGGTAAAGAGTGACTTGCAGATGGAGCAGGAACGTGTAAATTTCGTTAGTATGGAAATCGATAAGGAAAAAGTAAAACTCCAGAAAAATACTGGAGGTGTTAGTTCAGATGTACTTGAACTTCGAAAGACTTTCTGGGAGGACGTAACTGTTAATATGGATGAGCCGGATGATGTGATTGAGACGGCAGCCAGCATAAAGCAGCAAGCAGAGTTATTGTCAGAGCGGGAACGTACATTTAAACAAATGGATAAACAGATCCGAATCCTTGAACGCTTAAAATACTCACCCTATTTTGGACGGATTGATTTTTTAGAAACAGATGAAAAAAATGTTGATCAAGTTTATCTCGGAATTGCTTCTTTAATGGATGAGCATGATGAGAATTTTTTAATTTATGATTGGCGTGCACCAATTTCCAGCCTTTATTATGATTTTGCTCCTGGTCCTGCTTCTTATCCCACAATGGATGGGGAAATCAAAGGAGAAATGAAGCTGAAAAGACAATTTATCATTCGTGCATCGGACATTAAAGCAATGTTTGATACTGGTGTTACCATTGGAGATGAAATGCTCCAAGAAGTTCTAGGGAATAATGCAAATGCACAGATGAAGAGCATTGTTGCTACAATTCAGCGTGAACAAAACCTTATAATCCGTAATGAGCGAAGTAGACTCCTTATTGTTCAAGGAGTAGCGGGCAGCGGTAAAACTTCAGCAGCCCTTCAGCGTGTTGCTTATTTATTGTACAGATATCGTGAAACCATAAAGTCTGAGAATATCATGTTGTTTTCACCGAACCCGTTATTTAACTCCTACGTATCCACGGTACTCCCTGAACTAGGGGAAGAGAACATGGAGCAGGCTACCTTTATGGAATACTTAAATAATCGGATTGGCAGTGAATTTGATGTCGAGGATCCGTTTGATCAAATGGAATTTCTACTTAACAATGGGGAACATCCGGACTACGATACTAGGGTTAGAGGAATTCGGTATAAAGCCAGTCTACCGTTTAAAGAAATGATTGACCGGTATGTGATTCAATTATCAAGTAAGGGTCTGCTTTTTAAAGACCTAGTATTTAGAGGCGAAATTATCATATCTAATGAATTGATTTATGATTATTTTTATTCCCTAGATGCGAGTTTCACCATCCCAAACCGTATGGAAATGGTGAAGGATTGGCTTTTAAGAGAGTTGAAGAGAAAAGTCAAACAAGAACGCTCAAAAAGCTGGGTAGAGGATGAGGTACAATATCTTGAAAAAGAGGACTATTTAGAAGCATATCAGGAATTGCAAGGGAAAGACCGTTATACCGAGAAAAGTTTTGATGATTTCGAACAGGAACAAAAGATTTTGGCTGAAAAGGTAGTCAAGCAAAAATTCAGGCCATTATTTTCTCGTGTTAAAAAGTTAAATTTCCTCGATATGAAGGGATTATATAGCCAGTTATTTATAAAGGGGGCCGAAAACCTAGAAGTCCTTTTAGATGATTGGACTCAAATTTGTACGCAGACGGTTGAAACATTAGCAAACTATAAAATATCCTATGAGGATGCGACGCCGTTTGTCTACCTGCAGGACTTAATAAAGGGCAGGAAGTCTTCAACCGGTATTCGTCATATTTTTATCGACGAAGCTCAGGACTATTCTCCATTTCAGTTTGCACTGATACAAAGACTTTTTCCTTATAGTAAGATGACGCTGCTCGGGGATTTTAATCAGGCTATTTTCTCAGGTGCAACCGGATCAGCTACAGTTATATCGGATTATGAAGAAAAAGGGGAAGACATTGAAAAGATTGTTTTGACAAAGACCTATCGTTCTACTAAGGAGATTGTTGATTTCACCAGCAGTTTGGTAGAGGGTGGGGAAAAAATTGAACCATTTAATCGCCATGGTAAGAAGCCATCGGTAAAACTAGCTGAGCAAAACCAATTAAATGGTTTGATCTTGGGTAAAATAAATGAATTTTTAAATGAAGGGCACCGAACCATTGCAGTTATTTGTAGAACGGCTGCAGAGAGTAAAAGGGTATATACCGCATTGAAAGATGTCATTCCTGTACACCTCATTGAGAAGGCTACAATTGCTTATGAAAAAGGGATATTGGTAATCCCGTCGTATCTGGCAAAAGGTATCGAATTTGATGGTGTTATTCTTTATGATAGTTCAAAATACAAAAATGAAAGTGAAAGGAAGTTATTCTACACGGTCTGTACACGTGCTATGCATAGGCTGCACATGTATGCAACCAAGGAAATCAGTCCACTTATGAACGAAGTTCCGGGAAACTTATATGAGTTGGAATAAAACATAAAAAACAGCGGCCAAAAAGTGGTCGCTGTTTTTACGGTGTTTAATTATTTTTCCATTGCCTTTCAACCTGTTCAAAAGCAAGTCGGTAAATTTCTTCATCGGGCGTGTTAGGATTTGCTAAAACATTTGTTAAATAGTCTTTTCCTTCATACGTTACTTTTACATTTACTTGGAGCATAGTATCACCTTTCTCATCATAGTTTTTTTGAAAACTTTTATGAATTTTACGTGGAATTGATATAATGGTTTTATTCGTTTAGCTGGGAGGTCACAGGATGTCAGTTCATTTTGAAGAGATAACGAAACAAACGCTGTATATTGCGCTTGAAATGATAAATTCAAATCCAGATTACAATCTTGTTGAAAATGGCAGTACCCTAAGGGAACTTACCGATATAGAAGAAGAGTTTTTGAATCCTGATACCATTAGCTTGTTTATTAAGCTCGATGATACGTATATAGGGGTTATGGATTACTTAATGAAAAATCCAAAAGATCAGTGCCCGTGGTTGGGACTGTTAATGATTCATAGTGATTATCAAGGATTTGGTTTTGGTGCACATGCCTATGCACTTTATGAAAGTGAAATGCGTAATCGAGGCTTGAGGTGTGTTCGACTCGGTGTAATAAAAGAAAATGTAAGGGCAAAACAGTTTTGGGAATCATTAGGGTTTCTTTATATTAAAACAGCTTTAAGTGAAAATGGCAAGGAAATTTTTGTGTATGAAAAAAACTTCCCGAAGGAAGCTTAAACCTCAAGTAATAAGAATTCCTCGGCAAACTGCTGGACCTTTAGTTTGTCGATGTTATTTTTTCTTAAAGCGGACTCGGCCAAAATTAAATGGGCTTGAATAACAGTATTTCTTTTTAAATCCCTAATAGATACATCGCCATTCAGTAATTGAATGGCTTTTTCTCGGATGTCTTGACTCTTCGAAGAATGATACAGGAGAAAAGCAATGCAAGTAACTTTGTCCATCATCAACACTCCTTATTTTTATCAAGAATCGAACAATGGATAACAATTTCGACTTCCTATCTTAAAAATCCTGCTAATATTCCGAAAATTCCCTAGAAAAGCATGATTTTTGTTGAATATTGCTTATTTGCCAGGAGTTTTATATAATATTGAAGGGATAAATGAAACAATTATATTGTGGAAATTACCTTCTAGTCCCATTGGGCGGGAGGGTTTTTATTTTTACATAAAAGTTGGAGGTAGCATTTTCATGAAACAAGCCTTAATCAAGGATTTGTACAGAAATACAGAAGATTACATAGACCAGAAGGTTCAATTATCTGGGTGGATTCGCACGATTCGTGATTCAAAAACCTTTGGATTCATTGAGTTGAATGATGGCAGCTTCTTCAAGGGTGTTCAAATTGTTTTTGATGAGCAGCTTGAAAATTTTAAGGAGATTGCAAAACTTCCTATTAGTTCATCTATTAAGGTAGAGGGAGATTTCATTCATACTCCACAAGCCAAACAGCCGTTTGAAATTAAAGCGACGAATATTTCAATCGAAGGACTGTCAAATACCGACTATCCATTGCAAAAGAAGAAGCATTCATTTGAATATTTAAGAACCATCGCCCATTTAAGACCGCGGACGAATACATTTTCTGCAGTTTTTCGTGTTAGGTCTTTAGCTTCCTATGCGATACATAAATTCTTTCAAGATAAGGGATTTGTTTATGTCCATTCACCAATTATCACGGGAAGTGATACAGAGGGTGCGGGTGAAATGTTCCGCGTTACCACACTAGATATCGAGAACCCTCCTAAAAATGAAGAGGGGAAAACGGATTTAACGAAGGATTTCTTTAATAAAGAAACCAACCTTACAGTCAGCGGACAGTTATCAGCAGAGGCTTTTGCCTTAGCGTTCCGAAATGTTTATACATTTGGTCCAACATTTAGAGCGGAGAATTCTAATACTGCACGACATGCAGCAGAATTTTGGATGATTGAGCCAGAATTGGCTTTTGCTGAGCTTCCAGATATTATGGACCTTGCTGAAGATATGGTTAAGTATGTTATTGGCTATGTCCTTGAACATGCTCCAGAAGAAATGAATTTCTTCAATAGCTTTATTGAAAAAGGATTATTAGATCGCCTAAACAATGCCCATACTTCAAGTTTTGGACGCGTTACGTACACAGAAGCAATAAATATTTTAATGGAATCTGGTGAAAAGTTTGCTTATCCAGTTGAATGGGGCCTCGACCTGCAAACAGAGCATGAGCGCTATTTATGCGAAAAAGTATTCAAAAAACCAGTGTTTGTTACAGATTATCCAAAGGAAATAAAAGCCTTCTATATGAGATTGAATAAAGACAATAAGACTGTTGCTGCAACAGATTTACTCGTACCGGGTATTGGGGAATTAATCGGTGGAAGTCAACGTGAAGAGCGCGAAGACATCCTTGCTGGAAAAATTAATGAACTTGGTATGAATGAAGAAGATTATTGGTGGTATCTAGAACTTAGAAAGTACGGCGGTACAAAACACTCTGGCTATGGTCTAGGTTTCGAACGCTTAATTATGTACCTCACTGGTATGTCAAACATTAGAGATGTTATTCCATTCCCAAGAACCACAGGTAACGCAGAGTTTTAAAAAACATAAAAGAAGACCAATCCTCAGGATTTGGTCTTTTTCATTCATCTATTGAGTTTGAAATTCTTCTTCGAAAAAAAATGTACCGGGATGTTCCTTAACAATGTAAGAATATCTTTTCATGTTTTTTACATATTGCCATTTTAAAATCGTAACTTCCTCGCCAGTGTCTTTAAGTTTCACAGTTTGCCCGCTATTGAATCTGTTATTTGAATTTCTCAAATCAACACCCCTTTTTTCATCAAACTTAATTATAACACATTTTTTGTTCGGCCGCTTGTTTCGAATTAATGAAGCTTTTTCTGTGACATCTATGCTGTAGGATAAAGTGTGATTCCTTTCATTTACATTTTCATTGTGTTACACTATTTAAAAAGTGAGGTGTCATTTTGTCAAATTATAAAGCGAAAAAGAGTAACCTCGAAGCCTTATTATCAAAGAACAGTATGAATCTCGAAGGGTTGGAAAAGAGTACACACATTCCTTTGGAACAACTTAATGGTTACATGTCAAAAAAAGTGATGAATCTTAGTGCTGCAATGTCGATTTCTAAAGAGTTAAATTGCCAGATCGAGGATTTATACGACTGGGAATTAGAAGAGAAAATTTAAGTTCTTCTACAAGTCACTAGGGTAATCATCCTAGTGACATTTTTAATAACTTTACCAGTCTGTAAGTGGTTTATGCAGTATGAAAAAGGGAAAATAATGGACAAAACCTTGCTTATTTCTTCATTATTTGGTATGATTATGTAGAATTATTTTTGTTCGATAGTCAAGGGAAGAATAAGTTATTGCTTTTCGCCTGGATCACAAAGAGCAAGAATAGTAATACAATGTGTGGATTACACACTAGGAGGCAACAAATATGGAAAACGGTAAAGTAAAATGGTTTAATGCAGAAAAAGGTTTCGGATTCATCGAGCGCGAAGGTGGAGAAGATGTATTCGTTCACTTTTCAGCAATCCAAGGCGAAGGCTTTAAAACTCTTGAAGAAGGTCAATCAGTGACTTTCAATGTTGAGCAAGGAGCTCGTGGACCACAAGCTGCTAACGTAAACAAAGCTTAATCACATAGTGTGAAAAAAACAGACCTTTGGGTCTGTTTTTTTATGGATACACATAAAGAGTTACTTTAATTATTAATATATTTTTCAAATACATAGCCAAAATCTTTTACATTATATTGTTTTTTACTTTCCTCTAACCATTGGAAGGCTGCTTGGTTTAACATTTTAAATTGAACGACCAAGTTGTTATCAGAACTAGTAACCTTACCTAATGTGGTGGAAGCAATATCAAGGCTTTCTTTTGCGTATCGAAGTGAAATTTCATTATCGTGAGTGATTTCTGCTATTTTAATGAGTGCCTTGTATAGGTCTTTGACTTCTTCAATGTGTTTTTTATGGACATCTATAGAGAAAGGCTGTGCGCCTATTTTAAATTTTATTTCAATATCTAGGTCGACTGTGCCAGCTGTTTCTAGCTTTACATCAGATATCCGATTTGTTGCATAACTATAGCGGTGAAGCATCCTTTTTTTACTTGTGGCACTTGTTCCATCAAGATGAATGAGCGCATTATTGGTGAAACAATATTCATCCGATTTAGATTTAATTAAAAAATATATCCTTTCGTTATCCTCATGCATAACATAATCATCAGAATCCACCTTATCATAATTTTCTGGTTTAATCACAGAACCCACATCACTTAGTCCTAATATATCTGCTGCAACTTTTCCAAACATAAAATCAACCTCTCTTACCCAATATTTTAATTGCCATTCAACTATACGAATATGTTATCGAGAAGTTTCAAGATTTTTGAACGACAAAACAATTTATGCTGTAGATTATGGACTTATGCTCTCTTCTAATAATCAATAAAGGGGGATGAACATTTATGCGCCCGATGATCCTTGGCACTTTGGCTGCCTTCTTTTTTGCGTTTACATTTATCATCAATCGCTCAATGGAACTAGAAGGGGGGAGCTGGATTTGGAGTGCTTCGCTTCGTTATTTTTTTATGATTCCGTTCCTGGTGGTCTTAGTTTACGGGAGGAAAAACCTTAAGCCGCTATTGGTGGAGATGAAAAATAATCCACGGGAATGGCTGTTATGGAGTTTTGTAGGTTTTGGCTTATTTTACGGCCCGATTTGTTTTTCAGCCGCCTATGCACCTGGGTGGCTAATTGCTTCCACCTGGCAGATCACAATTATCTCTGGTTCACTTTTGGCGCCTTTTTTTGTAGAGACCGTCATGACTCAAAAGGGACCAGTCAAGATAAAGGGAAGAATTCCTATAAAAGGCATGGCGATGTCGTCGATTATTTTGCTCGGTACTATTTTAATGCAGGTGGAGCAGGCAGGTTCTCTAGGTTTAAGGGAAATTTTCTTAGGCGTTATACCTGTCATCATCGCGTCATTTGCCTATCCTCTAGGCAATAGGAAAATGATGGATGTGTGCGGAGGGAGGCTGGATGTTTTTCAACGCGTATTAGGAATGACCATAGCGAGTATGCCGCTATGGATAGTTTTAGCTATTTATGGCATGTTTACGGTGGGACCACCAAGCATTGGCCAATCTGTCCAATCTGGTATCATTGCGATTACATCTGGTGTGATTGCAACTATTTTATTCTTCCAGGCAACAGATCTGGTTAGAGGAAATATGCAAAAACTTGGGAATGTTGAAGCGACACAGTCTATTTCGGTTTTATTTGCTGTAATCGGAGAGTTAGTCCTGTTGAAAGCACCGTTGCCATCCTTAATATCATGGACTGGAATGATGCTGGTCATGGCAGGGATGGTACTTCACAGCTTTGTGTCGCATAAAGGCGATATACCCGATGGGAAAAAAGTCAGTGCATAATAAGTCGAGAGCCTAATCATTTTGATTAGGCTCTAAGATTTTTAACTGGATAGGTATGGAGTTAATTTATCAATGGTCTCCTGTAAAAGTTTTGCGTTTTTCTCATACATGGCTTTTGATTTCTCGTCTTGTGTCTCTAGAGAAAATATTTCCAAATCAGCCTGAGTTTTTTTCAGTGATGCCAATAATAAAGGTCTTTGAGTGGGTGACGGGACTTGTAATTTGTCATCATAGATGTCTACAGTTAATTCTCCATAAGAATCGACTTGACCGATAAATACATTGTTGAGCGTTAGTTCAAGCTTTTCTAATTCTGTTTCTAGCCAACCTCTACTTTTCCCGGAAGACCTCAATGCTTCATCCAAAATGCTTCCGTCCATTATCACCGTTTGTGGTTCTTTTTCAGCGGGTACCTTCATTTGCAAATCTTTTGGGGTCAATGGACGATTTTCTCTTTTCAGTAAAGCACTAAGATTTCCTCTTGGTTCCAGAACGGCAAATTCAACATCAGCTACACGGTAGATGTCCTTCTGCCGAAGCAAGGCAGATAATTCATCAATGGTATATTTTTCTTTCTTTAAATTTTCCTCCAGTACTTTCCCATCCTTGATTAATATAGTACCCCTGCCTTCAATAAAGTCACGGAAAGATTTACTCTTTAATGCTAAAATGTCAGCAAAAAGAGTTGCAAGGCTAAAGATAATAATAGCGGCCATGCCTTGGAACATATTTTTTTCAAGACCAGTAATCGCTTCACCTGCAATACTTCCGATTGTAATCCCTGAAACATACTCAAAAAAAGAAAGTTCAGAGATTTGCTTTTTCCCTAGTATTTTTGTCATGAATAATAAAAGAGCTAAGAAGACAAAGGAACGAATGATAAGATCAATCCAACTAGGCATATTCATTCACCTCAGAATTTTCAACCTTTATATTGTGGTTCAAGTCGTTCAAGTTCTAAAACGCGAGACTGTAGATCATTTTTTACGGAAGCTATCGTTATCATAGTATCATGGAAGACTTCTTGAGCACCTTTATCATTAGAATTTAGGGCAAGCGAAGATAATTGTGCTTCAATTCCCTTTATATTAGCTAGACATTGCTTTACACTTGTAGCAATGGTCATAATTATACTTCCTTTCTAAATGAATAACTAAAAGAGTTGGCAGGGATGCCAACCCTTTTACTTCTTATTGGTTATATTGTGGCTCTTCAGCCAAAATTTCTTGTAGTCGTGGTTCAAGACTATCTAGGACGGATTGAGTTTGTTGAGCTGCATCCTGATAGAGCTTTTTAGCGTTTTGATTATCAGTTGCTAAAGCAAAAGTTTCAAAACTAGCTTGAGCACTCTTTAATCCCGCCAATGCTTGTTTTACTTGTGTACCAACTGTCATGAAATCAAATCCTTCTTTCTTTTTCAAATATATATTACAAACAGTAGTGTACGGAAATAAATAAAATTTATGTGATGAAAATATTACAATTCTAATAAATAAGACTTTCCATTTCAATTGCATGTAATGCGTGTGTTTTGTCTACAAAGATAAATCCATCGTACCGACTGCTCAGGACAGATGGTACATAATTACCATATTGTTCATATTCAGGTCTATATACAACACCAATAGCACGGTGGCCAATCGTTTGTTGGAACTCCTCACGATTCTCATCGTTAAACAAAAGATATTGGTTAAAAGCACCCGCTTTATGCATGAGGTTTTCCCAGCTCCCAGCTTGGGCCTCAGGAACATTCGTTACTCGAAAGTCTGCTCCCCATTCAGTTGATGCAATCACTGTACCGCTGTTTGTTCCAAAGCCAACAATGTAAACATCTTCAGGATAATTCTGTTCTCTAATCAACTGGCCGACATTCACCATTCCAGCTTCTTTCATATCGGTTGCACGGGCATCTCCTACATGCGTATTGTGTTCCCAGATGATTACTTTTGCATCTTCACCATAATACTTCATAACAGCATTCAGAGCTTCAACCATGTGGATGTCTCTTACGTTCCAAGACTTTGAGTCGCTTAAGACCATTGTCCGGTAATACTCTTCAGCATTCACGGTAACAAGAGCATTGACCTCCATATTCAAGCTGTTTTCTTCTTCATCATCATATTTCAACTTATTCTTTTGAATGGTCGTTAAAAGCGAAAGGGCTTCTTTAATACAATTTTCGGATAAATACCCTGCAGAAACCGCATAGGATTCATTATTTCGATTATAGGGTTCAAAGCATGAGAAGGCATTCTTTGCTTGTTTGAGCCCTGAATTACCGGTCCTTTCTAAATATTTAATGATTTCGTCCATACTCTCCCAAAGACTATAGACATCTAATCCGTAAAATCCCACTTTATTCTTAAGTTTAGTTTGTTGATTATAATTTCTTAACCATTCTACTAAATCGATAATTTCTTCATTTGCCCACATCCATGTCGGCCAGCGATTAAAACTTTCAAGAGCTCCTCTAACGTCATTTTGTGATCCGATGTTTTTTATGTAACGATTAATGCTTTGACAGGAAGGCCAGTCACCTTCTACTGCGATAACAGAAAATCCTTTTTCCTTAATTAACCTTTTAGTGAGTTCAGCGCGAATCGTATAAAATTCCGAAGTGCCGTGGGAAGCTTCACCCAGAAGGACATACTTGGCATCACCAATTGCTGCTAGTAGAGGATCAAGATCATCGACAGTCTCAAAGGGTTTAGCGTATTTTTTTACCGATTCGAACATATGCATACGTCCTTTCATAGCTAGTGATACTGCTAATGTTCCCTAATGGTAAATCTAAAAACAAAAAACTCCTAAAATAATTTAAGGAGTTTTTGCATAATTTCATCTATACATCGTCCACTTTCCAATATCCTTAAATCCAAGTCGTTTATAGCTACGTCCAGCCTCAGGATTATCATAAAATAAACAGAGTACTTTACCTTCATTTAATACATCTGTAAAAAGCTTTTGCATAATCGCTGTTGCCAATCCTTTACGGCGATATTCTTTCCTTGTACAAACACCAACAATCATAGCAGAGATGGAATTCTCTGCAGTCGTTGATACACATGCTGTCATCTGTCCGTTTTCTTCTGTGAAATAGCTTCTTGCAGTGCTGTTTTCCATTGAAGTACGTAACATTTCAGCTGCATCATCTCTGATTTGAAATTCATCAATGGATCTGCGAATAGCTAATATTTGGTCTACGTCATCAAGTGTAGCCTTTTTAATTTCCAAATTAGTTTCTCCAAGATTTTCGGTACTTTTGCACTCTGCAAAAAATGTTTCTTGCTTTTTACCGAGCTGAAGCTTCTGGAATGCCTCGAACTTTTCCACAATATCTGATTTACCGGACAGGAAGAATGGCCTTGGATAGGAGGAAATAATTGATATAAACTTTTCAACATTAAATTCGCCTTTTGCATAAGGAATAAAGGATTGATAGAATCTGAGAAGTACGGCCTTTATTTCTCCGTGTTTATCGAATTCTGCCCAGATTTCTTGGAAGTCAGAATCATATCCAAAAACCTCTAAATCCCCAATAATAAATAAATTAATGGAAGGCTCCTCACTCAAAAAAGAGAGGACTGTGTCATGGTCATTTTGAGTTAACTTTCTAATCACTTTATTCTCCCCCTTTGCTGTTAATAGCGTAATCAAATATTGGCTGAATTTCAATATTAATCTAGTATTATTTATAATAGTCTAGTAATTTCGAAAAGTTCATCAATTCGTCACAACACTTTGTGTAAAGGGAAATTTTAGGTGCTATACTATAGATGTAAAGGATGAATAAATAAATATTAACTTCTTAGGAGACTCAACCATCCGTGTTCGTTCCGTTTGTGAACGAGTAGTAAAGGTTTTCCCTTTGCATTGTTTGGTAAGTGGAGCGATGTAACTTGAATTGGAAAGGTGTAATCCTAACGAAACTTTCTTTTTAGTGAAAGAGAAATTAACTGATTCAAAAGAAAGTACAAAAGTTATTGGATATGGGAGTAAAGTGAAATTTATCTGCTTATGTAAGAGGTAGGTAGATAGATCCTCAAACCAATTGATTTTTCTTAATTTTATTGTGGAAGCTTCCTTTTTGAGAAGAAACCTAGAGTAATGAAGAGAAGAAGAATCATTCCAATAGCCAAAACGAATAGATGTGGTCAATCTATTCGGTCCTGGATTTTGAAAAAGGAGTTCACTTAAAAAGAAAGGACTAAGTTAACAGATAAACATATTGATAAATGAAGAACCTTTATCAGTATGTTTATCTAACCCTTACAACCAAAACAAATCATACATTGCCAAGAAGCCGATCCAAATATATGGATATGAGTCCATCAGTAATACCGATAAAAAATGTTTCTTTAAAGGAATTTGAATTCCATTTAATTTCATGAGAATTAATTCCTTCAACGGAACAACACACATCGGCTGATGCGTTAAACTTCTATTTAGTTCGATAAATGGCTAAAAAGAAGCTTGAAAAAACATTTTGGCTGATGTCATGGTTGGGTCCCCTAAGAGGTTAATTTCCCAAGAAGCTGTCTCAAATAGAGGCGGCTTCTTTAATTTTTCAATAGAAATTTTGTCCTGAATTTACAGCATGTTAATTAAAAAAATGGGAAATAAAGTGCATAAAAATTCAAAAAACTATCATTTTATTGTTATAATGGAATTAGAAATATTATGCGAAAGGGGCAAGATAATGTCAGGAATGCCAAATATAGGTCTAAACGAACAAAATAAGATAATTTTGGAAAAAGTTCAACACCGAGGGCTGCCAACTAGGAAAATTATTCAAAGAATCATGCTTATTACAGTTGGCGCAGCATTAATGGCCGTAGGGTTGGAAATTTTTCTTGTACCCAATCATGTTATAGATGGAGGCATTGTAGGAATTTCGATTATGCTTTCCTATTTGACTGGTTGGAAATTAGGTTTCTTTATTTTTCTTCTAAATATCCCATTTTTCTATATCGGTTATAAACAAATTGGAAAAACCTTCGCTTTATCCACTCTTTACGGAATTATTATTCTATCTATTGGCACCACCTTACTTCATCCAGTACCTGCTTTTACTCAGGATATCTTACTTGCAACCGTATTCGGTGGAATCGTTCTCGGAATTGGTGTAGGGATGGTCATCCGCTACGGGGGATCCCTGGATGGTACAGAAATTCTTGCTATTCTCTTTAATAAAAAGCTTCCTTTCTCTGTTGGGGAAATTATAATGTTTTTTAATTTATTCATTCTCGGAAGTGCAGGTTTTGTTTTCTCCTGGGATCGGGCGATGTATTCGCTGATTGCTTATTTTGTCGCTTACAAAACCATTGATATTACAGTCACTGGTCTTGATGAATCTAAATCGGTTTGGATTATTAGCGATAATTCAAAGGAAATTGGTGAAGCCATTATGAATCGGCTTGGCCGTGGTGTTACCTATATTAACGGAGAGGGTGCCTACTCAGGTGATCACAAGAAAGTAATTTTCTGTGTAATTAATCGTCTCGAGGAAGCAAAGTTAAAAGAAATCGTTACTGAAAATGATGAAAATGCCTTTCTCGCCGTTGCCGATATCGCGGAAGTGCGTGGCGGTAGGTTTAAGAAAAGAGATATCCATTAAAAAGCTGCCGTTTTCGGCGGTTTTTTTGTGGTCATTTTGATATTAAAGTGATTTCATTATGATATAGAATTTAAAGGAGTGATTGGCTTGAAAGAAAAAGAAATGTTTAAGGTGAATGGGATTATAGGTGTTATCCTTTTTCTTTTATTCGGTGCATTAACCGCCTTTAGTTTCAGGCAATTTATTTTGAGTGAAAATTTTCTGATTTTGGCTGGATCTTTTATAGCGCTGATTTTAACAGTCTTGGTCTTATCAGGTTTCACTATTATTCAACCAAATCAAGCGAAGGTGTTTACTCTTTTTGGAAGTTATCTGGGTGTCATCAAACAAGAGGGATTTTGGCTGGCAATGCCGTTAACAGTTAGGAAAAATGTCTCGCTAAGAGTTATCAATTTCAACAGCGATAAGTTAAAAGTAAACGACTTGGAAGGCAATCCAATTGAAATTGCTGCAGTAGTGGTTTACAAGGTGTTTGATTCTGCAAAAGCGGTTTTCGATGTTGAAGATTATAAAGAATTCGTTCATACTCAAAGTGAAACAGGTCTGCGCCACATAGCAAGTCAGTACCCATACGATAATTTTAATAATGATTATGAAATCTCTTTGCGTCAGCATTCTGATGAAGTTGCAGAAGAATTAACGAAAGACCTGCAGCATAGACTTCAGCTGGCTGGTGTGGAGATTATCGAGGCTAGAATCATGCACTTAGCCTATTCAAGTGAGATTGCTCATGCAATGCTTCAAAGACAACAAGCCAAGGCAGTGTTAGCTGCAAGAAAGGTAATTGTTGAGGGAGCTGTATCAATGGTTAAATCGGCGATTGACCAATTGAGTACAGAGGGAATAGTAGAGCTTGATGAAGAAAAGAAAGCGCAAATGGTAAACAATTTAATGGTAGCGTTAGTTTCAGAAAAGGGAAGCCAGCCGATAATCAATACAGGAAGTATCTATTAAGGTTGTGATATAGTGGCTGAGAAAAAAAGGTTTCTATTGCGCATTGATCAGCAAATTTATGACGCGCTTGAAAAATGGGCGGAGGATGAATTCCGTAGTGTAAATGCTCAAATAGAAATTATTATAAAAAAAGGGTTAAAAGACTCGGGGAGACTAAAAAACTCCCGAAGAAAAAAAGATGAATAGGCTGGCAGATTTGTCGGAGAAGGCGGGCGATTTATGAAATCGCTCGTTTTCTGTCGTTTTGTGAAGAAATTGCCTGAAGAAACATCAGCTTTTGTCGTTGTATGCGCTTACCTAGGAAATAAATAATAGAGAACTCGACTTATTTCCCAAAGGAGAGATGTCAGTAAAGACTAACATCTCTGTTTTTATCGAAGTAAGCCTAAAAAAGGAGTTCGTACACTTCATTTAATTCATGTGCCCGTTTTTCATCTTGTTCTTCTTTGGCATGGTTAATTTCCCTAGGCAGCATGTCATTTAAAAAGTTAATCTCTTTTTGAGTTAGATGTCTTACAAAATCACCTTCATTTGAAAAATTACCTTCAGACAATTTTCGATATAAATGTCTGCCCTCGGAATGGCCATCACTGTAATTTGATAAGATTTCGCGTAAATAGCCCAATGTTTTGTCCATTTATGTCAACCATCCTTTCATTTTATATCTTTTGACGAAATGGAATTTATAATACCTGTATCAATCTAGATTCACTTTTAATTATTTGGTGCAGAATATAGAAGAGAATTAGTGAATGGAGACTTGCGCATAAAAAGGGGGATCCGCTTGATAAATCATCTGGTAAGATCAGTGCCAAATTTATTTACAATTGGAAATTTATTATCAGGGGTATTTTCCATTACTTTCAACATGAACGGATACTTACAAACGGCGGCAATGTTTATTTTTTTATCTGCTATATTTGACTTTTTTGATGGACGGTTAGCTAGAAGGTTAAAGGTTAATAGTGAATTTGGAGTAGAACTCGATTCATTAGCAGACATTGTCAGCCTTGGTGTCGCACCTGCCCTTCTTTTTTACTCTTTGGAACCACCATCGATTTTCACAACGATTGCATTTGTTTTATTTCCCACTATGGGTGCTTTAAGGTTGGCGAGATTTAATGTAAAACCGACAAGAGGTTATTTTATGGGTCTTCCAATAACGGCAGCCGGGCTATTAATGGCGGGTATGGGGGTGTTCCTTTATAGTAATGCACTTATAACGTTTGCACTTTCAATTCTTATGGTAAGCCCTGTAAGAATAAAAAAGCTATAACACATCTAATGATTTGTAAAGAAATTACAATTAAACAGAAGTTTCCCAAACATATTCTTGCTTTAATTACAAACATTAAGTTAATGGAAAGAGCTTATTACTTTCCATTTAATGTTATATGAAGGAGTGCTTTGGATGAGAAATATGGTAAAGCCGTTTTTCAATCTGTTTAGTAAAAAGCGAAAGAGTAGAGGGACCATGTGGGTATCTCTGATCGGAGTTGGAATAAGCGCCGCCGTTTTTGGTCTAACAAGAGGAAAACGAAAAAATATTATACAACCCTTTCAGGATGTAATCCAAAGTTTTACACCGAAGGATAACATGAATTTTAATAATACTGCACTGGCTGAGTTCTCTGAAGAATTATTGGCAAGTGCGTTGAGAAATGATCATAAAGACCGTTAAAAAAGTCCGCATTTTGCGGGCTTTTTTACAGTGGTGGAAAAGGGACCTCCTTAGGCTGGTACTCAATGACTTCGGAGGAATATAACTTAATCACTAAAAGATTTCCAAACGTCCTAGCTTGGATTAATATCGGTTGATTGTAGATATTTTTAAATTCAAAGTCGGGACCGTACCAACTCACAGTTGCATCACGTCCAGGAGGAATATATGGTACATGTCGACTATGAGAAAAACGCTGGACAATTTTCAAACCTGCACTATCAACTGCATTAAATAAAGTTGAAGAAACTTGACATATTCCACCGCCGATATCTTCTGCATATTCACCTCTGACAATTACTTTAGCCTTTTCGTAGCCCTTTTGAGAGGTTCTTTTACCCACTACTTTATTAAATGAAAATGTCTCACCAGGGAAAACGACATGATTATTAATGGCGGCAACTGCTAACCTGATATTGGTGGAACGCTTTTTATTACTTGGATTAAAGGAAGTAATGTAACGACCGATGCGTATACTGCGAATATCAGATAGTAATTCACTATCTACTTTTGGATACACAGAATACATGGGAATTTCTAATGTTGAAATTCTGTGTTCGAAAAAAAAGGTATAAAATTTTTGAGTGAAAGTATGTCGATTGATACTAAGTCCAAGTTGTTCAGGAATAATATTTCCATGCTGATCCAATTTTGCATTTTTAGGTGGAACGGAAAACTGTTTCTCCAATTCTCCTACCAGTTGGTCATATTTTTCTGTATCCAAAATAAAATAACTTGGATCACCAACAGAATATTCGTCTCTATTGATAATCGAAAAAGGCTTCCCTTCTCTCGTTAGTTGAACACTAGCCTGAGGGGTCACATGTTGAATTATAAGTAATAAACTAAATAACCATTTCATACCCATATCTTACTAACCTCCTCAACATAATTTGAACAAAATTTGTATTTTTATGTAAGAATTAAACTGAATAATATCTTTATTTATTCTTTATAGAAGGGTGACTCAAAAGAAGAGTCATTCTTTTTTTTGATTTGTTGAAAAATGTGTAGAATAATAGTATATAATCAAGTAATAACACGTATTATGCATAGTGCTAGCAGAATGCTATAAGTATGATAGGAGTGTCTCCCTTGGCTGAAAATGGAAGAATACAATTAAATGTAAGAATCTCAAAAGAAACCTCTGACAAACTGGATGAAATTGTTGAATACTATCAAGAAAATCTCAGATTAGGTCGAGTATATAAAGGAGATGTTTTAACCGATATTATTGAAAAATCACATGAATTAATGAATAAGCAAAAAAAAGGAATAAAAAGGTATTAACCTAAAATATTTTTTTGAATATTTTGAAATAAATTTGAATATTTAATTTTTGGAGGTATAATATAATTTGTAGATACCAACTGGTTAGTATGTGTGAAGGGGTGATTTAATTGGATTTTGTTTATTCTGCTAAAGTAAAGGACTTACAGACACGGCTGATAAACTTTATGGAAGAACATGTGTATCCCAATGAAATAGTGTATGAGCAGCAGCTGAATGAACAGGAAAATCGGTGGAGTGCTGTTCCTCAGGTAATGGAAGACTTAAAGGAAAAGGCAAAGGCTGCTGGTCTATGGAACTTATTTCTTCCGGAAAGTGAATATGGGGCAGGTTTAACCAATCTGGAATATGCACCGCTTTGCGAAATAATGGGACGCTCTCTAATTGGACCAGAAGTATTTAACTGTAGTGCACCCGATACGGGCAATATGGAAGTTATTGTTCGCTATGGTAAAGAGGAACAAAAAGAAAAGTGGCTAAAACCATTATTAGCAGGAGAAATTCGGTCTTGCTTTTCGATGACTGAACCGGCCGTTGCTTCTTCCGATGCGACCAATATCGAAGCAAGCATTGTTAGAGATGGTGATGAGTACATCATAAATGGACGTAAATGGTGGTCATCTGGCGCAGGAGATCCTAGGTGTAAAATTGCGATTGTCATGGGAAAGACAGACTTTAATGCCAACCGTCATGAACAGCAATCGATGATTCTCGTGCCGCTTAATGCTCCAGGTGTTATAATTGAAAGGATGCTGCCTGTTTTCGGTTATGATCATGCGCCGCATGGACATGCTGAAATTACCTATGAAAATGTTCGTGTTCCGGCAGAAAACATCCTTTGGGGTGAAGGAAAAGGATTTGCGATTGCGCAGGGGCGATTAGGACCTGGAAGAATTCATCATTGCATGAGGTTGATTGGTGCTGCAGAACGAGCTCTTGAACTTTTATGTAAGCGTGTTCAAGAACGTGAAGCCTTTGGAAAACCTCTCGCAAGCCAAGGGGTTATTAAAGAGTGGATTGCCGATTCCAGGATTGAAATTGAACAAGCAAGGCTCCTGACTTTAAAGGCAGCCTATATGATGGATACTGTTGGAAATAAACAGGCCAAAACAGAGATTGCGATGATAAAAGTAGTGGCACCTAACATGGCGTTACGTGTTATTGATAGAGCCATTCAAGCATTTGGAGGAGCCGGAGTTTCAAATGATTTTCCGCTTGCAGCGATGTGGGCAAACTCTAGAACATTGAGACTGGCAGACGGACCAGATGAAGTTCACCGTGCTCAGATAGCTAAGCTTGAATTAAAGAAATATCAGTAGTATCTCGATTTCTTTAATAAAATTAAATGATAGTTTTGTAGATAGAGATATTAGGAGAGAGGTTAGTGAATTAACATGAGATTGAAAGGAAAGACAGCCATTGTAACTGGCGGGGGCTCCGGAATTGGACGTTCGACTGCGATCCGCTTTGCATGTGAAGGGGCAAAGGTAAGTGTTGCTGACGTGGATTCTCATGGTGGTGAAGAAACCGTATGTCTAATAAAAGAGTCTGGGGCTGATGCCATTTTTGTAAAAACCGATGTGAAGGACTCTAATCATGTAAGAAACCTTATCAACACTACAACAACTACTTTTGGCGGCCTCCATATTTTAGTTAACAATGCTGGAATTGGCCATTCAGAGGTTAGAAGTGTCGATCTAGCAGAAGAGGAATGGGATCACGTAATTGATATTAACTTAAAGGGAGTTTTTCTTGGAATAAAGTATGCTGCACCGGAATTAATAAAATCAGGCGGCGGAGCGATTATTAATACTTCTAGTTTACTAGGCTTAAAGGGTAAAAAATATCAAGCTGCTTATAATGCCTCGAAAGCAGGTGTAGTGCTGCTAACACAAAATGCTGCACTTGAATATGGCAAATACAACATCCGTGTTAACGCAATTGCACCTGGGGTTATTGACACAAAGATTATCAATGGCTGGAAGCAGGATGAAAGAAGATGGCCATTTATTTCAAAGGCTAATGCACTAGGCAGAATTGGGACATCCGATGAAGTGGCAAATGCTATTTTCTTCTTAGCTTCTGATGAAGCGTCGTTTATCACAGGTACTACTCTATCCGTTGATGGTGGCGGGCTTACTTTTTAATAAACTATATATTTTTTGGAGGGAAACCAATGGCTGAAAGGAAAACATGGATGGCTCAATATCCGGATTCGATATCTTCAACAATCTCAAACCCTGAAAAAAACCTAGTAGAAATACTTCAAGAGACTACAGCAAAATATCCCACTAATAATGCACTTTCCTTCTATGGCAGAAAAATTACCTATCAGCAATTACAAGGACTTTCTCAAGGTTTTACCTCTGCACTTCAGCAAAATCAAGTTCATAAGGGTGACAGAGTTGCACTTATGCTTCCGAACTGCCCGCAGTATGTTATTTCTTATTACGGCGTATTAGGAGCAGGGGCGATCGTGACACAGGTAAACCCGATGAGTGTCGAAAGAGAGCTTGAATACATCTTAAACGACTCAGGGGCTCAAACAATTGTTGTCATGGATGCTTTTTATTCAAGAGTAAAAAGCGTTCAACCACGAACCAACTTGAAAAATATTGTAGTTGTCAGCCTGCAGCCCTCTGGACAAGATTTCAATCCAGATCGCAGTTTTGAAACCTTCCTAACAGAAGGAAATGGCAATGTAGCATCTGTTACGATTGAACTGGAGCATGACATCGCAGTTCTTCAATATACAGGCGGAACAACAGGAAGATCAAAAGGAGCAATGTTAACACATCGAAACATCGTGGCTAATGTCCTGCAATCTTATGAATTCTTCAAGCAAGAATTTGAATTAGGAAAAGAACGCTGTTTAACGGTTATTCCACTTTTTCATGTATTTGGTATGACAGCCTGTATGAACTTAACGATTTTTACAGGCGGGGAATCGATCATGCTTCCACGGTTTGAATTGGAGGAAGTATTAAACACGATTAAAAATGAGCAACCAACGACATTCCCAGGGGTTCCAACCATGTATGTGGCGATTACGAACCATCCACGTGCTGAGGAGTACGGAATCAATAGTATTAAAACCTGCAATAGTGGAAGTGCACCTATGCCAGTAGAACTTTTACGTGAGTTCGAAAGAAAAACAGGGGCAAAGATTTTAGAAGGATACGGACTTTCTGAAGCATCTCCAACGACACATTGCAACCCTCCATTTGCAGACCGTAAACCTGGAAGTGTAGGTATTGGTATGCCATCAACAGAATACAAGGTTGTGGATGTGGCAACAGGCTTGGAGGAAGTTCCTGTTGGAGAATTGGGTGAAGTCATTATAAAGGGTCCTCAAATTATGAAAGGCTATTGGAATATGCCAGAAGAAACAGCCAATACGTTAAGAGATGGCTGGCTATACACAGGTGATATCGCAAAAGTAGACGAGGATGGCTATTTATATATCGTGGACCGTAAGAAGGATTTAATTATTGCGAGCGGCTTCAATATATATCCTCGTGATATTGAAGAAGTGCTTTATGAGCACCCTTCTGTACAAGAAGCCGTTGTCATCGGAGTACCTGACCCATACCGTGGGGAAGACGTAAAGGCTTTTGTCGTTTTAAAAGCAGGTCAAACAGCAACAGAGGAGGAATTGATTCGATATTGTAAGCAAAATATGGCTGCTTACAAAGTTCCCCGCAGCGTTGAATTTCGTGAGCAATTACCAAAAACACAAGTAGGAAAAATCCTCCGCCGTGCCTTGAGAGAAGAAACTGTTAGTAAATAAACGTACTGCCGATTTGCTGCCGGTTTTCTGTGTTTGTTGCGAAATAGAATATGGTATAATTTCACTAGACATTTTACAGATTGCGAGGACATGAGCAGTGAAAGACAAAATAACAGAACATAGTATCAATTTATTCGAGAAAAAGGGTTTCAAGGAAACATCCATTCAGGATATCGTGGACTCAATTGGTGTGACCAAAGGGACGTTTTACTATTATTTTTCCAGTAAAGAAGAACTCCTAATGGACATTCATCTCGGATACATTAATTACTTACTAGAGAAACAAAGAAATATTTTGGATGACAATAAAAGCTGCAAAGAGAAGCTATTCGATATTGTCTACATGCTCATAAGTAACATTAAAATTCAAGGATCGGCTGCGAAGATTTTTTTTAGAGAAATGAAAAACTTGAATGAAGAAAGACTAGCTTTAATTGTGCCAAAAAGGGACGAATTTCGGTTAAACGTCGAAAGGCTGCTTAAAGATGGAATCAAAAATGGAGAGTTTCGCGCTGACTTGAATGCACATATCATTACATTTGGTATTCTAGGTGCTGCCAATTGGAGCTATCAATGGTTTAATCCAGAAGGGGATTCGACCGACCGCGAAGTGGCTGAAATTTTTGTTGAAATGATATTAGAGGGAATTCAAGCGAATTAGTAATTTCTTTGGAGGGTTTCTTCAGGTTTTGAACCCTTTTTTCACTGTCGCATACTAACCAGTAAGTATAATTAAAAGATACAGAATTTTTAAAAACCAGGGAGGGGTAGGATGCCTCATCAAATGAATAAAGATACAATTCCAGTCCGTAAAGGGGAAGAATTAAATATACCTGTTTTAGAACAATTTTTAAGAAGCCATATCGGTAATCTGCCCAATAGCCCCCTTGAACTTCTGCAGTTTTCCGCTGGTCATTCAAACTTAACCTATCAAATTAAAGTAGGTGAATGGGAAGCTGTTTTACGGCGCCCGCCGTTAGGACCAGTTGCACCTAAAGCGCATGATATGGAACGAGAGTTTAAAATCATTTCTGAGCTTCATCCAGTCTTTTCCGTTACACCGAAGCCAATTTTGTTTTCCAATCAACTGGACATTGTGAATAGCCCATTCTTTATTATGGAACGCAAAAACGGCATAGTTATTGATACATCCTTCCCTGACGAAATCACAGTGACGAAGGAATTATGCCAACAACTTTCAGAAATAATGGTCAATAAATTAGTGGAACTTCACGGAATTAATTTCAAAGAGACAAGACTCGGAGCGATCAGTAAGCCAGAGGGATTCATGGAAAGACAAATTCATGGATGGATTGGCCGATATGAACGTGCAAAAACCGATGAAGTGGATGCTGTGGATACTCTCAAAAAATATTTGACTGATCCTATTCCAGTTGAACAAAGTGCTGCAATCATTCACTATGACTATAAGTTTAATAACGCCATGTTTAATGAGAATTTATCTGAAATGGTTGGGCTTTTTGATTGGGAAATGACAACAGTGGGGGATCCGCTTGCAGATCTTGGTGTCGTGATGGGCTATTGGCATGAAGTGAATGACCCGGAGGAGTTAAAAAAGGGGCTAGGAAAAGCGCCAGTCACGGTAAACGAGGGCTTTCTCACAAGAAAGCAATTTATCGAGCTTTATGCAAAAAAAAGCGGTCGTGATGTTACCAATATGAACTACTATCTAACATTTGCCTACTTTAAGCTAGCGGTTATATGCCAACAAATATATTACCGTTATAAGAAAGGTCAAACGAATGATCTTCGATTTGCAAACTTCAACGATAAAGCAAAAATGCTAATTGAGCATGCCGTAAAGGTTGCTTCTGGAGAGTTGTAAAAGAGAATTTAATAAATAGTGAGAGGAAGATTTTATTGGAGAACAAAGATTTATTAGTGGAAAAATTGGGTCCTGTGTTGTCATTAACTTTAAACCGGCCAGAGAGTCTAAATGCATTTAGTCCGGACATGATTCTTGGATTAAAAGATGCACTTCGTGAGGCAAAGAACGACCCAGATGTACAGGTAATTGTCTTGTCAGGAGCTGGCCGCGCCTTTAGCGCTGGCGGTGATGTGAAAACCATGGGGCAGGCAGATGGAAATCAAGTCTATGAACATATCGGAAAATTAAACGAATTAATTTTACAGATGAAAGATTTAGAAAAACCAATAATCGCAGCCGTTCATGGCTTTGCTGCAGGAGCAGGATTTAATTTAGCTCTAGCCTGCGATATCATAATTGCTGCTGAGGATAGTAAGTTTGCGCTTAGCTTCTCAAAGGTTGGTTTGGTATCGGACGGAGGAGGTTCTTATTTCCTTCCCAAGCTGATTGGCCCGCATTTAGCTAAGCAGTTTTTCTTTAGTGCTGAGCCGATCCCTGCAAAACGTCTCTACCAATTAGGCGTCATTAATTCATTGTTCTCATTAGAGAGGCTCCAAGACGAAACGACGAAACTAGCATTAAGTTTGGCCCAGGGGCCAGGGAAAGCATTTGGAAAACAAAAGAAATTAATTGACCATTCCTTCGACAGGTCACTTGAAGAAATATTGGAGGAAGAACGTCTTACCCAAGTCTTAATGGTACAAACGGAAGATCACAAAGAAGGCGTTGCCGCGTTTAAGGAAAAAAGAACGCCATTATATAAAGGCAGGTAGAAAGGAAGTATTAATATGAAAGCTGTTCAATTACAAGAATATGGCGGGCCTGAAGTATTAAAGATGGTAGAGATTGAGAGACCAGTACCTACAGGTCGTGAAGTCCTAGTTGAAATTAAGGCTATCGGCGTCAATTATGCGGATACAGCAAGAAGAGAAGGTCAGTATGTGGTCAAAACACCGCTTCCCTTTATTCCAGGTGCTGAAATCGCAGGGGTGGTGGCAGCTGTTGGAGAAAAAGTAACAACTGTTATGCCTGGGACGAGAGTTGTTACCCTGATTGAATCAGGAGGTTATTCAGAATTTGCTCTAGCCGATGAACGCTCATTAATTCCACTACCCGATCAATTAGATTTTCAAAATGCGGCGGCACTTCCACTCCAAGGGTTAAGTGCCTATCATGTACTGAAAACGATGGGTAGGTTAGAGAAGGGGGAAACGGTTCTAGTACATGCCTCAGCAGGTGGTGTTGGAACGCTAGCGGTACAATTGGCAAAGCTTTTTGGTGCTGGAAAAATTATTGCAACCGCAAGTTCTGCTGAAAAACTAGAGCTAGCACGACAAATGGGTGCCGATGTACTCGTAAATTATACGGAGTCCACCTGGGTCGAACAGGTTTTAGAAGCAACCGGTGGAAAAGGAGTAGATGTGGCACTTGAGATGGTGGGCGGCGATGTTTTTAATAAAACATTAAAATGTCTTGCCACTTTTGGCCGTCTGGTTGTGTTTGGTGCTGCCAGCGGGGAACAGAGCAAAATGTATCCTTCTTCCTTGATGGCTCGGAACCAGTCCGTTATTGGCTTTTTTCTGCCACAGATTATGAAAAAGCCTGAACTGCTTCAGCCTAGTTTAGTAGAATTACTAACCTATCTCGGTGAAGGAAAGCTCAAGCTTACAATTGGCGGTGTGTTCCCGTTAGAGGATACGGCCGTTGTACATCAGTTATTACAATCGCGGAAAACGACAGGTAAGTTAATATTAGAGCCGTAAATAATATTCATATTTGTCGTGTTAGAGGTCTGGTATAGTTCAGGCCTCTTTTTCATGGGTATATTAACAAATTATGAACAAAGTATTAAATAGCCGGGAAGTTTTTGCGATATAGTTGATATGAGAGAAAAATCGTTTAAACTGAAGAAAAGAAGAGTTTTACTGGGAGTGACGGATTTTGAAAATACTCGTGATTGAAGATAACACTAGTGTCTGCTCGATGATTGAAATGTTTTTTGCAAAGGAAGGGATTCAAGGAACCTTTGTAAATGATGGCCTGGAAGGGTATAACACCTTTAAAGCAGGAACTTGGGATGCATTGATTGTGGATTGGATGCTGCCAGGTATGGATGGGGTAAGTATTTGCCGAAAAATTAGAGAAGAACATTATACGGTGCCGATTATAATGCTGACTGCTAAGGATACAGAGTCAGACCAAGTACTGGGCCTTGAAATGGGTGCCGATGATTATGTCACCAAGCCATTTAGCCCGCTTACTCTGATGGCAAGAATTAAGGCGGTAACACGCAGATATCAAACCCAAGTGACTGCCCAAATGGATGATTTTCTTCAGACAGAACATTTTAAAATTAGTAAAAATACTAGAGAAGTTCTTGTCGATGGAGTACCTATAACAAACCTGACACCGAAAGAGTTTGATCTATTATATTATATGGTGGAACACCCGCGGCAAGTTTTTTCAAGAGAACAGCTGCTTGAAAGGGTTTGGGGATATCAATTTTACGGTGATGAACGGACAGTAGATGTTCACATTAAGCGCCTGCGGAAAAAAGTAGAAACCACCACGCAGCCATTCTTCCACACTGTATGGGGAGTAGGTTATAAGTTTGATGAGTCGATTCAAACAGATAAGAATTAAATATTTTTCTCAACAATTTATCAGCCACATTAGTATCATAATTGTCGCCTTTCTTGTCTTAAGTCTTTTGTTTGCTCATTATGTAGGTAATTTGGTGTATGAGAATAAAGCAGAAGAGTTAATCTCTTACGGTGAAGACATCCTTTCCGATATTGAGCGGAATCCTATCGCTATGGATCAAATTATTAACCAATATAGTAATGTTTTACGCTCAAGAAAAATTAGTTTTAGTATGTTTGATCAAGAGGCTCATCTTTATGCTGTCGGCAGAGGCGGTCCTGCTATTGAGTTAAAACCGTCAGAGTGGGAAAAGATTACAAATGGCCAAACGATTATCGTCCAAAGTGATTATAAGCGATTCGATCAAGACGGTGTTACTTTTGTTGTATTACCCTATATAGATAGCCGCGATCGGTTTGTTGGCGGAATCTTGTTAACCTCACCTATCAGTGGTTCAAGTGCAATGATTCGTCAAGTGAATCAATTTTTAATTTATACGATTCTAATTGCACTAGGGGTATCGTTTTTACTCAGCTGGCTGCTATCTAAAATCCATGTGAACCGGATAAAGAAACTTCGAGAAGCGACATCGCTTGTTTCTGCTGGAGATTACCATGTCCATGTACCTTCCTCTAATTTTGATGAGATTGGTGAATTAGCGAATGACTTTAACCATATGGTAAAAAAATTGAACCATTCGATGGAGGAGATTTCAGCACTTGAGAATCGTAGACGTCAATTCATGGCCGATGTTTCTCATGAAATGCGGACACCGTTAACCACCATTAGCGGAGTGATTGAGGGTTTAAAAAATGACATGATTCCGGAAGAGGATAAGGAACGAGGAATCAACTTAGTCAGCCAGGAAGCGAAGCGACTTATTCGTCTAGTTAATGAAAACCTCGATTATGAAAAAATCCGTTCAAACCAAATTCAGCTGTTTAGGGAAGATATTCAGCTATTAGAACTTTTAGAAATTATTCAAGAACAATTATCCGTACAGGCAGACGAGAAAAACGTTGAAATCATAGTTGAAGCAGACGAAGAGATCATTGTGAATGCCGACTATGATCGACTCGTCCAAATTTTAATTAATATTACGAAGAACAGTATCCAATTTACTTCAGATGGTACGATTTGGCTGCGAGGCCGAAAAGAACAGAATGCTACAATTATTGAAGTCGAGGATACTGGAATTGGCATCGACCCGAGTGAAGTCGAAAAAATTTGGCGGCGTTTTTATAAAGCTGAAATCTCGAGAACAAGTAATCCTTACGGAGCATTTGGTCTAGGACTATCAATCGTGAAACAGCTGGTTCTTCTTCATAACGGAGAAATCGAAGTAGAAAGTGAAAAAGGAAAAGGTACGAAATTTACCATTACCTTCAAACAGTAGGCAGCAGGGATATCCCTGCTGTCTTATTAGTCCGCCTTTGGACTGGTCAAGCCCTACAGCGTTAATAAAAAAATACTACTTTTTTCTTAATAATTTCCAAATCCCGTTATAGTTTGTTAACAGTTTTTTCATATTTGTGGGCTAAAGTATAGATACAATAATAAATTACACAAATTCCAAGTGTAAAGGAGTAGAAAGACTATGAACTACAAAGATGAATTTGAAAGGGAACAGGACAAACCAATTGACAATACAAGGGACGAAATTACAGACGGTTTTGATAGCAATTCAGATTATGAAACATCAATCCAACACAGTAGAGAAGGAGAAAGTGAATCTTCATTTATAGCGAACAAGCCAGAACCATTATCAGAACAGTCTGCTAACCGAGTTGAATATAAAAACAGTGCGAAAAGGAAAAAAAGAACTATTAAAGGTTTTGCCTCAATGGTGGCAGCTGGTGTCGTCGGTTCTGTATTAACCTTAACCATCCTGCCATACACAGACTATATGGAGAACTTTTCTTCAAATCAGGCAGGTCCAGAGATCGGTACAGTTCAGCAAAATACCAACACAAAGGCTAATACAGTAACAGCTCAGCCAACATCAGCAAAATCATCTTCATCGATTGCCGATACAGTTGAACAACTTTCAAAAACTATTGTTGGAATCGTTAATTACCAACAACAGCAAAGCCGAGGCCTTTATGGCAATAATTCTTCACAAACTGTTGAGAGCGGAACAGGTTCAGGGGTTATTTTTCAAAAAAATAACGACATTGCCTATATTGTCACTAACAACCACGTTGTTGAAGGGGCAACTAAGCTAGAGGTATCACTATACAACGGTGAAAAGGTTAGTGCGGAAATTGTTGGAACAGATGCTTTAACCGATTTAGCAGTTATTAAAATTGATAGTAAATACGTTGAAGCGACCGCTCAGTTTGGAGATTCCTCCACACTAAGGCCAGGTGATCAGGTATATGCAATTGGTAATCCACTTGGACTTGATTTTGCTAGAACTGTAACTTCAGGGATCGTTAGTGCTGTCAACAGGAGTATCGCAGTAAATACCTCAGCCGGAAATTGGGAAACAAACGTCATCCAAACAGACGCAGCAATCAATCCAGGAAACAGCGGTGGTGCGTTAATTAACCCTGAGGGATTAGTAATCGGAATCAACAGTTTAAAAATTGCTGATAGCGGTGTTGAAGGGTTAGGGTTTGCGATTCCGAGTAACGACTTTATTCCAATCGTTAATCAGTTAATTGAAAGTGGTAAAGTAGTGAGACCTTATCTCGGTATTGGACTTGCTGATTTATCAGAAGTTCCACAAATGTATTGGGAGAATCTACCTGAAAGTGTGAAGGAAGGAGTTATGATTACAGCAGTTGAACCAAACTCTGCAGCAGCTAATGGTGGTTTGGAAGCGCAGGATGTAATTGTTTCAATGAATGGTACAAAAATTGCAAACTCCTCAGAGTTAAGAAAGTATTTGTATTCTGATGTGAAAAATGGCGATGATATTAAATTTGAAGTTTATCGTGACGGAAAGCTTACTACTGTAAATGTTAAGCTAACGAAATAATCTAAGGGAGCTCTTAATATATAATGACTTTTATCAAGGAAAATAAAAAAATCGTTTTAGTCATAGCAGTACTTATTCTTGCAATCGGGGTATCCCTAAGCTTTGCATTACCAAAGGATAAAGCTGTTGCCAAAGTAGATGGTGAAGCCATAAATAAAGATGAGTTGTATGATGTGATGGTCGAACAATATGGGGCTGCAACGGTAGAACAGTTAATCGCCGATAAAATTGTTGCCTCTGAAGCGAAAAAAGAAAAGGTTACGATTACAGATAAAGAACTGAATGAAGAAGTGGATAAATTAAAGGAATCTTATGGCGGCGAGGAAGTATTCAACCAGATGTTGGAATCGAATAATACAACTGTTGACGCGCTTAAAGATGACCTTAAAAACTATTTAACTATTCGTAAGCTTCTTGAACCGCAAATTAAGATTACTGATGAAGAGTTACAAACTTATTTTGACGAAAATAAGGATTCATTTGGAGAAGCAGAACAAGTGAAAGCAAGTCATATTTTAGTAGCAGATGAAGCGACCGCGAATGAGATTAAGCAAAAGCTAGCCGATGGAGCTGATTTTGCAGAATTAGCAAAGGAATATTCTACGGATGAAGGTACAAAGGAAAATGGCGGGGAGCTTGGCTTTTTCGCAAAAGGTACCATGGTTACTGAAATTGATGATGTAGCCTTTACATTACCAGTTAATGAAATTAGTGACCCGGTAAAGACCGATTATGGGTATCATATTATTAAGGTTGAAGAGAAAAAAGAAGCGAAGGAAGCAAATTTTGATGATAGTAAGAAGGAAATTAAAGAAACGCTGATTCAACAAAAGATGGAAACAGAATATTCCACATGGCTTGAAGAAAAGAAAAAGGATTATGATATTGAAAATTCCCTTGAAAGTGTAGTTAGTTAACTGTTCATGAAGAGGTGAAGATGGTGAATCAGGTCGGAAGGTATGCAGTGAGTCGAGAAGTAGATGAGCTCGAACTGATGAAAATGGTCATGGAACTTCCTGAAAAAGACAAAATGCTGATGTGGTCTCAGGGATATATCGATCTTGTAGTTGAAAAATTGCCTGAGTATGCTCGTGATATTTTAGAGAATCGAAAGAAAAAATGGGAGAATACAATGGCATTTTATCAGGATCAGATTCAAGAAATTTTGAATGATGAGGAATTTAAAAAACAGGCAATGGGCGAACGGAAGGAGTTTGCCCATTTTGTCATCGAGCATTATCGTGAACTTCAGTCCTTATTGTTTGCAGCATATGATGGCAAAATAACAGATGAAGATATCAGGAGATTTGTCTATCGCCGGCGGTTCGGTGGCAGAAAAAAGTATCTGCATTAGGGTGTCTCGGAAAGTTAAAATTTAAAACCTTTTGATTAGTCTGAAAAGATAGGCTTGCAATGAATGATAAAAATAATTTACAATAGAATTAACTTGAATTGAAACGGAGGTGTAAAGAGATGGTTCGTTCTATTTTTGTACGTGTGCAATGGCTAGAAGCGCTATATTTGTGCCGTGCAATTTTTCATGAGGTAGTTTTCAAAGGGGGTAGTCTGCCCTTTTTTCAAAATTACAAAATGAATATAGAACGATAACACATCTCTTTACCCATAAGTAAAATAGGTAATAAGAGGGTGCCTTTTTAGCACTCTTTTTTCATGCCGATTTTTCGAACTGCGGGTATCTATGGATGCCCGCAGTTTTTGCGTGAAGAGAGTGTTCAAAAAAGGAGAATGAACATGATCGTATGTAGTGTTAATCATATAGCAAAATCTTTTGGCGGAAATATTATATTTGAAGATTTATCATTTGAGGTCCATGAAGGAAATCGGGTGGGGTTGGTTGGACGAAACGGCTGTGGGAAAACAACGTTATTAAAGCTGCTTGCCAATCAAGAAACAGTAGACGGCGGCGTTATTCATTGGAAAAAGGGGCTGAAAATTGGCTACCTTGCCCAAATTCCTGATTATAAGGACTTGACCGTTAAGGAAGTATTAAAGACTGCATTTGACCAATTAGTCGAGACAGAAACAAAACTACAACAAATAGAAGTGGAAATGGGGCAAGAGTTAACT
Source organism: Neobacillus niacini (assembly GCF_030817595.1). Taxonomy (GTDB): domain Bacteria; phylum Bacillota; class Bacilli; order Bacillales; family Cytobacillaceae; genus Neobacillus; species Neobacillus niacini_G. The sequence continues at coordinate 6,623,242 of NZ_JAUSZN010000001.1, forward strand.
CCTACCCATTTACAAAGGCTCATGGATAATTATGGAAAGCTCCAAGATGATTTCATCTTAGACGGCGGCTATGAAATGGACGCCCAAATGGACCGAGTTTCCCATGGTTTAAATATTATTGAGCTTTTAGATAAACCTTTTTCACTTTTAAGTGGCGGGGAAAAGACAAAGGTTGGTTTGGCGTTAAGCTTACTAAAGAAACCGGAACTTTTATTACTGGATGAGCCGACAAACCATTTAGACCTAATGGCAATTGAGTGGCTCGGGACATTTCTTAAGGAGTATACAGGTACGATTATTTTGATTTCTCATGACCGTTACTTTTTAGATGAAGTGGTAACAAAAGTCCTGGATATGGAAGATGGAGAAATAGAGCTATACCATACAAACTTCAGCGGCTTTGTAAAAGAAAAAGAAGAACGATTGTTACGGGAGTTTCAGGAATATCAGGAGCAGCAGCGGAAGATTAAAAAAATGAAGGAAGCGATTAAACGTCTTCGTGAATGGGCCAATCGTGCCAATCCACCTAGTGCGTCCCTTCATAAACGAGCTACCAATATGCAGAGGGCACTGGACCGCATGGAGAAACTTGACCGGCCAAAGCTGGATGTAAAAAAAATGGCGATTGATTTTGAAGCCAATGATCGCAGCGGGAAGGATGTTATTAAACTAGAGGATGTCTCAAAAAGCTTTGGCAGTCGGACGCTTTTTGAAAAAGTAAATATGCTTGTTCAGTACAAGGACCGGACCGCGATTGTCGGTGAAAATGGAACAGGTAAATCAACGCTGTTAAAAATGATTCTTGGTGAATGCCAGAGTGACCAAGGAATTGTTAAGGTTGGCAGCAATGTGAAAATCGGCTATTTGTCCCAACATGTCTTCCATACTATTGGGGATGAACGAGTGATTGATGTATTCCGTTCTGAAGTAAGTGTTAATGAAGGGGAAGCACGTCATATTCTAGCTCGGTTTTTGTTTTACGGACCAGCGGTTTTTCGAAAGGTTAATCAATTAAGCGGTGGAGAAAGAATGCGCTTGCGCCTTGCACAGCTTATGTATCAGGACATAAACCTGTTGATTCTCGATGAACCGACGAACCACCTTGATATTGATTCGTGTGAGGTTTTAGAAGAAGCACTCGAACAATTTAATGGAACGATTTTAGCTGTCTCACATGACCGTTATTTTCTCAATAAATTATTTAATAAAGTTTATTGGCTTCAGGGTGGGACCGTTTACTTCTTTGATGGAAATTATGACTGGGCAAAGAGTAAATTGAGTGCTGTAAAAGTGGATCAACCCATAAGGGCTGAAAAAGCTTTACTAAAAAAAGTTGAAAAGCCTCAAACGACAGCGGCTTCTGTGACTTTAGCGGATATTGAACAAAAGATTGAGGAGCTTGAAGCTCAAATTCACTTATTGAAGCAGAGGATGGAAACAGGACTAGATCTTGAAATGCTTCAGAAACAATTCACAGAATTAGAGCGGTTAGAAACAGAAAGAGAACATTTATACAAACAACTCGATGATGTAGTTTAATGGATTATCCACCCTCAAGAGAAAAGCCTCTCTTGGGGATTTTTTATTGCGACTGTAAAGTTTATAATAGTAAGTGATATAAAAAAGGAGGGTTTAAATGGTGTATCAAGCGGTTGATTCTCGATACAGTACGATGAAATACAATAGAAGTGGGTTGTCTGGTTTACAATTGCCAGCAATATCACTAGGTTTATGGCATAATTTTGGCGGAGTGGATACATATGAGAATGGCCGTGCAATGCTAAGAAGAGCATTTGATTTAGGAATTACTCACTTTGACCTTGCAAACAATTACGGCCCGCCCCCTGGATCCGCAGAAGAGATGTTTGGCCGAATGTTAAAAACTGACTTTGCACCATACCGGGATGAAATGATTATTTCCTCTAAAGCTGGTTATACCATGTGGCCAGGACCATATGGGGATTGGGGTTCAAGAAAATATCTGATTTCAAGTTTAGATCAAAGCTTAAAACGAATGGGATTAGATTATGTTGATATATTTTATTCTCACCGTCCTGATCCCAATACACCCCTTGAAGAAACAATGGGGGCATTAGACTCTGTCGTCCGCCAAGGTAAAGCATTATACGTTGCTATTTCGAACTATAGTGCGGAGCAAACAGAGGAAGCGGTGAAAATCTTGAATCGTTTGGGAACGCCATTAGTGATTCATCAGCCAAGCTATTCTATGCTAAACCGCTGGATCGAAGACGGACTGCAGGATGTTTTACAAGAAAATGGAGTTGGCTCCATTGCATTCTGCCCATTAGCTCAAGGTTTGTTAACAAATAAATATATAAACGGCATTCCAACCGATTCTAGAGCTGCTAAACCGGTAAGTTTCCTAAGTAAAGACCAAGTAACCGAGGAAGTGGTGAATCGGGTGAAAAAGCTGAACGAGGTTGCAGTCGAACGCGGCCAAAATTTAGCACAAATGGCTCTGGCCTGGGTTCTCAGGGGAGGAAAGGTAACTTCCGCTCTAATTGGGGCAAGCCGGGTAAGTCAACTAGAAGAGAACGTTGCAGCATTAAATAATCTTACGTTCTCAGAGGAAGAATTAAATAGAATCGACGATATATTAAAAAGTTAAAACAGCCATTTTGTTAGACCTATAGTCAGCGATTACTCCCGACAGAATACCATATAGGTATACGTACATGGGAGGTGAGTTGATGGCAGTAGTAAAAGCTAGTACTTCGGATATTGATCTCTTAGCAAGACTCATAAGGGCAGAAGCCGATGGGGAAGGCAAGCAAGGTATGCTGATGGTGGGGAATGTTGGTAGTAATCGTATTCGTGCAAACTGCTCAGATTTTAAGGGTATTAGAACAGTTCCGCAAATGATATACCAACCGCATGCTTTTGAAGCTACAACTAAAGGTTATTTTTATCAACGAGCTAGGACGGCTGAAAGGCGCTTAGCTCAAAGAGCCGTTAATGGTGAAAGAATTTGGCCATCAAAATTTGCTCTTTGGTATTTTAGACCGCAGGGTGATTGTCCGCAAACATGGTATGATCAACCGTTTGTTGCACGATTTAAGCGGCACTGTTTTTATCAGCCTTCTGGGGAAGAATGCGAAAATATTTATAATACCTTTTAAAATAAATGGAGCCGGAAATTACAGGGCTCCATTTATTTTGCTTTCCGAAATATACAGCAATCATTATAATTAGATTTATTAAAGCTAAGGTTGGTTTTGTATGAATAGGTTCTCGATAAAACAATTAATTTACCTCCTAACAATTACGTTAGCGGGTGTAATCTTTTCTGTCATTTTTCATTTTCCACTCGTCATTGGGTTTCTACCAGGTTATCTCGTTATTGTTCATTTAGCAAATCGAAATAACCAATCTTTTAAACAAATTGTCCAAATTAGTATTCGAGGTGTTTACAAGACTAGGATTGTTATTCTTATTCTTTTCCTAGTAAGTTTTCTGCTTCCATCTTGGTATCTGTCTGGAACCATTGACCAAATGGTTAAAATCGCACTTTATCTCATAAATCCACACTATTTCTATGTGTTAACGTTTGTTGCAGCGATGGTTTTTTCAATGCTTCTCGGAACAACAGTGGGAACACTTAGTGCGATTGGTATTCCCATTTTGGGGACTGCAGTAGTTCTAAACCTATCCACAGCAGTTGTAGCTGGTGCATTGGTTTCTGGGGCGTTTGTCGGGGACCGAACATCTCCATTTTCAAGTGCGAATCAGCTTTTAGCACATACATTAGAACTTCCTGTTAAAAAGCAATGGAATGCAATGTTCCTCACCACAATAATCGCAGTGGTATTGTCCATGTTATTCTATGGGGTATTTGACTTTTTTTCTACTGAGAAAATGATTCATACCATTTCATTTGAGTGGGGAGAGTTAACGTTTTTGAAGTTTATTCCCCCTATTATATTGCTAGTATTAGTCCTTTTTAGGCTCAGCATTATTTATGCCTTCATATCGAGTGTCTTAAGTGCTGCTATTATTTCTATATTAGGAGGCGTTAGGGTTTCTGAAGTAGCTTCAGCTTTTTGGAATGGGATTGAAGGTCTTGGCGGTGGTTTCCTACATATGTACGAATTGCTGCTGTTTCTTGCCTTAGCCGGTGCTTATAATGGTCTAATGGAGGAATTGAATGTTATTCAGCCTTATTTGGATAAATGGCTGCAACGATCAACTTCTTTAACAGGTGATACATTAAAAACCTTCTCAGCTACTCTTTTAATTAGTGTTATTGCGGCAAATCAAACACTTCCGATTATCCTAACGGGGAGGTCCTTCTTACCTCATTGGAAAAATTATTATGGGGAAGAGGAATTAGCGAGGGTGATGGGGGATACGACGATGTTATTCCCAGGAATGGTACCATGGAGTGTGCTTGCGATTATGTGCAGTACCATCGTTGGCGTTCCTATCTTGGAGTATTTACCTTATGCGTTATTTTTATGGGTCTTACCTTTTATAACGCTGATTGTGTCCCTGGTCAAGCATGTCAAAAAATCTAATAAAGCAGCAGCTGCTGAATGAAACGGAGTCTTTACTCCGTTTTTTGTTGTGATGAACTTCCTTGTACTAACATATATGTGGTTATAAAGATCTTTGGACAAGGGATGGGAACCATGCTGAAAAAATTAGCTGTGATTGGGTTTGGCAGTACGATGATTGGTATCGGGGTAAATGGATTTATTTTACCCTTCCACCTTATCAATGGCGGTATGTTTGGGATTAGTATTGTGATTAATTACTTGTGGCATTTTAGCATTGGTCTAACCTTTGTGATTTTAAATATTCCTGTTTATCTATATGCCTATAAATCTGATTTTGATTATTTTTTATACGGCCTGATTGGTGCTTTTTTTTCCGGTTTCATGATTGAATTCTTGGTTCCTTTAAGGGATGTATTTCATTTACCGATTGTAAGCTCTGTCATTATCGGAGGAGTAATCATTGGTATTGGGGTAGGAACCATGCTCAGGAATCACATTAGTCCAGGTGGAATGGATCTGCTTGCACTACTTCTTGCAAAGTGGACAAAGATTAATGTAGGTATCATTGCTTATGCTATTGATACAGTGATCATTATGACGAGCCTATTCATCTTACAGGAGCCTAGATTACTATATTCGATGTTAATCGTATCAATTGTTGGTTTATTTGCAACCGTCATTACTTCTTGGAATCATTATGAAAAATGAACAAGTTTTAGTAAAATAGGGTCATGAATGTTTTATGAATTGAGGAGCAATATGTTGAAACTAGTAAATGACCATATAAGAGAGAATTTAAAGATACTATTTGTCGGATTCAATCCGAGTATTCGTTCAAGCGAAACCGGACATCATTTTGCCAATCCGAACAACCGGTTTTGGCGAATTTTACATGATGCAGGTTTGACACCACGAAGATATAACGCCTCTGAAGATTCTAAGTTGTTGGATTTAGGGATGGGGATCACCAATATTGTCGCAAGACCCACAAAAGCAGCCGATGAGATTACGAAGGAAGAATACAAAGAAGGAAAAGATATTCTTCGGAAAAAGATAGAGACGTACAAGCCGAAGGTTGTTTGTTTCGTAGGGAAGGGAGTTTATCAAGAATATAGCGGTTTGAAGAAAGTTCCGTGGGGAAAGCAGGAGAAAGCAGTCGTTCCCGGAACGATTGACTTTGTCGGACCCTCCTCCAGCGGCCTCGTTCGAATGAAAGTGGAAGATGTTGTTGAGATTTATTTCGGACTTAAAGAAATAATCGAGTAATTTTAACCTTAATTACTTGTAATGCGGTTCACCGTTATGCACCATAATGAGGTTCTATTAGATTTACGAGAAAAAACACACTCTCTTTTAGTTAAGATGTCTTGTCCTTGATCGAGTAACTTGCAAAAGTAAAATAAGCGGAACTTTTCCGGTTAAATGCAGAATGAAGCACGTTTCGGGGTAAATAACCGGAGTTTTTCCGCTTATTCAAAGAAAACTCTCCCATTTTCGAATTTTTCGAGTCAATAGGCGGAATCTCTCCGTCTATTTATGCCTTTTTTAATACTAATTACTAATTAAGCGGAATTTTTCCGCCTATTTAACAGCACATCTGCTTAACCTGATCACCCAACCGATTAGAAAAAGACGTATGCCAATTCATACGTCAACTCTTGTGTCCTCTAATAAGAATGCACCCGAAAACGGTACCCTTTTAATATCGTAGTCCCGTCGTGTTATTTTTCAAACTTCTCTCGATAATGTGCTAATGCTAGTAAGGGAAAGATATAGCGGTAGCTATGGTAGTGTATATAAAAAGCACCGGCCATTCCCTGGCCTTTAGGGTAGGCTGTGGTCCAATCCTCTTTTTGCAGATTCTCCAATAAATGTGAGACCCCTTTACGAATCGCAGGTAATTGTTTATCTGAAACACTGATTAATGTATCCAAGGCCCAGGCTGTATGAGTTAGAGTGCTGACTCCTAGCGGCACGTATGTTTGTTTGTTATCGCTGTAACAGGATTCGCCCCAGCCTCCATCTTTGTTTTGAATGTGCTGGAGCCACTGGATGGCTTTTTGTATCGATTCATCACTTTCAGAAATTCCGACTGCAGCTAAACCCGTTACTGCGCCCCAAGTGCCGTAAATATAACAAATTCCCCATCTTCCATACCAAGAACCATCCCGTTCTTGGTGATCCAACAGCCATTTTACTCCTTTTTTAATACTTTGATGGTCTTCTGATAGATTTGTATAGTTCCCGAAGAATTCAAGCGTACGCCCTGTGATATCTGCACATGATGGGTCAGTTAGGATAAACTGAGCCTTTTCAATGGGAAGAAACTCAAAAAGCTTGGTATCCGTATTTTTTTCGAAAGCTGCCCAGCCGCCGTCGGCATTCTGCATGGATAGTAGCCAGTTAATTCCCCGGCTCCAGGTGGCATGATGATTGGTGCCCATTCTCGAAACCGATCGTAAAGAGGCGGTTGTATCATCCACATCGGGGTTAATGGTATTGATATCTGAGAAACCCCAGCCTCCTGGTAAACTAGTAGGATTATGGATTACCCAATCACCAAATTTAGTATGCTGCCTTTTTAGTAAGTATTGATTTGTTTTCTCAACCATGGGATCTTCAGGTGAAATCCCAGCTTCTTGTAGGGTATAGCCTATTAACGAGGTGTTCCACACATTTGCTGTCGTGTATTGCATGTGCGGGCGGCTCTTAATCGTACATTTCATTGATTTAATCCCATCAATCGCTTTCGTGATAACAGGGTCGGTTTTCTTATATCCTAGTGAGATAAGGGCAAAGATCATTAAAAAAGTAGAGCTGTAGTAGCTGTAAAACGTACCATCTTCTTCGATATGGTCAAGCATATATTTCTTCGCGCGCTGGATGGCCAGTGTATGAAGCTGTTGGGGCAGCCCGATTAAATTCTTTACACCCTTTTCAATAAAAGAGAAGAGCGAACGCATTTCCTCCGAACGAATCCATGATCCAGAGTCATTTCTGCCTGTACTTAAATCCGAGAGATCAGGACTCCTACTTGTCTTAATCGATAATTTCTTATCAGCAAGAATCATCATAGGGGTTAAATTTGCCCGGCCGTAGACGGAAAAAGAATAGAAATTAATTGGAAAAGAGAGTGGTAATAAAATAATTTCAATTGGCAGAGGGGAGAAGGAGGGCCACTTTAATTGCCCGGTTATGGCCAACATCACTTTTGTGAACATACTAACCTCTTCGATACCGCCTTTGGTTAAAATAAACTTTTTTGCCGTTTGAAGGCGTTTATCCTTTTTGTGATAGTATCCGGAATATAAAAGGGCGTAATAGCATTCCACTGTAGCTGTAAGGTTTCCTTCCCGTTCATCGTAAAAAAGTTTCCAAGAGCCGGTTCTTTCTTGTCTGCTAAGAATCCTCTCCGTAAGACCCTTTATTAATTCTTCATCATTTATTTCAAAAGTCCGTAATAAAATGATCATATAGGCATCTGTCGATAATCCAGTTTCGAATGGGTAATTCCAGGAGCCATCGGGAGACTGATCCCTTCTAAGTGTCTCAACCAGCCAGTCAATGCCTTTACTTGTAACGGTCATCGTAATGTTCAGTCCTCTCCCAATTGAATATTCTCATCTATACATATTCAGGAAATAGAAAGAGAATTCTCAAGGGAGGTTATCATTATATTTTTTATTAGAAGCCGGGAAAAAACGCCAATTGAAGCCATTAAGGATGAATTAAAGGCAAAAATGAAACAACCAGCCGACATCGACAATAATAAATTAACTAGCGAGGAGAAAGGTATTTTAGAAAGGATAACAAGGAATACAAGGGAACTGAACCTGAATAATGTCACAAGGACCATGGCCTATTTTGATTTTTACCAAAAACATCCTGAAATCCATTGGGCGTTTTTAGGACATATGGTCTCTAGAAATGGCGGCTGGAACATGACGGATTTAAAAGGGGATTTCCTTACACGTCTGCTTACAAACCAAGAAAGGAATGCTTATTTTACTTTCTTAGAGCACGGGAATTGGCTGATTTTTCAAGACGCCTATCCACAATTTTTACTATACTGTGAAAGCTTAAAAAGAAATAAACCGCTCTTTTACCTTTTACCCGCTTTGAACATATCCTCCTTCATGGAGAGTGTTTGGAATTATTTTTGGAGAAGGCGGGACTCGTACATTTTAACAATGGCTCTGGTTATTAATGAACAAAATTATTTAGAAAAAAGAGTGATTCAGAATCCTATTTATCAAAAGGATGTTTTAAACACATTAGAGTTTAAGCTACAGGATTACCTTTCGTTTAATCATATTTTGTTTCCCTATCGAAAAAAGAATTTAGCCGGGCAAACACTTCATGAGTTTCAATCATTACATGAGCGTATTTTATTAGGAAAAAGATTATATGCTGTGCTTTTTCAAAAAAAGGAATTATTAACTCAATTTGTAGAATGGGCAAAAGCACATCGCCATACTGGGTCTAGAAAAGATTACTGGCAGCATATCTTTAATAATGTTAACGAAGGAGTTCCTGGGATTCCCTATCAGCTCCGATTAAATGCCTGCAAACTGAAGTGGGGAGCTAAAAAAATATATAGTCCAGATTTAATGTCAGCATGGAAAGACGTTCAGCACCAAGAAGCGGAAAAGGGAGATTGGTTTCGTGATTGGCATGTAGCCGACTATCTCTCGGAGCTTAACGAAACACATATAAACGGGGAGATTGAATATGAATACTGTAAAACGCTCGAAAGGCTTGAACTTGCCGCCTTGGCAAAAAAAGTCATTACCGTTTTTAATTAGAGAATATGCTCCTGTCTTAGTTTTGGCTATATTGCTTGGTACTAGCTTAGATCTCTACTTTGTCGGCAAGAATTTGTACATGTTCCCAATTCGACCGTTTCCGGAAGTATTTTCTTTCAATATTGCTTTCACTTTTATTGGGCTGCCACTTCTTGTCCTTGTATATGTAATGAAGATGAAGATGGTGAATATATGGGGGAAGGTAGGTATTGTTTTATTTCTAAGCTTACTAATGCCTATCTTTGAAAGGTTTTCCGAATTATTTGGGCTTTTTGAGCATTCAAGTGAATGGAAGCATATGTATAGCTTCTATGGTTACCTCGTTTTTTTCTCGTTTATATTTTTATTTTATCAATTAACAAATAAAGAACAGTAAAAAAGCCAAGACCGAAGTCTTGGCTTTTGTAATGCCGCTACCAACGACACTACGTACCCCTTCCGTCCGTACAGTGGTTAAGTGTCCCGCAACAAGCGAATGTTCGGAAGGGGTACTGTTATAATACCACAAATTTATGAATTTAAACCATGAAACTTTCTTTTCTGTGTTGGAAAGTGTATGATGAAAATGAATTTTTTTACATAAAGGAGATGTTAATTGTGGCAAAAAAAGGACACATACAAATGCAAAACGGTGAAAAAATTGAGTTTGAATTATATCCAAACGAGGCACCTGGTACAGTTGCTAACTTTGAAAAGCTAGCAACTAGCGGCTTTTACAATGGGTTAACTTTCCACCGTGTTATTCCTGGATTCGTAAGCCAAGGAGGATGCCCTGAAGGCCGTGGAACAGGTGGTCCTGGCTATACAATCAAATGTGAAACACAAGGCAATCCACACACACATGTTCCAGGTGCTCTATCAATGGCACACGCTGGTAAAGATACAGGCGGCAGCCAATTCTTTATCGTCCATGAGTCTCAGCCGCACCTAAATGGTGTACATACTGTTTTTGGTAAAGTGACTTCTGGTCTTGAAGCTGCGAAAGCGATGAGAAATGGCGACATTATGGAAAAAGTGGAAGTATACGACGAATAGGATTACTCAAAGAGCCGAGCAATTGGGCTCTTTTTTATATCATCCGTTAGAATGAATCCATACTCTAGGGGCAAATTAACCTAATAACATCACACTGGGAGGTTTTTATGAAAAGATTTGCTCTATTCCTAATCCCCTTATTACTGCTTTCCATGCAAAAGCCTGTTTCAGCGGTGAAGAATGAAGATAAACAGCTGAAGGCTGCCATCATAATTGATGATTTCGGCGGAGGTACTGGTGGTGTTAGAGATTTCCTCGAGGGGAATATTCCGATCACGGCAGCAGTCATGCCTTTTACCGAAAATTCAAAGAAACATGCTGAATGGGCGCATAAAAATGGATTTGAAGTAATCGTGCATTTACCAATGCAGCCGAAAAGGGGAAAACGATCCTGGCTTGGTCCGAAACCAATTACTGTCGATTTATCACATAAAGAGGTAAAGAAAAGGGTAGAGGAAGCATTAAAGTCTGTACCACATGCAGTGGGGATGAATAATCATATGGGGTCTTTAGCGGTGGAGGATGAGGAAGTCGTCAGAGCGATTGTTGAAGTGGCAAAAGAGAGAAAGTTGTATATCATTGATAGCGGGACAAGTCCTAAATCGAAATTTCCAGAGCTTGCAAAGGAAATGAACGTGCCGCTATTAAAAAGGGATGTTTTCCTTGATGATATATCGTCATCAAGCCACGTGAGAAAACAGATGAAGAGATTGGCGAAAATAACCGAATTCACTGGCAGGGGAATTGCCATCGGGCATGTTGGGGTGACGGGAAAAGTATGTTCTGTCGGGATTTTTCAATCAATGGAAGAATACAAACAACGTAACATAAAAATCGTACCAGCATCGCAGCTATTTTCGACACAATTAACAGAACAATATTTGATACCATGAAAAAAGGCAACTTTTACAGTTGTCCTTTTGTGACTTTATCTGATTTTCTTTTTCTCAAAGATCATTTGGAAAAGATATAGCAGCATAGCCTTGAATAAAAAGATGAGTAAAAAGTTAAATTTACTTAATCTGATTAGAGAGGCATACCCAAGTTTTTTTAGGATTGGGACATGTATATAAACAAAAAATGCATCAATACAGAAATTGGTAAGAAAGTATCGTTTGAAATTCCCATAGGTAAACTTCATAATCCATAGGGTTCCAATGAAGAATGGCCCAATGATTAGTGGAAGTTCCCCAATAACCTTTGGAAAAAGTCTTTTATGAAATAACCACCATAACCTTTTGTGAGCAAACAAACTTTCAATGAAAACAAAAATGCCAATAAACAATGCACCTAGGGTAAACCGCTTAAATGTTTTCCTTCCTAATAAAGGAGCAGACAGCCAAGGAACAACAATCATTATAATAAAAACAAACTTTTCGTATCTCGTTAGGAATTTAATTAAATCTTTCATCCGGACATCCTTTTTTAAAAATATGTTTCCCGTTTATTGGAAATTTATGTACGGTATTCCTTATAAAAAATATATCAGCAAAACCAACTGCTTTCCTTCATTATCTAAAGCTGATACAATGTCTCCTATCAATCTATGAATGATAAGTAATTAATGGGGATGGGATATAAATCATGAAATTAGTTTCTTGGAATGTCAACGGGCTTAGAGCCTGTGTGAATAAAGGTTTTTTAGATTATTTTAATGAAGTCAATGCTGATATCTTTTGTGTTCAGGAAACGAAATTGCAGGAAGGTCAAATTACCCTGGAACTTGAAGGATATCACCAATACTGGAATTATGCGGTCAAAAAAGGCTACTCAGGTACAGCCGTTTTCACCAAAAAGAAGCCTATTTCTGTCACTTATGGTGTAGGAAATGAGGATTCACAAGAGGAAGGAAGAATCCTGACATTGGAATTTGAAGGTTTTTACTTGGTGAACGTGTATACTCCGAACTCTCAAAGAGATTTAGCAAGACTTAGCTACCGATTAGAATGGGAGGATCAGATTATCTCCTATTTAAAAGAATTAGACTTAGTTAAGCCTGTTGTATTATGTGGGGATTTAAATGTGGCTCATCAGGAAATTGACTTGAGAAATCCGAAGTCAAACTTAGGTAATTCCGGCTTTACTCTGGAGGAACGAGGAAAAATGACTTCGCTGCTTGAGTCAGGGTTCATTGATAGCTTCCGCTACTTTTATCCGGAAAAAGAAGGAGCCTATACATGGTGGTCATACATGGCTAAGGTTCGTGAGAGGAATATTGGCTGGCGGATTGATTATTTTATTGTTTCAGAAAAACTTCGTGATAGGTTAATCAATGCGGATATTCATTGTGATGTAATGGGAAGTGATCATTGTCCTGTTGTACTCGAATTTGAAATGTAAATCACTATAAGTTTTTCTTATTGGATATCATAAAAACCTCATAATTTTATTAATTAGCACGATAGATTAAATTAGAATTAAGAGGTGATACAGTATGGATATTAAAAAAGACGTTCAACAGCAATTTGGAAAAAATGCTGCTTCGTACGTTTCAAGTCCTATTCATAAGGATGGGAAAGACTTATTGAAGATGGTAGAAATGGCAGTAATCTATGGTCAGGAAGTACTGCTCGATATAGCCACAGGCGGTGGGCATACTGCCAATGCGTTTGCACCTTTAGTTAAAAAAGTGACAGCGGTTGACCTTACCGGAGAAATGTTGACAGCGGCTGAGAGTTTTATTACAGAAAACGGTCATCAAAATGTGGAATTTGTTCAAGGTGACGCAGAGCAGCTCCCTTTTACCGATGAATCGTTTGAGATTGTTACCTGCAGGATTGCGCCACATCATTTTCCTAATGTGGATTTATTCATAAAGGAAGTATATCGAGTATTGAAGCCGGGCGGTCAATTTTTATTGGATGATAATGTTGTACCTGAATGGAAAGAATATGATGAATTTTACAATACGATAGAGAAAATACGTGATTATAGTCATTTCCGTGCGTGGAAAAAATCAGAATGGATTCAAAAACTTGAGGATAGTGATTTAGAAGTTTTTGAATGGCATCGTTTTGAGAAGACGTTTCAATTTGAATCGTGGTGTGCAAATATGAAGCTTCCGGAATCAGAAAAAATTCATTTGACTAAATTTATTCTTGAATCTTCCGATAAGATTAAAGATAAATTTAGAATACTCATACAGGATGAAAAAATTATTTCATTTAATGGGGAAGCGATTATTTTGAAGGCGTTAAAACGTAAGTAAAAAACCCAGTGTATTAAAGAGATCAGTCTCTTTGATACACTGGGTTTTTTAAAATTCAAAAGGACTGTGCAGGTCATTTAGAGCAGTTCCGAATACATCAAATTCAGGTGACTTCTCACTATTAGGTATGGTTTCTTCTTGATCCACATGATTTGCGGGCATTTTTTCGACGTCTTTCTTCTGATTGTAACTCAAGATCGCATCATCTCCTTTTTTGGGGAATGAATTATATTGTATTTTTACCCATTAAAAACGTTCTAAACCATTTTTATTTTTTTATTATAACCTCAGCATAGTGTAGGTATGGTGATAATATATATTGTGGAATAATATCAGTACTTTTTGCGTTTCAAAAAAAACTTTAAAATTTAGTGTTGATTTTTGTCGCAATCCGTTGTAAGATTATCAATGTCGCTGCTACGACGTAGCGAAGTTAGCAACTTAGTTTTCTAGTTCGTTTTTCTAGAAGGCGATATTACATGCGGGTGTGGCGGAATTGGCAGACGCACCAGACTTAGGATCTGGCGCCGCAAGGCGTGGGGGTTCGACTCCCTTCACCCGCACCAAAATTATTTTCGTTAGAAAATAACCAAAACGAATTAAAATAAAATTATCATAAAAAAATGCGGAAGTAGTTCAGTGGTAGAACACCACCTTGCCAAGGTGGGGGTCGCGGGTTCGAATCCCGTCTTCCGCTCCAATGTTGCCGGGGTGGCGGAATTGGCAGACGCACAGGACTTAAAATCCTGCGGTAGGTGACTACCGTACCGGTTCGATTCCGGTCCTCGGCACCATTTCCAGAATAGAAGTTATAGTATAAATTGCGCCCGTAGCTCAATTGGATAGAGCGTCTGACTACGGATCAGAAGGTTATGGGTTCGACTCCTTTCGGGCGCGCCATATTTTATCGGGAAGTAGCTCAGCTTGGTAGAGCACTTGGTTTGGGACCAAGGGGTCGCAGGTTCGAATCCTGTCTTCCCGACCATCAAGCACAATTTTTGGGGCCTTAGCTCAGCTGGGAGAGCGCCTGCTTTGCACGCAGGAGGTCAGCGGTTCGATCCCGCTAGGCTCCACCAAAGTATACTTTTGTAAGCATAGGTGTATAATTTAAAAAATTTGGCGGTGTAGCTCAGCTGGCTAGAGCGTACGGTTCATACCCGTAAGGTCGGGGGTTCGATCCCCTCCGCCGCTACCAAATTTTTCATTCGGAGGAATACCCAAGTCTGGCTGAAGGGATCGGTCTTGAAAACCGACAGGCGGGTCAAACCGCGCGGGGGTTCGAATCCCTCTTCCTCCTCCATAAATTTCATATTATTGATTTCTCCAATGTGGAGGGGTAGCGAAGTGGCTAAACGCGGCGGACTGTAAATCCGCTCCCTCCGGGTTCGGCGGTTCGAATCCGTCCCCCTCCACCAAGTTATTTTATGATAGTTATTTCACTTTTTTATAGGGGTATAGTTTAAAGGTAGAACGAAGGTCTCCAAAACCTTTGGTGTGGGTTCAATTCCTACTACCCCTGCCAACGATTTGCCGGTGTGGCGGAATTGGCAGACGCGCACGACTCAAAATCGTGTTCCTCTGGAGTGTCGGTTCGACCCCGACCACCGGTATCCTAACAAAGCAGTATTACCAAGGCTTCATGCTTAATTGCATGAAGTCTTTTTTGTGTTTATTTCACACGACAAAATATCCACAAAAAGTGTGCGGAGGTAGTGTGCAGTGAGTAAAAGAAGGAGTCAGCTTTCAGATGATGAATTACGAATTTCCACCAAGACAACATTCGTCACAACTGACGAAGAAGCACTAAAATTGTTTTACGAAGAATGCCATCTTAAAAATTTACGCCCCCATACCATCAAATACTATCGAGAAAATTTACAATCAAAAGACCAGCCATTAGTCAACATGATTGAACGTGACATTAAATTAATGATTTTGGATATGCAAGAAAGGGGATTGAAAATAACAACCATAAACACAAAGCTACGAGCACTACGATGTTTTTTCAACTTTTTGTATACCAATAAACATATCAAAAAAAATCCTATGGCTAACGTAAAACTTTTAAAACAGCGCAAAGAAGTTGTGCCATCATTCTCTAAGGAGCAGGTAAAACTATTATTTTCGCTTTGTAACAAACGTACTTTTGTTGGCATTCGTGATTACACCATTATGTTGTTAATGCTTGATACTGCAATTCGACTCAATGAGCTGGTCAATATCGAACTTACAGACGTAAAGGAACATGAGATCATTATAAGGGAAACCAAAACATTCTTTGAGCGTGTAGTTCCTATGAGCAAGAAATTGAAGGAACAAATGGATATTTGGATTAAAATTCGTGGCAATTGTCACACTGATAAACTTTTCATCAATGTCGATGGAGACGAACTCAAAAAACGGAGCATTCAAAACAGGATTGAGCATTACGCCAAACTATCTGGAATTACAAATGTTCGTGTTTCAGCTCATACATTCAGACATTCATCAGCTAAATTTTTCATTCAAAATGGTGGCAACGCTTTTCACTTACAACAATTGCTTGGTCATACTTCGTTAGAAATTACAAAGAAATATGTAAATCTTTGGTCAAAAGACGTAGCCGAAAGCCATAAGCAATACGGAGCCTTAAATAATATTTTTTAGATTTAGAAATAAATTGACGTGTGTTATTATTGAAAAGTTTAAAAACAAAAAGAAACGTTCCCTTAGGTCGGCAAACTGTCGGGGAACGTTTCACAAAAAATCTAACTTCATTATAGCAAGTTTGCTTAATGAAGTAAAAAGGGAGAATTTCATAATGAACGGAATTATTAAAAGAAGGAAAACAAGTGATTATGCTCAGATCCATAACGGAGCACTTCAACAACTTGAAGACATTAGGAGCATCGGTTTAATCGCTCACTTAATGTCGCTACCAGATACATGGGTAATCAGCAAAATGCAATTGTACAGCAAGTTCGGACGAGGCCCAATAACCAATGCAATAAAGGAATTGGAAGCGAAAAAGTATTGGGTCACAATTCAATATCGAGATGGAAAAAAGACTTTGTATTATTACAACGTCAGTGACGTAGCTTTTGACGATAGTCACGTTTTAAATATGATTGAAGAAATAAATCAAAGAAAATTTAAAATAACCGCTATAACCGAAAGTTTTACACATTTACTAGGTGTTTCAATTGCTGAAAATCAGCAACCCAAAAGTAAAGAAAAAGAGGAATGTACTTCTTGTAAAGATTCTTGTGTTGCCGATTTTGAACAGTGCAAAATCAATTGTTCAAATTCAAATGTTGAAAACACTCAACTATTAAAAGAAATAGAATTAATAACAAACAAAGAAAAACAAAATAAAGATAAAAGAAACATTGTTAATTTACAAGGCATTGACAAATTTTTAAACGCTAATAAATTTAAAATTGCATTAATCAGTGCCTGTAATGAATTTTACACCGAATTTGCACCGAGCAGATGGAGTAAACAATCATGGTTAACGCTCATTGAAACATTCGTTAATGAAAAGATTGAAGATTGTACCTACGACAGAGTACCAGCAAATAAGATTAGGGGATATGCTTACGCTTCAATTAAAAACATGGCTCATAAAGTCGATATGAAAAACGGAAACATTGAGTTTAGCAGCAGTGGAGAATTACCGTATTATGATTGGTTAAATAATTGAAGTGTGTCGTGTTTCACACAGACATAATTCTTGAATCTTAATATTCAATTTTAAGGTCGGTATTTGGTGCCGACCTTCCACAAAGGAGTGGCAACGTGAAGATCAACAGTAAACGAATGCTACGCGTTAATTTTGGCATAGCTTTGTTTTCCTATTAGGAGCAAAAATAAAACCACAAGCTCGTCAAAGCTGTGGTTTAGTTGATTATTCAAAATGAGTTTCAAAAACTTCTTCAGGAATTTCACCGTAACGATAAGCTTTGCCTTTCATAACTTCGATTGTTTTGTATCCAATCAATTCAGGCAGTGATTGTTCAAAATCTTTGATTGCTTCAGCGACAGACAGTGTTTTCAATTTACTCGGATTTAAGTCATAATTAATGATATAATCCGTTGTTGTGTGGTATGGTTTATGAATTAATATTGTTGTATTAGTAGTGTATTCAGCTGCTTCACACAAATTGTCCCAACGGTCTCCGACAATAAAACCAATAGCATCTTCGATAATATCATTGAAATCTTCACCATCTAAGCTGATGATAACATTACCGTTTTCGTCAAATTCAAGACCTTCAATTTCATCTTCGTCAAGCTCTCCATTTTGGTACAATTCAGTATAAGACATGGACATCGCTTTTTCTTCTTCTGCTTTCTCGTCAGTTGTAACAATAAGTAAATTGTTTAGCTCCACGTTGTAATACATCGCTTTCTTTTCATTTCCAGCGATTTTGTTGAATACAGTTCCTTCATATGATAGTTCAATTTTTTTCATTTAAATTTTCCTCCGATTTGTTGTTTGTTATTGATTACAAAGTTATTATATTGACGTTTTTAAAATTGTAAGGTGAATTCAGAAAAAGTTTTTATTAATATAATTTATAAAATTGATATAATGGAACAAAAAGGAATTTTAGCTTAATCGAAGGGTTACGTATGTTGGGGGGGAATATTTTGGAGGAAAATGACAAAAAGTTAACAAATGGTTGGCTCATAGCTGGAGGAATAGTAATTGTTGGTGCTATATTAAATCCATTCATAATTATGGCGTTATCAAAAACAAATTTCACTGTTACAGAAATTGATGAATTAGGTACAGTAGGGGATTTCTTTGGTGGAACAACTGTAGGGCTCCTTTCTTTAGCTAGCATTTTGTTTGTAATACATACTATTGCTATTCAAAGCAAAGAATTAGCTTTACAGCGAAAAGAACTTTCATTAACTCGAGAAGAATTTAAAACAGGAAATTTAACAGCTAAAGTCCAGCAGATCGACAATGCTTTTTTTAGTATCATCATCAAATTGTTAATAATATTCAAGTTAAGCCATACAGAGATACATTTTCAGGGCGAGAGGCGTTTTCAATATTAAAGTATGTTTTTGAAGAAAACTATGCGAAAACACTATTTTTAAGTGAAAATCCTGAAAAAGGTTTGAAAAATTGGTTAGATAACCCTATCCAAAAAAAGGAATATAATGAAAAGATTTTTAGTAATGTTGACACTATTAATCAAGAGGGGTTAGATGAAGTCTATAAAACATTTCATGAATTATATGGCAATCAAATTGGACATTACATGAGATTTAACTATCGAATAGTTAAATTTATAGTAAATAATGTAGCAAATGATGAAAATGAACAAAAAGAAATTTTGGAAAAATATGGACGTGAAACAATTATCGGAGATAGGAGATATTACTTTGGTATGTTACGAGCTCAATGGTCTAATGCTGAGTTTGAGTTAATCCTTATTAATTCTCTTTATTCGGAGAATCGAAAATTTAAGGAATTAATTTTGAAATATGATGTTTTAGATATCGAGGATACTGAAAATAAGGCAGATACTTTCAAACTTAAAGATAGTATGAATAAGTTCAAAGCTTATAGAAAATTGATAGAAGTAAAAAAATAACCAATCTCCGAAGGACACCGAACATTCAATTCGGTGGCTTTTTTTATGATAAAAGAAAAACGCTCCTATTAGGAACGCTTCTCCAATTGAATCTCAATAGCTTCTGTCATTTCTTCAATTGTAATGACCTCTTTAGCTATCAATAAATTAATCAAAGCTTCAATCATGGTGTTATTGACTACTGTTCCCACTTTTGAAAGTTCCATATATTCCACGCTCCTTTTCCAATCGCACTTGAAGTATTGCAATATCTTGATTTAGCTTTTCTGTATGCTCGAAAAAGTAAACTTGATATTTCGGATTTTCTCGGTTTTTACTGGTATATTCCAAGTCATTTCCCATTCGGATAAGTTCAAGAGCCATTGATTTTTTATAGATCAGCTTCAATCCCATTATCAACCACTCCTAAATCATGCCAGGTATTTTTACATTCCGTAAATTTTCTTTCAGCTTTATTATTTGAGTATTCATCAATTTGACTATAAACGGAAATAAAATGTAAGCTTCTTCCACTTCCATAACACTTAAAACGTGGTCAACATCATTCATTAACCCAGAGCTGTACATTAATTCAAAATGCTCGGTTACAATGGAGTCTTCCTCAGCATTTAGATACAATTCCAATCCTACTTTAATTCCAGTTCTCGTAAAATCCATTTCCATACTATTCACACTCCTTTAATAATTGTCCGTGGATCTGCCACAGGTAAACACAATTTATTTAATAACCCTTCAACAATTTTTCAATAGTTCTAGCTTTCATTGTGTCGAATAGGCTCATTTTCTTCAGCAAGGCAAAAGCTCCCAGTTCTTCAATCGCTTTTGCAACTACTTCATTATTATTAAAAAGTCCTAAATCGAAAAACAATTCCATTGTTGCTAAAGCTATAACCCCATCTTTGTGCTCTTCATCAAAAAACGCTCGCATTAATACTCTTATGCCACTTTTCACACGGTAAATTTCCATTCTATCAGCTCCTAATATTAGGTATTTACTATATTGTAAGACGGCAAAAAAATGCCGTCCAGAAAAATTTTCCAGCCCTTGAGCCAAGCGGATTTTTTCAATTTGAAAATTCTTTCTCCCACTTGCCTTACATTTGAAAACCTTCTCAATATAATAGCGGTGTCATGAACAAGACAAAAAATTTAAATTTCGAGGACAGTAAACGGCATTACAATCAACTTTTTACCAGCACTATAAGAGAATTCAACTTAATGCTGTTTATTGTCCTAAAAGGGAGAACAGAAATGGAGAAAAAATTTAACTACATTACGGAAATATTAACCAAAGCTGATTTGAAATTGATGTTGGACAACAAGGAAGGATTTACACTAATTGTTTCACCTACAGGAACTGGAAAATCCACCTTCATTATTGAAGACATTATCAAACCCCATTTTGAAAATGAAAACTATGGCTTCGGTAAAGGAAAGTATCATGAATTAGCCGGTAAGAAAATTTTAGTAATGGCTAATCGAACTGCCGTTGTTTTGAAGTTTAATGATGATGTTGAAAAAGCTTGTGAAGAAATGGGGATTTTTAGAGCTAAAGGCGTAACTGTAGCCAGTTATCAAAAGTTGTCTGCTCATGATGAAATGCTTTTAGCGATAGATGAAGCAGAAATAATCCTATGTGATGAAGCCCATTACTTTATTGCAGACGCTTGGAATGGTACCACAGGTACAATCATGGATAAAATTCTTGAAGTATCTGATAGAAAACCAGTTATTTTCTTTACCGCTACACCACAGCAAATTATAAAGTACTTCAATAATAAAGGTTTAACTTACAAGGAACTGGATTACAGAAATGTGCTTGGGTTTAATGACCGAATGGACTTCATCTGTACTAATAAGGATCTTAAACAAATCATTAAGGGAATTGATAAAAACGAAAAGATAATGGTATTTGTTGCAGATATGACTTCCAGAGTAATGATTGCAAAAATGTGCCATAAATATCGGCAAAAAGGCTACAAAATAGAGTTTTATCATTCCGTATGGGTAAAAACTGATGATGGCAGATTTAATGGTTTAAAAATACCTCAAATGGCTGCTAAAGTTGGACAACTGGTTGCCAATAAAAAGGTTTGATACTCAAATCGCATTAGCAAATAAAGCTATTGATAATGGTATCGACATCATTGACCCAGATTTTAAACATATTATCCTGTTGAATCAGTATGACCATGTTCAGATTCAACAGATGGTTGGGCGTAAACGATTTGATATTAAAAATCCTAATGACCGCCTAACTGTATGGCTTTCTACTGAAAACAAACCTGTTTTAGATAATTTTTACGACTTAATAATAGCTCAGGTTGGTTTTATTAGAAGGTTCAGAAATTATCGAGATAAAAATATTGAAAAATTTAAAAATGGTTTAAGGGTCTTCCCTGGCAACGAAAACAAGTCAGATGAAGAAATCCAAATATTAGCTGAGTCAATGGCTGTTGATTACTTTTTTAATGATGATGTAAATAGGGAAGAATCCGAGAATTTAAAGATAGAAAAAAGGCTTATTCAAAGTGAAGAATATGCCAAGTTACTAAGCTATCAGTTGGATTACATTTCCCCATTGGTATGCAAATACTTAGTGGATATAGACGATGGTGCTTTATCTACTGATGAACTCCAAAGCATTGTCAAAAATTATCAAAAGCTGGTCAAAGAATTATTCAATAGACCTGCTATAATCCATTGGAGAAATAAGTATATTGCTTCTGAGGAAAACAAGATGGAATATAAAAAACGTATAACAGATGAATTAGTTCCATATCTACAGGGGCAGGAAGGCATTAGGTTGTTTGATGATGAAAAACGTAATTTTGAAGAAAAAATCAGCTACTATTTTGGAGCTTCTAAAAGGAATAATAGACTCGCTAATTTAACGACTATTAATGAAGTTATCAATGCTTATGGGTTTATAGTTTCTGATAAACGTCAGATCATTAATAAAAAGAAGAAAACCGTTTGGATTGTTGAGAAAATTAGCAACGGACAGCAAATGACATTAGAACCCGCTTCCTTATAGTGACTATAAGAGAATCAATACTAATGACGCTTAGTGTCCGCCTGTTGTAAAAATTCCACTACAACTGAGCACGTAGTGCGAAGTTCAGGCGGACAGCTTGTCTGTCGCCAGCCCTAGGCTGTGTCTGGGCCCAGCGGAGCTCTTATGAGCAAATAAGTTTAGCACAATTACGGTGTTAACGATAACTACAATGACATTATAAACGATTTAAACAAAATGATTGAACTCTCATTCGCAAGCTCATGAGAGTTAACGCATAGAAATGCTAGCTCATTTCAGACGTTGCGGTGTTCTTCGCCTATCGGCTTCGTTTTCGATTAAAGCCAATATTTTTATTAAAATCTACCTGATTGTATATCAAGTTATGTACTTATATTTTAGACGCTATTAGACACTAGTAGACACACTAAGACACTACAATGGAGGTATTTATAATGACAAATTATATTAATCAATTATTATCGGAAAAAGTTAAAACAGCTTTAAAAGAAGCTTATGATTATTACAAGGAATTAGGTTATGAAGCAGCTACCGAACAAATTAAAAGCAATTGGATTGTAAGCTCTTATGATGAAAATTTTTATTCAATTGGTCCTATGGGAGATGCTAGGTTCAACCTTCCTGGTACTAAGCTGAATTTAAGCATTAATTTTTACAGCGATACAATTCAATATAAAGATGATGGCAGAGTTGTTGTTTCAAATATCATTAAATATGGCGACACCGAAGTGATTACTGCCAGCTACAATGGATTTGGTTTCAGTATTGAAATTAATTCACTCAAAGACGAATAACAAGGAGTTACCGATTAAATCGGTAGCTCTTATTTTATTTAGGAGGTAAAAAAATTGGCAGATAAAAAATACGTTGAAGTTCGCTTTAAGGTGCTTATTGAAGATTTTGAACCATATGAAGCTGAAGCGAAAGAATTTCAAGATCAACATGGCACTGAAACAAGCGGAACTGCTCGAATCAAAGCTGAAGTTATTAAACAGGCAAAAATCAAACGTGAAGCACGAAGAAAACCAAGTGTCCTGGACGTATTTGATGAATGTAAAATAATTGAATATTAATATTCAAAGGAGAATGTGTTATGCCTTTCATGAAATTATGTAGCTGCGGTAAAAGGGTACCTAATACTACTATATGTGAATGTAAAATAGAAGCAAATCGGATTAGGAACAGAGAAAAAAATAAGCGTAATGCAGTGGAAACTAAATTTCTTAAATCAGCAGCATGGAAAAAGAAACGATTGAAAATCATTAAACGTGATGGTGAAGTCTGTCAGCGCTGTTTAATTAAGTGGAATATTGAAACAACAAACCCCCTTGAGGTTCATCATATAAAGCCACGTAGCACACATCCTGAGTTGCGTTTGGATGATGATAATTTAATAACACTTTGTAAATCATGTAACACTCAACTGGGAACGAAACCACTTGATTTCATGCCAAAGCCCCCTAGAGGGTGTTTTTTTTAGTGAGGGAATGAGAGGACCAAGACCTAGTTCCTTCTCGAAAATCTAATTTCCCAGCAGTAAGAATTTGAAAGGAATGATATTAATGGCTCAAGAGAAACTGTTAGCCAATTCACTTAGAAATTTGTCAAAAACACAAAGAGAAGCTAAACAAGAGGCGGAAAAAGCAGTTGTAACCAATCCTACCAAACCTAAACCAAATGATAATGTCAAGAGCAGAAAACCAATGCCCAAGTTATTTAATCAGCTCACGAAACTCAATGACCATTTTACACTGGCGGACAGTATTTCGTTGAAAACGTTAGTGTTTAACTTATATTTGAAATACACAAACGAACAAAAGCTGTTATCACTGGACGTGGATAGTGACGAGTGTGAACGGTACATACTCCGTCTCGAGAAATTTAACAAACAAATCAATGAATGTATGAAGCAATTGTGTATCCCACTCAATGCTCGTCTTTCGCTAGCCAATGACATGGCTAAAGTGATGATTGAAGAAAAGAAACTTGAGCAAATGATAGAAACGAATAAACCACAACCTATTAACCCTTTACTTGCATTGCTTATTTATCGCTTATGGAAGGCAAGAAAGGCTAAACGAATTTTATTTTTAGCCGACAGAAATATCCTAGTGGACCAAACAATGAATCAGGATTTTAAACCTTTCAAATCGGTTATGACGAAAATAAAAAACCGTAAAATAAATACAAGTTATGAAGTATATACGGGACTATATCAATCCATAACAGGACCTAATGAAGAAGATAAAATTTACAAGCAAGTTCCTCCTTCCTTTTTTGATTTAATCGTTATTGATGAGTGCCATCGTGGTTCAGCATTTGATTGAAAGGGATTATAAATTTGTTAGTAAGGAAGAGCTATTAAATGTTTGGGAAGAGGACGAGCAACCAGAAGATAGCACAATTAGAGCCAATATCTCAAGGCTTAGGAGAAAAGTAAGGGGCTGCATACCTGACGATCATAATGGAATAATAGTTTCCAAGAGAGGAATTGGTTATCGTTGGAGATGTGCTTTTCCTACGAAGATTATAAAACAAATTTAAAGGTTGGGAGAATCCCAACCTTTTCTGTTTATACTCAAGTTAACAAAATTGAAGGAGTGATAAATGATGATTAAAATCTTTGTTTATGGAACGTTGCGCAAAGGAGAAGTAAATGCCCACCTATTAAAAGGTGCCACATGCATCGCTGAGCAGTGCTGGACAAATGGATTACTGTATGACACAGGATGTGGCTTTCCGGCAATGAAACAATCACAAACTTCACGAATTTATGGTGAATTATACTCAGTTTCAGCAAGTACTTTAAAAAGACTAGACCAACTAGAAGGATATACCGTAGGCGGAACAAACAACTTATATGAAAGAATTGAACAAACGGTTTATACAGACAAAGGCCATTCAATTGCTTATATATATGTAGCTAGTCATGTAAATGTAGGTAAAAGGATCATACCAAATGGTGATTGGAAGGAGCACAACCTTTTATTGATGCAGAATGATTCTGTTCTTTATTTTGCATATGGAAGCTGCATGGACCAAAAACGTATTCGTGAGGCTGGGTTCGGCCATTACTTCCGAAATATGCGTGGAGTCGGTATATTAACGAACTATACTCTCAGGTTTACAAGGAAATCAACAGAAGACGGAATGGGTCGTGCTGATATTGTAGAAGAAGGTGGAAGAGTAGAAGGAAAAGTATATGAAATTCCTGTTAAAGTATTAAAGGAATACTTATATGGTCGTGAAGGCGCACCTAAAGCATATCGCCCTACTTTTGTAACGATTGAATGTAACGGAAAGAAAGTTCAGGCGCTAACCTTTGTCGTAACAAACAAAATGGAAGAAAGTGCTCCACCTCAATGGTATCAAGATGAAATTCTTCGAGGTGCAAAAGGTTATCTAAATGAAGACTATATTTCAAAAATAAAAAGCCATATGAAAAACTTAGAAAAATCAAATCGTATAATGGGAGGTATGTAAAAATGGCTACATTTACCTGTCAAATTCTAATTGGACAGAAGCATTCGTATGATATTGGAATCATCAATATATCCCATACTCTTTATCTATCGGAAAATAGCAGACCCGCGTGGATACTATCACCAACAGAAGAATTTACTGCGAACAAGCAGGTTCAACAAAAAATAACCTGGATTCCAACACTAGAAAATATGCTGGAAGATGCATTGGTCATGATTGGACTGTATGTATTAAAAGATCAGCAACTTATTTCATTGGTTAATCAGCATCTTCAGCATCCGGATAAGGACTTTATTGAATTGTATACTGATGTTAAATCCGAAGACTTACAAAAACTATATAACCAAGCTAGGAAAATAGAAGGTTCACATAAGATTGTTCTATCTGTGTTTCAAGGTTCATCAATTTTAAATCAATTCCCCGTTTTGAACCATTATCAAAATGATATAGAAATATGCAAATCTATTTACACGAAAGAGTTCTCACTTTGGAGTAGAAAATTTGAGGAAATCGGTGAATTAGGAGAATAGAAGTGGTGTTAGCTCGCTATCCGTTTACGATTATCGGACTAGAACCGCAAAGATACTTTTTGGTAGCCGACTTAATGTGGCGAATCCAAAAGTGCCAGGTGATTAATTTTCACTTGGGACTTTTTTTATTAAAAATGAAATAAACAATAGTGCAAATGAGGGAAAATCCGATCAGGAGCCAAAATGCTGCATCAAACGAGCCTTTCGATGCTTCAACAATGAATGCTTTTTTTTGTTTTTCTAAGAATAAGTCAGGTATTTTTTTCTAAGATTAGGCTTAGAAAATTTCTTTTCTATCTTTTTTGGTTGTTTCGTGTTAGGAAAGCTAACGCGGAATTTTTCAAAGAAAAAATAGTACTACAATAGCTTTAAAATCCTTTAAATTTAAGAAAGAAAGCGTTTTACTTCACTTTTCATAGATGTTCCTAATTAAGTGAATATTCCTAATATAATAAAAATATTGTTTACTAATAAATATTATCCACTTATAATCGGATTAAGCAAAAAAACATAACAAAATATAACCAATTATGTAAGAAAATGTAACATTGATAGTTGGTAAAGGCACTTTACACCATACATAATTGTGCTTACTAAAAAAGGAGGTGGTTCCGTTCTTACATATAAGGAAACGAGCACTAAACACAGTAGTATTTCTAGAAAAATATTTTCCAGGGGGAATCTTGATGAGAAGAAGTCGTTTTCTAATAGGGCTAATTGTAATGGTATTTCTTTTAAGTGCTTGTAGTAGTGGAAAAAGTTCTACATCCTCAGAGTCTACTGTAACCAAAACCTCTGAAACTAGTTCAGAACCGGTGTATGGCGGTACGTTAGTTAGAGCAGCCATATATGGTGATCCACAAAACCTGGACCCAATGTTACGTACACACGGAACCAATACTTCCATGGTTACTTGGAATATTTTTGAACCTCTCATTCGTTATGATGCTGCAAAAGGAGAGTTTGTGGCAGCCAATGCTGAAAAGTGGGAAGTGAGCAGCGACGGTACGGTTTATTCTTTTACATTAAAGAAAGGAGTCAAATTCCATAATGGAAGAGAAGTTAAGGCTGAGGACTTTAAATATACGATGGAGCGAGTCCTTAATCCAAAGAGTGCTTCTCCTAATGCAGGAAGCTTACTCGCGATAGTAGGAAGTCAGGAATTTATGAGTGGGGCAGCAACGGAAGTAAGTGGCATTAAGGTCGTAGATGACTACAATTTAGAAATCACAATCTCAAAACCAGATAATACGTTCCTTAACAATATGTCTCTTCCTTTTACCGCAGCAGTACCGAAAGAAGTAGTGGAAGAAAAAGGAGATAAGTTTGGACAAGAGCCTGTAGGAGCTGGACCATTTAAATTTTCAAGCTGGATTCGAGACAGTGAAATTGTCCTTGAAGGATATGAAGACTACCATGCAGGTAAACCATACTTAGAAAAAGTAGTTTACAAGATTATGGGTGATCAAACTGCCCGTGATAACTCTTTTGCTTCAAAACAGCTGGATATGATGTTACTTGGGGATGCGCAATACCAAAGATATAAGAGTGACCCTACTTATAAAAACTCGATTGTAGAAGTGCCGGAATTATTTACGCGTAACTTAAAGTTTAATCTTGAAAAAGAAGGACCATGGCAAGATGTTCTTGTTCGTGAAGCCATCAACCATGCGATTGACCGTGAAACGATTATTAAAACCGTCCTTCAGGATAAAGCTTATTCAGCGGAAGGAGCACTTCCAGCGTCTATCAAAGGATATAACGAGAATGTAACGAGTTATGAATATGATCCTGAGAAGGCAAAAGAATTATTAAAAGAAGCTGGATATGAAGATGGATTTACGTTACCAATTTTAACTACTTCCCACCCTGCATTTGGATTGCCTGCAGTTGAGGCATTAAGTGGATTTTTGGGAGAGGTTGGAATCAAGGTTGAAACAGAACAAGTTGATTTTGCAACGTTGACAGATCGTTTAAATAACGGAGATTACTCAACTGCCATGTCTTCAAATGGTGGATACACTCATCCAGTTGAGTTCCTAGCTCGATATTTCCACAGTAAAAATAAGGGAGCTTCAGGAAATACAAGTAATTACGAAAATCCAGAGGTTGATGTTGTACTGGATAAAGCTCTTCAAACGACTGATGATCAGGAAATGATCAGCCTTGCAAGAGAAGCGGAGGAAATCGTAATGAAAGATGCTCCATGGTGGTTCTTCAACTACAACAAAGCAGTAATTGTTCATCAGCCATGGGTAAAGGGTTTAGAGCCAGTACCAACGGATATCGATTTTCAGGATTTGACGAAAGTGTGGATTGACGAATCACTTAAATAATAGAAGGAGGTTGATTCTATGATTTCATACGGTGTTAAGCGATTAGTAGAAGCCATCCCGATATGGATTGCAATCACACTCATTGTTTTTATCTTAATGAATATTATCCCGGGAGATCCAGTGGCTCAATTAATGGATGCGAGATCAGGGGCCTTGGATAAACAAGTGATAGAACAAATCAGGGAGCAGTGGGGTCTTAATGACCCGCTGTATGCTCAATACTTTCACTTTCTTCAAGGTCTGGTTCAAGGAGATTTAGGAACTTCCTATCAAACGAGAAGTGCTGTGACGGAATTGCTGATGGAGCGAATTCCCGTTACCTTTCAAATTACATTATTAGGATTATTTGTGGCAATTATCGTCGGAATTACTCTCGGAATTGTCGGTGCTCTTTATCGTGGATCTTGGATTGATTCCATGGTCAGTTCCTTTTCCATTGCAGGAGTTTCAGTCCCTTCCTTCTTTTTGGGACTGATGCTCATGTATGTATTTGCTGTTCAATTCCAGCTGTTACCTGCTTCAGGGTATGCAGCTGGTGAGTTAAAATATCTCATTTTACCTTCCGTCACGCTTGGATTGGCTGTAAGTGGAGTCATTGCTCGTATTACAAGGTCTTCCATGATCGATATTTTAAAAATGGACTATATGACGACTGCTTATTCAAAAGGAATATCTCATTTCAAAATCATTATCCAGCATGGATTGAAAAATGCTTTACCGCCAATCTTGACGATTATCGGTGTTCAAATGGGACTTTTGCTTTCTGGTGCCGTGATTACCGAAACGATATTTGGCTTACCAGGAATCGGGCGCCTGCTTATTGATGGAATTTTACAAAGAGATCTTCCGACTGTTCAGGGCTGTGTCGTTTTTATTGCAACGGTATTCTTAGTCGTAAATTTACTAACAGACATCTGCTGCCGATTGATTGACCCAAGAATTCGAGTAGAAGCATAAGGGAAGAAACTAAGTAAAAAGGGGATGACAAAATGGAAACAGTGGAATCAACGGTTATCCAGTCGGATCTAGTATTACCTAGGAAGAAAACGAAAAGGCGAAAGATGAAATTTTCCTTTTCGATGCTAGGAATGGGGGCAGCTGGTGCATTAGTACTTGGGACCATCGCCGTCCCTTTTCTAACACCTTATAATCCTAACGTCAATGATTTAACAGCTGTATTACAGGCACCTTCTTCGACACACTGGTTTGGAACAGACCATTTAGGCCGTGATATTTTCACCAGAGTTTTATATGGCGGGCAAATATCGCTCATCATCGCCGTTGTTGTCCAAATTATTTCAGTTGTCATCGGAGGACTGTTAGGGCTATTTGCCGGTTATTTTGGAGGAAAAACCGATAAGGTTATCATGGCGATAACGAATATCATTTTTAGTTTCCCGGGGCTTTTATTCGCGATTGCGATTATGGCCGCTTTAGGGCCTAGTATTATTAATCTTATCCTTGCCCTAGGCTTAGTAAGCTGGCCTGAAATGTGCCGACTTGTCCGTTCGCAAACTCTTTCTTTAAAGGAAAGAGAGTTTGTAGAAGGTGGGCATGCATTAGGCGCAAATGTATTTCGAATTCTCTTTCGCTACATTCTGCCAAACTGCTACGGAAATATGGCTGTTATCGCAACCCTGGGAATGGCCTCGACGATTTTGTCGGAAGCGAGTTTAAGCTTCTTGGGATTAGGTGTTCAAGCACCCGATCCAAGCTGGGGATCGATGGTCAATCAGGGGAAGGATTACATGTTTTTAGCCCCTTGGTATTTATTCGTTCCAGGTATCGTGATGTTTATAACTATACTAGGTATCAATTTGTGTGGAGATGCACTACGTGATTATTTTGATCCTAAAATGAAATCGTCCAGATAGACAAAGAAGGAGGACATGAAAGATGAGTACTCTTCTCGATGTGCGTGATTTGAGAGTGGGATTTAGTAAAAATGATGAAATTACCGAAGTGATTAGAGGGATTGATTTTTCACTAAAAAAGGGAGAAAGTCTTGGGATTGTTGGAGAGTCAGGCTGCGGGAAAAGCATGACCTCGCTCGCCATCATGGGGTTGTTGAAAAATAAGGGACTCATTGCCACACAAGGTGAAATTCTCTGGAACGGTGATAATTTGTTAAACCATCGAAGTAAGGATTGGCGAAACATTCGCGGAAATGAAATCGCGATGATTTTTCAAGAGCCAATGACAGCCTTGAACCCTTTGATTACCATCGGGAGCCAAATTACCGAACAAATTCTAGCGCATCAATCCGTTAGTAAGAAGGAAGCTCGGAAAATAGCGATTGAAATGCTGGAGACTGTTGGAATCCCATCAGCTGCTAATCGAATGCGTGCTTATCCCCATGAACTATCTGGAGGAATGAGGCAGCGGATTATGATCGCCATGGGCATTTGCTGCCAGCCAGGGTTATTGATTGCAGATGAACCGACAACGGCTTTAGATGTAACCATCCAAGCTCAGATTCTTGATTTGCTATCCTCGTTAATTAAAAAAATGGATATGTCCATGATCCTGGTTACTCATGATTTAGGGGTAGTTGCAAACCATTGCCAAAGAGTTTTAGTGATGTACGCCGGAAAAATAATGGAGGAGGCAACGAAGGAGGAACTGTTCGCCAAGCCGCTGCATCCCTATACACAGGGATTATTGAAATCAGTCAATTCTATAGAAGAAAAGGGTGAACGGATTTATTCAATTCCAGGTGTTGTCCCATTAGCAGGTGAAATCAAATCGGGCTGTGTCTTTTATGATCGCTGTCCATTTGCAGAAGAACGATGCAGCGCTGAGGAACCTCCATTAATGGAAGCGGCCGAAGGCAGGAGAGTGAGCTGCTGGCGTTACAATGAATTTTTCGAGGGGAGTGGAGAACCGTGGAAACTGCAGTAGCAACAAAGACTCTTATGGAAATAAAACATTTAAAAAAATATTTTCCAGTCAACCAAGGAATCATGAGTCGTTTAAAAAGGGAGGATCGACCCGTCGTAAAAGCGGTAGATGATGTGAATTTTAGCATCTATTCTGGAGAGACACTTGCTCTTGTTGGGGAATCTGGATGCGGGAAAAGTACAACGGGACGTTCGCTATTAAGGTTAATCGAACCAACGGAAGGTACGGTTCTTTTCGAAGGAAAAGACATCCTGAAGCTTTCGGGTGAGGAATTAAAGAATACAAGAAGAGACATGCAGATTGTTTTTCAGGATCCCTATGCCTCCTTGCACCCAAGGATGACCGTTCGTGAAATCATTAGTGAACCTTTGTACATTCATAATATAGACACAAAAGCAGAAAGGGAAAAGAGAGTAGAGTTTTTGATGGATAAGGTTGGACTTTCTCAGAAAGTGAAGAATCGCTTTCCTCATGAATTTTCTGGGGGGCAAAGGCAGCGGATTGGGATTGCAAAAGCGTTAGCCTTGAATCCAAAATTAGTGATTTGTGATGAACCGGTCTCAGCACTTGATGTTTCGGTGCAGGCTCAGGTCATTAATTTGTTTAAGGATCTGCAGAAGGAATTTTCCTTAACCTATCTCTTTATCTCTCATGATTTAAGTGTGATTAACCATATTTCTGATCGTGTGGGTGTGATGTATCTTGGAAAGCTGGTCGAAATTGCCGAAACATCGGAGCTTTTTGATCGTCCGGCACATCCGTATACACAAGCATTGTTATCGGCAAGGCCGATGATTCATCAGAAGGATCGATTGGAACGGATTATTTTAGAAGGAGAATTGCCTACTCCTCTCAATCCGCCAAAGGGCTGCCGCTTCCATACTCGTTGTCCATTTAAGATGGAAAGATGTAAAGTCGAAGAGCCGGTCATGAAAGAAATTGGAGCAAAACATCAAGCAGCCTGTCATTTAGTTTAGCTATCTATCTTAGGGATTAGCGGTAACTAGAGAGGCAATGTAGTGCCCGTTCATAAAGGATCCTGTGCTAAACAAAGTCGGTTTGCAGCTATCGGGAAGGAAACTCAAAATGTCAAATAAGTCCTTTTATTTATTGGCTTTTATCATGTTTTTATCGATGACTGGTTACGGCGTGGTCCTACCTGCCTTGCCATTTTTAGCTGAAAGAATAGGACTGAACTCGCTTCAAATGGGAAGCCTGATTACCGGCTGGGCGTTATCTCAATTTATTGTCCTCCCTTTTTGGGGCAGGCTAATCGATCGGATTGGCAGAAAACCCGTTTTAATCTTTGGTCTCTTTGGATTTGGGGTTGCATTCCTTTTGATGATTCTAGCCAATAACTATAGCCAGCTTCTTCTTATTCGTGTAATTGGGGCGATTGTTTCCAGCGGCACCCAGCCAGCAGCACTTGCGTTGGTGATTGACGGTCATGACAAGGAGAAACGTGCACCGGCTGTAGCGAAAATAACGGCGGCTAATGCATTAGGATTTCTTTTCGGCCCTGTTGTAGGAGGAGTCTTTGCCCCTTTAGGAATTCATGTCCCGTTTATTGTGGCAGGATTGTTAAGTATCGTGACGATTCCTTTTGTTTTCATTTTTGTGAAGGAATCTGCAAACAAAAATTCTAAGGCAAACATACCTTCCTTTGGGACATCTTTAGCCACCATAGTGAAACCAGGCTATCGCGGGCTGCTCTTCATAACATTCGGTCTTGCGGTTTCTGTATCCAGTTTATTTGGGATACTCGGCTATTTCATGATTGAGAAATTTGAATCCTCTGCTACACAGACGGGGTTTGCCTTTAGTTCTCAATCTTTTGCAGCTGTTGTGATTCAAATGTTTATCATGTCTTGGATTTATCAAAAATATCGAGAGGAAAATATCGCAAAGTCAGGAGTATTTATTGAAGCAACTGGATATGCCTGTATCGTTTTTTCATTCAATATTTGGGGAGTCTATTTAGGCTGTGCCCTGGTAGGTGCAGGACAGTCGCTTGTGAAACCCACCTTACTTACCATGCTGTCAAAGCAAAATACGCTTGGACAGGGAACAGTAATTGGTTTTCAGCAAGCCGTTGATAGCTTTGGACGTAGTGTTGGCCCCTTACTAGCCGGCTGGATTTTCTCCATTCATCCAACGGGACCTTTTATTAGTTCTCTATGTATATGTTTCTGCTTATTTATTTTTCTATTAGTCACTGTCCGTCATGGGCAATCCTGGAAACTTGGAGAAAAGGAGTCGAAAAATGAATATTCTGCTTAATGATGAAATTATTTCGAGAGAAAATGTCATGGTTGATATTGAGGATCGGGGATATCAATTTGGTGACGGAATTTACGAAATGATTCGCATTTATGATGGGTTGTTATTTGAATGGGAAGCGCATCTGGAAAGACTCGTACGTAGTGCGAAAGAACTGATGATTCCTCTGCCGAAAGGGATGGAGGTTTTGCAGAAAAATATCCATCTATTAATGAAGGAAAGTGGTGTCTTAAATGGGTCGGTATACATACAAATCACTCGTGGTGTATCGCCAAGAAAACACCATTTCCCTGAAAATGCAGACCCCGTTTTAACGGCTTATGTTCGTGAAATGGAGCGGCCGCTAGAACAAATTAGGAATGGTATTAAAGCCATCACGACGGAGGATATTCGCTGGTTACGTGTGGATATTAAGAGTTTGAATTTGTTAGGGAATGTTCTAGCCAAGCAAAAAGCGGTGGAACAAGGAGCAAGTGAAGCCATTCTAGTCCGAGGAGATATTGTGACAGAAGCAAGCAGCTCCAATGTATTTGCTATTCGTGGGCAGGAGTGTTTTACCCATCCGACCAATCAATTTATCTTAAATGGAATTACCCGGCAAGTGGTGGTTCGTTTAATGGAATCTACGAATTTAACGTTAGTGGAAACACCCTTTACAAAAGAGGCGTTAATGGAAATGGATGAAGTGTTCATTACCAATACGGGGCTCGAGGTGTGCCCAGTCATTGAAATCGACGAGCAGCTAATTGGAGATGGAATGCCAGGCTATTACACCACACAGCTTCAAAAAGCGTTTGAAACTCTTCTTTTAGAGCTTATTCCACAATAATTTGTACTTACAGTATAAGAGGGGTGAGATTAATAGGGAAGAACGAATGGCTCACGAATCTATCGAAAAATGAAAAAAATACTAGGATACAATAGGGGGATAAGATTTATGCAAACATTGCAAGAGTTTTCTTTTTCAAAACGGTTTCCTGATTTGCCTTTAATAAGTGCTGCTACTGCAGAGAAGTATCCTGATCTCATTCCTCTCTCATTTGGGTATCCTGCACGTGAATCATTTGATATTGCTCTATTGGCCCAATCATCTGTTATGGCTCTAGAAACACAAGGTCCTGAATCCTTAGAATATACTGGCGGAACGGGTACGGGGAAGGTAGTCGAGTGGATTAAACAACGTTCTTTATTACGTTCCATTAAGACGGAGAGTTCGAATATTATTGTGACAACTGGTTCTATGCAAGGGATGGATATCGTAACCAGAACGCTAACCGATCCAGGTGACGAAGTTTGGATAGAAGCCCCTTCGTTCTTCGGTGCGATTCGTCAGTTCTTATTAGCCGGTACGAAGCTTCGTACTTTCCCTATCGATGAAAATGGGTTGAAGGTAGATTTGGTCGAACAGGCATTAAAAGAAGCAAGAGCAAGTGGCGAGCCGTTACCAAAAATGTTTTATGTCATGCCAAACTATCACAACCCAGGCGGGATTAACCTCTCTTTAGAAAGAAGAAAGAAATTGGCCGAACTAGCCTATGAATACAACTTTTATATACTAGAAGATGATGCTTATGTAGAATTAAGTTTTACAGGAAAATATATACCTTCCATTTATTCCTTTGGACCTGAGCGTGTGATTTATCTGAGTACGTTCTCGAAAATCATTGCCCCTGGAATTCGAATGGGGTGGGCGATAGCTGGAGAGCACGTCATAAATAAAATGAGAATGTTAAAGTCAGATGGGTCGACAAGTGTATTTGTGCAGGAGATCATCTCGAATTTTTTATCAGAGATTGATTTTGATGCTCATGTGAAGAAATTGAATTCTATTTATAAAATGAGAAAGGATGCAATGGTCCTTGCGATTGCTGAATACTTTGGGGATGAGGTATCTTATATCGTTCCGGATGGCGGTTTCTTTTTATGGCTCACCTTTCATCCTGAAATCGACACGAGCCAATTTTTCATTGATTCTCTAAAAAAAGGTGTTAACTATATTGATGGTGTTCATTTTTACACAGAGAATCATCAACACAATCATATACGTTTGTGCTTTACTTTCTGTGATGAAGAGCAAATTAGAAGAGCGGTAAAACGGATTGCTGAATCTTATTTTGAAAATAAAAAGAATTGTAGTGTTCTAAAGGAGGTTTAATTGATGACTGTCTTGACAAAGAAAGAAGCTCCCTTTGTCTATATTAGACATAATATCCCAATGGAATATTTAGAGAAACTTAGAAAGATTTGTTCAACCGTCATAGTTGAACCCTGGCTGCCTGGTGAACCTGAACCGGAGCCGAGTTATGACATATCTAAATGCAACGTTATTTTTACCTTAGGAATGCGTGACAAGCTCAAAATCCTTGAAAAAACTCCCAATTTACAATGGATTCATTCTCAAAGTGTGGGATTGGAAGCGATGTTGACGAACGAAGTGAAGGAATGTGATGTCATTGTCACCAATACGAAAGGCTGTACATCCATCCCAATCGCAGAGCATACAATTGCCATGATTACCTCTTTAGCAAGAGGTGTCCCAACCATGATTCGGAATGAACCAACCAGAAAATGGGGTTTGATTCCTATTAAGGATTTAGGAGACTCGACGGTCGGAATTATAGGTTATGGGGAGATCGGATATGAGATCGCCAAAAGATGTAAAGGGTTAGGAATGAAGGTAATTGGCTGTCGAAGAAATCCGAAAAAGCGAAAAGACGAAAACGATCCCGCAGATATAGTGGTTGGAATGGATCAGGTTGATAAAGTCTTAGGTAGATCCGATTTTCTCGTACTTGCACTCCCATCCACGAAAGAAACCCGGGATTTCTTAAATAAACATCGATTGAAACAAATGAAGAAAGGCAGTTACTTAATTAATGTCGGCCGTGGAAATACGATTGTCGAAAAGAATCTAGTTGAATGCTTGAACAGTAACCACATAGCAGGAGCAGCGCTCGATGTATTTGATGTAGAGCCGCTGCCAAAGGATCATCCATTTTGGACGCTTGACAATGTCATTGTATCACCGCATAATGCTTACTATTCTCCCAAGAATGTCGAGCGTAATATGAATCTATTTATCACCAATCTTAAACTGTTTATAGAAGGAAAACCAATGCTCAATGTGGTTGATAAAAAATTGGGATATTAATTTGATGATAGTTCTCATACTCTAACTATTGAGCTGAACATTTAACCGAGACAGTTTAATTAATGTTTCGGTTTTTTTTTCTTTCCAGCTAAGTTGAGGCATTAATACTGAAAAAATGTAGTAATACTTAGATATCTAATCTGTATCTACAGTGATTTTTAAAATACTTATTACGGGCGGGGCAGCAGGAATCGGGTTTGCGTTTGCTGAGAGATTCATAAAAGTAGGCAATAAAGTCATTGTCTGCGGCAGACGTGAAGCAAAGCTCCAGGAAGCAAAGGAAAAATATCCTGAACTGATTACACGCGTTTGTGATGTTACCAAAGAATCTGATCGGATTGCTTTGTTTGACTGGGTAACGAGCGAGCACCCCGATGTAAACGTACTAATAAACAACGCAGGCATTCAGCAGCGCTACCATGTTCTTAAAGCAAATGCGAAGGAAGATTGGAGCTATTACAGTCAAGAAATAGCCTCCAACATTGAGGCACCATTTCATTTCGCCATGCTATTTGCGCCGTACTTTGCCAATAAAGACTATGGTGCTATCATTAATGTGTCATCCGGTTTAGCCTTTACCCCAATGGCGATTACTCCGATTTATTCAGCTACGAAAGCGGCGGTGTATTCATTTACGATGAGTTTACGGCATCAGCTTGAAGATACGGCCATTGAGGTGATCGAAGTTGCGCCGCCAGCAGTTAATACCGATATAGGCGGAGTAGGCCTGCATGCCTTTGGCGCCCCTGTAGATGAATTTGCCGATTCGATATTTAAAGACCTTGAAGCAGGAAAAACGGAAATTGGTTACGGACGTGCTGAAAAAGCGATGAGGATGTCCCGAGAAGAAATTGATGAGACAGTAAAGGCGATGTACGCCAATATGAAAAACACAATTTTATAATGACTAAAGGAGCTACCCGTGGGTTAGCTCTTTATTGTTGTATTAACGAATCATTTTATTTTAGGATGTGTAAATAAAAATTTGATAACTATTGGTAAACTAGTTACTGATTTTTTCACAATCATATACTATATAGGTCATTGGAATTTACCAAAAAACCAAAGGATGTTTTATTATGAAAAAATTAATTATAGGACTTAGTATCGTAGTGATCGCTTTTCTTAATTTCAATGTTTTCAAGCGATTACACATTATTGTATAAAATCACAGGGGCTGTCGGAATTATCTCACTGATATTAGGTGCTTTGTTATCTGGATCATTCTTGGATGGGGATAGATTAGGTAGAAATCTACAATCTGAATCAAAAGAAGATAGAAAACAAAAATTTTCACAAACTAATTCTATACTGTTAATAGGATTACCTAATTTATTAATGGCAGCGGTTTGCTTTTTTCTAATGAAATAAATGAATAATAGTTACCAACTCCCATGGGGGGGGTGGGAGGGTGTTTACTTCGCCACTTGGCTGCCGAGGCTCAATAGGGACTGTAACTCTTTATTAAACTGGGAGACTGACCCAAATTTCAGGTCATTTACAATAGCTGCAAAAACGATTAAACTTTTTTTATAAAATGGTTATAAAAAAAGGAGATATTTTTTATGCATAAAATGCAAGATATTTTAGAAGCTAGAGAGTTCATCATGAGTAAGATTGGCCAACGTCCAACAATTGGGATGATTTTAGGATCAGGATTAGGAACTCTTGCAGATGAAATCACGAACCCTGTCACCATTCCTTATAGCGAAATTCCTCACTTCGCA
Source organism: Neobacillus niacini (assembly GCF_030817595.1). Lineage (GTDB taxonomy): Bacteria > Bacillota > Bacilli > Bacillales > Cytobacillaceae > Neobacillus > Neobacillus niacini_G. Next base: position 6,661,843 of record NZ_JAUSZN010000001.1, read on the forward strand.
AAATCGGAAGCAATTGGTCATGCAAATGAATTAGTAATTGGGGAATTAATGGGGAAATCAGTCGTGGCGATGAAGGGACGTTTCCATTATTATGAAGGCTTTACTTTAGATGAAGTCACTTTTCCAGTACGTGTGATGAAGGCGCTTGGTGTAGAGAATCTACTCATCACGAATGCATGCGGTGCGATTAATACAAGCTTCAACCCAGGAGATTTAATGTTAATTACGGATCATATCAATTTAGTTGGTACCAATCCATTGATTGGGCCAAATAATAATGAATTAGGAACTCGTTTCCCTGATGTTTCTCAAGTATATAATCGTGATTTACGAAATATTGCTGCTACTGTAGCAAAAGAACAAAACATCACTTTACAACAGGGCGTTTATGCTTGGTGGAGCGGACCTGCATACGAAACTCCAGCTGAGATTCGTATGATTCGCACATTAGGAGCGGACGCTGTTGGTATGTCAACTGTCCCAGAGGAGATTGTAGCGATTCACGGAGGAATGAAAGTACTTGGTATTTCCTGTTTAACCAATATGGCATGTGGGATTCTCGATCAACCATTAAGTCATGATGAAGTCATTGAAGTGGCTGCTATGGTAAGAGAGAAATTTATCAACCTAGTGAAGGAAACCATTACAAGAATGTAATCCATAATATTTTCATGCTGACTTTTTATTCATGATAAAAAGTCAGCTTTCTTTTCTACTTTTAGGAAACAAGTTTCAGTCCCATGGTTGCGCTTAGTATTAATGCAATACATGCAATTCTTCTCCAATCTTTTGATTCGCCGTAAATCATGATTCCTAATATCGCTCCACCACAAGTGCCAATTCCTGTCTATATTGCATAGGCCGTCCCCATAGGTAGAGTTTTCATTGCGTAGGCAAGAAACAGAAAACTAACTGCAAACCCGAGAATTAATAATAATAACGATTGCCAATTACGATTCTTGTTCAATTTATTGATTGTAACCACACCAAATGCTTCACATAATCCTGCTAAAATTAATGAAATCCACGCCATTAGGACTCAACTCCTTCTTGAACATCGTCTTTTGTTAATAACTTCAATCCAAGAACACCGACTAGTAAAAGTAAAATCAATATCATTTTTTCCACCTTGACGGGTTCTCCGAAGAATATGATTTCAGATAAGACCGTTCCTGCTGTCCCCAATCCTACAAAAACGGCATACACCGTACCGACGGGAAGTTTCCGGCCAGCCATTATAATTAAATAGAAACTCACCGTAATCGAGATCGCTGTTCCTGTCCATGTTCAAAAGCCATTTGCATGTTTTAAACCTATCACCCAAAACACTTCAAAAAATGCCCCAATAAACACTTTCATCCAGTTAGCATTCATTACTATTACCTCCAATAATAATTTTTTAAAACAAAAAAAACCCGAGAGATATCTGTTAAAACAGTATCTCCCAGGCTTTTATCCTTCCGTGACACAGCCATAGCTGTGAGTTTTCTCTCGGACCAGTCCAACTCAATGGTTGCGGAACCCTAGAAAACATTTACGTATACAATTACCATTGATTATATACATATTTTAAAATAATTCAATAGTAAAATATAGAAGACAGAGACCTTTGACGAACCGTAGCAATTAGCCAAAGAATTTAGGTTTAATGGTTTTTGGGGAACAATACTTATGAGGTGGTTGAAGTGATAGCGACAGTGCCTGGCACTGTTCTTAATGTTCCACAAGGGTAAGGAAGGAATTGAACGGATTATCTATCCATATAGTAAAGATATTAGTACCCTAGAAGGTTATTAAAAATCTTAACTCTATATCGAATATCATTTGGACAAGCAGGCCAGGAAGAGTTTCTTTATTTTCTATTGGAATACTATAGTGAGGAAGATTATCTCCTATTTCAAAAGTTGATAATGAATTTAAGTCCTTTTATTATGTGGATTAATATAAGACCACAAGATGCTATAAACTCGGTAGCTATAGAAGGCGTTCAGACAAAGATAAATGAACGATTAAAATAACTAGAAAAAAGTGCAGGCACCTTCCTATGGCTGGTGACAGGCACTTTTTTTTAAAGTTTCAGAGGTTCTTGAAGCCATGAGAACCGTCCCCATTGTAGGCATTGGATATGCCGACGATTGTTGAAACACTTCGTCAAGTAGATGTTTATACGAAGGATTACGATTCATCCTAAATACGGTGCAAATTTGCCAGGCGGAAAAGCGTAAAAACAAATAACAAGTGTGCGAACCATATAAGAGTCGCACGACTTGTTTCGTTTAATTGAAAATCTAAAGTTACATATCCTGCCCTTAATATCGATGAAACCTCCTTCTGATTATCCCGCAATTCTCGATTATGTGTTAATTGTATTTCTCACAATACAAATGTTTTATTAATATCAATGTAGAAGAATTAGATATTTAGAAAGTTGATCCATCACAAGAACGAGAATTGCAATTAGATAAAATAGCATACTTCTTCAACAACACGTGCCATTGGAGTTTTTCTTCTTATAGAAAAAGCAATGCCAAAGTCCAAAGTGCGGGAAATAGCATTGCTTTTTTTTTAGATAAGTAAAACATCGTTTTTTACTTTTACTTTTTCTCAGATAACCATTTGGCTACCACTGCCACATCTTCACCTGAAATAATTCCTCCAGGCATTCCATTTTTACCGTTTTTTATGATATTTTCTATTTCACTTTGATTATAGTTAGCACCAATTTTACTTAAAGCTGGCCCGGCTCCGCCTTGTAATTGATCGCCATGACAGGTAATGCAGCTTTTTTCTACTAGATCCTCCGCATTTCCTGCCGAAGCAGAAGCCGTTTCTGTTCCTTTAGCTGATCCAGGTTGTGACTTTTTAGGCCCTTCGTACACGAATAACAAAAAGACCAGGCATACTGCCAGTACTATATTGAACCCTGTTACCATATATGTTTTTTTCATATGAATCTCCCAAGTTATTTATTATTAGAAAAATGACTTCCAATTAAAGAAAACGGACCAGACAAAAGTATTGATTAATAACCCAACCACAAAAAAAGTCCATTGGTTTTTCTTCTGTTCCCAACAAGCCACCATCAGAGCTAAACCGAAAGTTATTCCAATAAAGGCAAGCCAGGGAAAGGAATCAAACGATTTGACACAAAAGACCCCTACACAGGCTGTGAACAGTAAGGAAAAAATAAGCTCACTTAGGGAAGATAATTCAGATTTTATATGAGCGGTCATATTTAATAACTCCTCTAATAGTCAATATTTTAAAATAGTTAAATTTGAACTTTTTGTGACAAAAAAGTTGTTTTTTTAAATAATTATCGTATACTATTAATTGTTGTTTACGGCAACGAAATAAATTATACAAGTTTTTAGTCGGTTTAAAAAGGGGTGTTCGATAATTTTTATGGAACAGGCCAAATTTCAACAGGACCAAGAACAGATACTTGTGGCAAACCTCACCGAATTAAGAAAGCGAATAATTATCGTACTAGTGTTCTTAATCCTTTCTTTAATTGCGGGATTTATTGCATCTCCAACGATTTTGCAATTAATTAAATCACAGCCTGTGGCAGTGAAAATAGAGTGGAATGTGTTTGGATTTACGGATGGAATTGCCATTTATTTTAAATGTGCGCTTGTTGTGGCCTTGTTAGTAACATTACCAGTTGCTTTGCACCAAACTTGGTTGTTTGTAAAACCTGGGTTAACGGATGATGAAAAAAAAGGGGTCTTTATTTTCATCCCGATTACGTTTTTCTTATTTATTTTGGGCGTATCATTCAGCTATTTTGTACTTTTCCCAATGATGATTCAATTCTTATCATCTATTAATCAATCAATCGGTGCGACAGAAACATATGGAATGAATCAATACTTTAAGATGATGTTTGGCATTATTCTTCCTGTCAGCCTTATGTTTGAACTTCCAGTCATTATTGTGTTTCTTACCAAAATTGGCTTGGTAAATCCAAAGTTTTTAAGAAAGATAAGAAAAACAGCGTATTTTGTTCTCGTGATTGTGGCCATCACCGTCACTCCGCCTGATTTTATTTCAGACTTTATCTTCACGATTCCATTGCTTGTCCTTTATGAGGTTAGTATTCTATGTTCTAACTGGGTTTATAAGAAAAACAAGGTTTGATTTTTTATTTTGCTGTTCTATTAGAACGTTCTAATTTTACTAAAATGAATTGGTACAGCCATCCATTGCCCAAGGAGGGAGTTTGTTATGTTAAGTTCAATTGGTGTTCCAGGCCTAATTATTATTTTAGTTTTAGCTTTAATCTTATTTGGTCCATCGAAACTGCCTCAGCTTGGCCGAGCGGTTGGAGATACACTTCGGGAATTCAAAAAATCAACAAGGGAAATTGTTGACGATGTAAAAGAACCATTTGAAGCAGATAGTAAAAAAGTTAACCAGAAATAATTTTTTTGCTGTTTTATTAGAACGTTCTAATAGAACGTTCTAAATTTCACCAGAACGAAATGATGCGATGAATCGTTCACACTTAGAGTACCGAAATGGGGGTTTTTCTGTGTCAGAAAATGAAAAAAATCAACAAGGGGTCCAAGATAAGACGAGACGGATCTTTATAAAAAATTCAGGATTAACGGTCGGCGGACTGATTGTCGGTGGGGCAGTAGGCAGTTTATTCGGTATAAAGTCAGATACGAAAACGGAGCCAGCGACAGCTATGGTCCATGAAAGTGCTGCAAATCCTAATGAAGCCTTAATGTACTTCAACCAAGAACAATATCAGACTACAGCTGCCGCGGCGGAACGTATTTTTCCAAAAGACGAAAGCGGCCCGGGAGCCAAGGATTTAAATGTAGCCATTTATATAGACCACCAGCTTGCCAGTCCGTGGGGAGTCAATGCCAAAGATTATATGGTGGGACCTTTTCAGAAGCCGGATGAGAAACAAGGCGGGCAGTTGCGAATTTTACGTAAGGATTTATTTCTGCTGGGCCTTAAAGGGTTAAATGATTACAGTAACAAAACTTTCAAAAAAAAATTCACCGAACTGGAAGCAAAAGACCAAGATGCTATTTTAACAGATTTTGAGAGTGGTAAAGCAGGGGATCTTTCTGGTGTATCCACGAACGTCTTTTTCAAAATGCTCCGGACCTTGACCATTGAAGGTGCATATGCAGACCCTATGTATGGCGGCAATAAAGATATGCAGGGCTGGAAAATGCGTAAATATCCTGGATCATATATGGGATATACAAAAGAAATACAGAGTGATAAATTCGTAGCTTTGAAACAGCAAAGTTTACATGACCATATGGGACATTAAGATAGAAAGGGTTGACGAAAATGGCTACAAAACTTCCTAAAGTACCGGTTGTCATTGTTGGTATGGGATGGGCAGGCGGTATTATTGCCTCTGAACTTACAAAAGCAGGAGTGAAAGTTGTCGGAATTGAACGGGGAAAAGACCGGACAACAAGCGATTATTTAATGGGACACGATGAACTCCGTTATCAGCATCGGACCGAATTAATGCAGGATTTATCAAAAGAAACGATCACTTCACGTAATAACAGAAGCATGACCGCACTTCCAATGCGCAGTTACGGAACTTTTATTGTCGGAGACGGAGTGGGCGGCGCCGGCAGCCACTGGAACGGTCAAACGTATCGTTTTCTGCCATATGATTTTGAAATTAAAACGTTGACAGAACAAAAATATGGCCCTAATAAAGTAAAGCCTGAGTATACCATCCAAGACTGGGGTATTACGTACGATGAAATCGAACCATATTATGATAAATTTGAAAAGATGGCCGGTATTTCTGGTGAGACGGTTGAATTGTATGGAAAACGTTCTAATCCATATCCTACTGGCCCAATGGTGAAAACACCTATTATGAAGGAATTCGAAAAAGTAACAAAAAAACTGGGCTTCAGTCCCTATGTCATTCCATCTTCCAATCTATCAGAAACGTATAAAAACCCGGATGGCATTCAGCGTGGTGCCTGCCAATATTGTGCGTATTGTGAAAACTTTGGCTGTGAATATGGTGCAAAGGCGGACCCGGCTGTTACGGTCATTCCGGTTGCCAAGAATACAGGTAATTTGGATTTACGTACCCATTCCAATGTTACTCGGATTTTAAATGATGGGAAAAAAGCGACCGGCGTTTTTTATGTGAATACGATTACGGGCGAAGAATTTGAGCAGCCTGCTGATGTGGTGGTTGTGGCAAGTTATGTCTTTAATAACGTGAGACTGTTATTGAATTCGGGTCTTGGAAAACCGTACAATCCTGAAACAGGAACAGGTGCTATCGGTAAAAACTATTGCTACCAGGTAACTGGTGGAGCGACTACCATATTCTTTAATGATAAAGAATTTAACTTGTACGGTGGTGCCGGTGCACTTGGAATGGAGCTCCCTGATTTTACAGGAGATAATTTCGACCATTCCAATTTAAATTTCATTCATGGTGCTGGTATCCGGGTGACTCAATATGGGAATCGCCCAATTGCCAATAATACGGTTCCAAAAGGAACACCATCATGGGGTGCGGAATTCAAGAAACAATCGATTAAATATGCGAACAGTACGTTCCCGGTTAAGGTTCAGGCAGCAAGCATGCCGCATCGGGAAAACTATCTAGATCTAGATCCTACATATAAAGATGCTTATGGTATGCCTTTATTGCGGATGACGTATGACTATACAGAACAAGACCGTGAAATAGTAAAATATATGGCACAGATTACGAAAAAAATTGCCAAAGAATTCGGTGCGGATATCATGGAGACGAATGAAGAGCAAGCTCCATTTAACGTGAATAAGGACGGCAATACCCATAACACAGGCGGTGTGATCATGGGAGCGGACTCTGAGACTTCTGCTGTTAACAGCTATTTACAAATGTGGGATGCAGAAAATGTATTTGTTGCTGGTGCTTCTGCTTTTCCTCATAACAGTAACTATAATCCAACCGGTACATTAAGCGCTCTTTCTTATCGGGCAGCCGAAGGTATTATAAAATATATTCAACAAGGCGGATTGCTTGTTTAATTCAGCATACATTCGAGACGAAATCCATTATACCTGTTCCGGAAATTGGGACAGGTAGTTTTTTTGTTATATAATGTAGAAAAATGTATAAATTGTTTTATGTATTGTACGTTTTTAATGGAAGCAAGGATAGGATTGGTCAGGTGGTAATATGAAACGAAAAAAAGGTTCGAGGGTAACCTTAAAGGATGTCGCTGAACATGCAGGTGTTTCCCTTGCAACCGCATCGCTTATTGTTAGAAATAGCCCGAATGTTTCAGATAAAACTCGAAAAAAAGTACTAGCCGTCATGGATGAGCTCGGTTACGTATACGACCGGCTTGCGGCAAATCTTCGTTCTAAACGTTCTTTTACAGTTGGCGTTATTTTTACTGATATCGGCAATACATTTTTTGCTAATTTATTAAAAGGGGTAAATGCGGTTTTAGAGGCAGAGGGTTACACTGTTCTGTTGGGAACAACCTTTGATTCAGATGAAAAACAGGTTAAACTGCTTTCAACCATGCTTGAACATCGGGTGGATGGGATAATTTTGTGCCCAGTGTCAGGAAGTTCAAAGGAACCTATTGAGAGAATACGGAAGCAGGAAATACCCATTGTCACTGCTGTAAGAGAAATTGATCATCTTGATTGTGATTATGTCGGAATCCATTATTCCAATGGGGCAAAATTAGCAGTCAATCATTTACTTGAGAACGGACATAACCAAATTGCATTTATCGGCGGTCGAATGGAATCCACTGCGTGGCAGCAAAGGGTTAATGGGTACAGGGAGGCATTTCGGCAAGCAGGTTTAGAAGTAAATCCATCCATTATCATTAGCACTGCGCCAACAAGAGAGGGCGGGAGCAACGGAGTAAGGACACTATTAAGTCAAGGAACTCCACCTAAAGCGGTCTTTTGTTTTAATGATTTAGTGGCGTTGGGTGTCATGGAATCCTTAAGACAATCTGGTTTGATTCCTGGAAAAGATATTGCTGTTGTCGGGTTTGATAATATCCCTGAAGCGGAAATGACAAACCCCCCACTAACAACAGTTTCCTCCTTCGCCCATCAGATTGGTTCCAATGCAGCGACTTTGCTGCATAAAAGAATTTTGAATGTGGAGCGGCCGACAGAACGTATTATCTTAGATCCAGAGTTAATTGTTCGCGATTCTTCATTGGGATGAAGCATGGGATGGTTTTTCTCGTTCCACTTTTATTGTCATTTCATAACCCCCAATAATAATCCATCCTTGAACAGGTGGATTATTTCTCCAAGTACCCGACCCTTTTAAAGGGAACCGATAATTGCTGGACCGGGCATGTTGCTGCATGTTCGGTTTTTTTTTTGATTGGAGTCAATTTCCTTTCAAGTAAACTATTAAGTTCAAAGGAATAAAATTGAATAAATTTGTAAAACGAAGAGAACTTTTTAAAATAGAAAAAGTAGTTTTACAATTAGAAATATTCAATATATAATTAAACACTTAAAGATACTGTGGATTAGAGATGCTAATATGTCAATAGCTCAATTGTTAAAGGTAGAAACAAGTGGTAAGTGGGAAAGCGGTTAAATAGGACTAAAAATTGCTTGAATAGACGGAAAGATTCCGACTATTGACTCGAAAAACGTGAAAATGGGTAATTTTGCTTTGCTAATCGGAAAACATCCGCTTATATCACCAAACCGAGCTCTATTCTGGAGTTTAACCGAAACATCTCCGCTTATTTTAAATATCTCTGGTTTCTCAATTTATGACTTCTTATTATACAAGTTTATTGTCATGTTCATTCCAATCAAATAGATGAAGGAATGGGTTAATGCTTTTTCTCACTTCCTTCCTTGAAGTTTTCTGCATATTCATGCGATTTAAAGGAATTTTCCCCCTTTAAATAGAACATATTTGATAGCGCTTACATATGGTGATACCATGTGAAAAATTCAATTTTAAAGGAGGATTACGAGATTGACATTAGATCAACGAAATGTTCAGGTGTTTGATGCTGTTGTAGTGGGGGCTGGTTTTTCTGGATTGTACATGCTTCATCGACTGCGTGAGGCCGGGTTAAAGGTGCGCGTTTATGAAGCGTGGGAAGATGTTGGAGGTACCTGGTATTGGAACCGCTACCCAGGTGCGCGTTGTGACATCGAAAGTATCTACTATAATTATACCTTTTCAGATGAACTTCTGAAAGAATGGACATGGACTTCCAGATACGCGGAGCAACCGGAAATTTTAAGCTACATATGGTATAATAATTAGTGTATTTGCATGATTATGCAAAAAAAGAACTGGGGTGTGGATATTGAATTTGATTTGTGAATCTGAAAAATTAGATGATTATTTACTCGAATTAAATGAAGTTAATTATTCTAATTCCATTATAAAAAAGAAAGCTGATGAACTTTTCAATCCATTGCAAACGGAAATTGAAAAAGCAAAAGTATCTTTTGAATTTGTTCGTGATGAAATTTCTCATTCTTGGGATATTCAATCGAAACGAGTTACTTGTAATGCTTCGGAAGTATTAGAGTATAAAGAGGGGATTTGCTATGCTAAATCTCATCTATTGGCGTCTTTATTGCGTTCGCAGGGAATACCAACAGGTTTTTGTTATCAAAGATTGATGTTGTTCGATACTCCAGAAAAAGGCTATTGTATTCACGCCTTAAATGCTATTTTCTTTAAAACACTTAATAAATGGATTAGGGTAGACGCCCGTGGAAATAAGAAGGGAATAGATGCCCAATTTTCAATAGAAGAGGAAAAATTAGCTTTTCCCATTAATAGAAACTCGGACGAAATGGATTATCCAGTTATCTACACTAAGCCTCATTTCAGAACAGTGTCTGTTTTAGAAGAGCATACGAACGCATTAGAAATGTATAAACATCACTTACCTCAAAGTTTGTGAGGGCGTTTTAAGTAAGTAACCCTGTCAACTTCCCACGTAGTAGTAGTTTCATTTATTATCCTATCTCCTTTGCAAGTAATCTAAAACCTATCTGCCGGGTTGCTCATGGGTATCACTCTATGACTTTTATCGTTTTGGTAAATTTTGATATTTGTTATGATAATCATAATGAAAAGGAAAGAAGGATAAAAATGCCAAATGGATACTGTTCGTAATATTTTTAATATTTCTTTTCCTGCTGTTATTAATAATTGTTTCTAGAATGGCTAGGGTTTTGTTTGTTAAGAATGGCGAAAACCAAGTTGCTAATTTATTAGAAGGTATTGATAAAGAGAGCTCAAAAACAATTGAAAGAGAAGACATGAAAAAACTTCCATCTCCTGTTCAAAAGTGGTTAACTAATACCAATGTAATAGGAAAGGAAGAAGTTAAAACTGTTCGTCTTAAACAACAAGGAAGAATGAGAACTGAAAAAAATGGCAAATGGTTGCCCACCAAAGGAGAACAGTATTTTTCAATTAGTGAACCAGGATTTATTTGGATAGCTGATGTCAAAATGGCACCTTTAGTGCAATTATCCGGCATTGATACTTTCATAGCTGGAACAGGAAAAATGAAAATTAAAGTCTTCTCTTTATTTCCAGTTGTCGATGCAAAGGGTCCTGAAATGGATTCCGGTACAATGATGAGATATCTTGCTGAAATGATGTGGTATCCTTCAGCTGCACTAAAACCCTATATTAAATGGGAGGAAATTGATGGGACCTCTGCAAAAGCTACAATGGAATACAACGGGATATCCGTCTCAGGTGTTTTTTATTTTAATGAGAAAGGCGACATCCTCCGTTTCGTTGGAAAAAGATACAGAGAAGTAAATGGTAAGTATGTATTAAGTGATTGGGGAGCAATAAATAAAGAATTTAAAGAATTTAATGGTATTCGAATACCTAGTAAATCCGATGTTACTTGGTTCGAGAAAGATGAAGAGTTTAGATGGTTTGAGGTGGAAATCACCGATATACAATACAATGTCCCATCGCTTTATTAGTAATATAGATTTAATAGGGAGAGGTTTACAATGTTAGGTCATTTAGGATTTTCATATATTGGTCTGATCTATTTATTGATGTTATGGATTCCAAATACCATATGGAGTAAGAAAAAGCCAATTGACTATAACCCTGGCATGGAAAACAAATTTTTATTATTATTTGAGCGTGTCGGACAAGTATGCTGTTCTTGCAGCATACTGATTTTTAGTGATTTTAACATTGCTCCATTTTCAACATGGAGTTTGTGGCTAATCGCTTCATTTTTTCTGATGATCCTTTATGAGATTAGTTGGATTAGATATTTTATTAATGAACATACGGAAGAAAATTTTTATCGAAGTTTTTGTGGAATTCCCGTACCTGGTGCTAGTCTGCCTGTCGTGGCTTTTTTGCTATTAGGTATTTATGGTAAAGTTATTTGGTTGATTATATCTTCTATTATTATTGGCATTGGACATATCGGCATACATATTCAGCATTTAAAAGCAATAAAACAAGATTTATAATATTTTTGTTACATGAACGTGGGGGAGCAATAAAAAAGCATCCGATTATTCGGATGCATACTTAATTATTCCATGTAAATAAACTGAGTATTCTCTCTGTACATATTCTCTTAATTTAATTCTTTTTTCGGTTTCTAACACTCTAACCAATTCTTGAATCTTACTTTGATTCTCTGTTGAAGTAGGAATCTCTAATGAAAACAAATTACCTCGTCTACTACTTACTAATTTTTTTAATAACTCAACTTTATTCATTGGTTAATCCCCTTTATCTACATATATTCGACATAAAGGGGACTTTTTCCTTGGAACATTTTAAATTGTTACTATTTTACTAAGAAATCTAATTACAGGTATCGTATGGGGTACCTATTTTATTAACTTTTTTTATAAGTACCTTCCACCAATCTAATCATATCACGCCCTGATATCTTTTCTGTTTCATGATAACCTTCTTCATCACGCAAACTTAAGTACCAGCTGCTATCGTTATCTTCATTTAACTTGTATACCTTATTGGTAAAAACATTTGTATAAAAATCTCCATTTCTAAGCCTCATACTATCCCCCTCTCTGCTGTATATAAACTGTATTATGCCCAAGATACTAACCTGGAGCCATTAGATTCATAAAGTACCGAAATCCTGGATATAAATTTATTAAGTTACAAGGGCTTAAATTTTGTGTTAGAGTTTATTAATTAGATATTTTAGATAGAGGGAATAATACAATTTAAATGAAAAAATTTAGCTTTTTGACGAAAAGGAGACAATACAAGATGAGTGAAGCAATCAATTTACATAGAAGTGCGATAAACATGTTGATGGTAACAAGCCGGACCTTCTTTATTCCTATTAGTTATCTACCGTCAGAATTAAAAGAAGCAGTAACATCTGCTTACTTGTGCATGAGAGCTATTGATGAGATTGAAGACCACCCTCAACTCCCATTGGAATCTAAACATAAACTATTACATTCTATCAGCCTGCTCTTGAAAAAGCCCTTTAATCATAAAGAGTTAATGGCGTTATTTCACCCATACCACACCCTTCTGCCGGAGGTTACTTTACGATTAGGAGATTGGATAAATCTTTGTCCACAGACATTGGTTGAGAACGTTTTGAATGCCACATCTACTATGGCGAAGGGGATGGCGGACTGGACTTTAAAAGAGTGGCGGATTCAGAATGTAGAAGATTTAAATGAATATACCTTTTACGTTGCAGGTTTGGTAGGAGTCATGCTCTCTGATATTTGGAAGTGGTACGACGATGTTGAAACGGACAAGGATCTGGCTATAGCTTTTGGTCGTGGTTTACAGTCTGTCAATATTCTTCGTAATCGTGCTGAAGATTTAGAACGAGGTGTGGATTTCTTTCCCAATGGATGGGAGTTAGAAGATATGTTTATGTACGCCCGGCGTAACCTAGCATTGGCTGACGTTTATATGAAGGATATTAAACCCGGTCCGATCCTTAATTTTTGTAAAATCCCGATAGTACTTGCTCATGGTACTCTTGACGCTTTAACAGAGGGGAAGGAAAAAATGAGTAGAGCTGCTGTAACTGAAATAGTTAGTCGAGTAGTAAATAGAAAATAGATTCCCAATATATTATCTATCGAGCAATATTTTGAGTTAATCATTCATTCTAAAAAATATGTATTCATTATTTTTGTTATTACCTTGTTTCCAAAACCATCTACATATTTGGTATGGATTGAACAAATAATAACAAAAAATTTGAAGGAATGAGAGAAATGATGGATTTTTTGGACAATCTACCTACCTTACCTTATATATTTAAGGCATTGTTAATTTTTTTGGCTGCAATTATGCTTTTGCGTATCGCTGGAAAGAGATCACTTGCAGAAACGACCGTTTCGGAAGCAGTGTTGAGGATTTCGATAGGTGCTGTACTAATCCAACCTTTAGCATTAAGAAATGAATGGGAAGCTATATATGCTGGGACTTTGCTTATTATAGGAATTGTATTACTTGCAAAAATACAAATATGGATACCAAAATCAAGAAAGTTTATTAATGGAGTACCATCCGTACTAATTAATGATGGGCAAATGAAATTAGAAGAGCTAAAAAAAGCCAGACTAACGACAGATGAGCTACAAAGTTCACTTCGCCTAAAAAACATAGGCAATGTCGAAGATGTAGAATTGGCGGTATTAGAGTCCAATGGTAAAATATCGACTACCCTAAAGCCAAACAAAGCACCTGCAACCAAAGAAGATATTCAAAAAATTTTGGATATCTTAGCTCAAAATGGTATTCGCCCTCCATCACAAAATCAGTCTCAAGCGAAGACGCCACCATTATTTCAAGAAGCATATGACGAGGGAGACATAGTGGATTATAAGCCTCAGATACATTAAATAAGGTGCCTTTTTTTCTTGATTACTATAAAAACTCAAATACATAAGCGTTGTTTTTCAACTAATGGGGCAGCCGTTTAATTGGAATAAGAATGCAGGTTTCACCTTTCAGTAATAATTCCATATTGGTACTTTAGTTGAGCAAAAGGAGTAGCAGAATACATTCTAGCTACTCCTTTCCTATAACCACTGCTTGCTACTGGGATTTCTTCCCATATTGTTGTTCTTTGAAGTATTAAGATTAGAATTAGGTCTTTTTGTCTATTTTTTATTCAAACAAGATATTTCCTTTAGAACCGGGAAAGATAGGATGGAATCAAATATCTGGAGGTTGCTATGCCGGAATATGTAGAAGTGGCTGGTCGGGCTATCCTTTCTTTTTTAGTATTATTTACTCTTGCAAGAATTCTTGGAAAAAAGCAGATTTCACATCTAACTTTTTTTGATTATGTCGTTGGGATTGTCATTGGAGACATGGCTTCACAAATAGCCATAGACACTTCCATGAAGTTCGTGAATGGCTTAATAGGATTAGTGGTTTATACGCTTTTATCCGTCATTCTCGCATACGGTGCAATCAAATCGTTTAAGTTTAGAGACTTAGTAGAGAGTAGTCCGTCTATTCTCATTAAAGATGGCAAAATCATGGAGAAAAGTCTATTTAAACATAAGATGACCTACGATGACCTCATGAATGGTTTAAGGGAAAAAGACGCTTTTATGATTGATGAGGTTGAAATGGCCATTTTGGAAACAAATGGGCAGATCAGTGTAATGAAGAAACCAGAGTACCAGTCGCTAACGCCAAAAGACATTGGTCTAAAAATGAAAGCGGACCATGCCCCGTCCTTAATTATTATAGATGGAACACTTTTAGAAAAACGCTTAGGATCTTTAGGCTATACAAAAGATTGGCTTTTAAGTGAGATAAAGAAAAAAGGGGCAAATGATTTTGAAGATGTCTTTTTAGCACAGATTGATTCTAATGGTATTGTTTTTGTGGATTTATATGATGATAAGGAAGATAAACTCTAAATTAAACGTAAAACTAAATGAAAGTTAACTAGGGCGATTGCAGAATCTAGCAATCGCTTTTATTCGTTTTTCATCTGTGTTGGTCTAAGAGAATTTGATTGCCATCTGGATCTTCAATGATTAAATGAGCTGGTCCTTCAGTGGTTTCATCTGCTTCAGAGAGCATGGTTATTCCTTTTTCTTTTAGCTGTTTTTGAATGTCCCGTACATCGGTAAAGGATTCGAGATTTCCTGCATTCTCATTCCAACCTGGATTAAAAGTGAGGATGTTTTTTTCAAACATACCTTGGAATAGTCCAATGATACAATTTTCATTCTTCATAATCAGCCAATTTTGAGAAATGTCACCACCAAAGGCTTGAAATCCTAGGTTTTCATAAAACTCTTTTGATACATGAATGTCTTTTACATTTAAACTGACAGAAAATGCACCTAACTTCATAAAACTACCACCTTTTTATTATTAATTTAAAATTCAGACAAACCTACCATTATTTAGTATAAGATAGTGCTATAAAATACACAATGTTATAGGGAATGTTTGGTAAAAAAAGGACTCTGAATATCAAGCGGCGAATAGTATTAAGGATTTATTGCTGCAGCATAAAATAATCGTTTTTTTGTGAGAGGATGAATGGCGTGACATATGAAGAAATAATGCAAAGACTTGAAGAATTAGGTTCCGAGCAAACGAAGCAAATTTATAATAATCACGGCGTAAAAGAGCCTTTTTTTGGTGTGAAAATTGGGGATTTGAAGAAACTAGTTAAATATGTGAAGAAGGATCATGAATTAGCCTTAAAACTATATAAATCTGGCAATCATGATGCCATGTATTTGGCAGGTCTTTCGGTAAATCCAAAACTAATTTCAAAAGAGACCTTACAGGATTGGGCTCAGAAAGCTTACTGGTATATGGCCACGGAATATACGGTGGCACAAGTAGCTGCCGAAAGTGATTATGCAATGGAATTGGCCAGAGAGTGGATGAAATGTGAGGAAGAAATGATCGCGGTTTGCGGCTGGAGCACTTATTCCAATTATTTATCCATCACCCCTGATGAAAAGTTGGAAATAACTGAAATTCATTCTTTGTTAGACCATGTAAAAAATAACATCCATTCTGAACAAAATCGTGTCAGATATGTGATGAATGGTTTTGTTATTTCTGTCGGCGCCTATGTAACGGAACTAAGTGAGAAAGCAAAACAGGTGGCAGAATATATTGGCAAGGTGCAAGTAAACGTAGGCAACACCGCTTGTAAAGTTCCTCTTGCAACAGATTACATAAAGAAAATAGAAGTGAAAAATAGAGTAGGTTTAAAGCGAAAGACTTGTATATGTTAGATATTTATCATTAGGTGCGTGTTTCCTTTAAGGAAGTACGTATTTTTTTTATATACATACAGAACATTTGTTCGTTTATAATAGTGGTGAAGGAGATGACTCATATGGCAATACGCGATAGAGGCAAATTAAAATGGCGGCCTGCGTCTTTTATGCCTGAAGGGTTCGCTATGACTCGTGCCATGTATAAAGATCAAGAACGGCAGGAAAAACCAACACTTGACGAATATCAGAGAGAGGAGTTTAACCAGCAAATTTGCTATGCGATGGAATTTCACTTACCGGTAAAGCTAACCATTTGGCATGATGGTTTTTTACAAGAGATTACAGGTAATGTCCATTACATCGATCCCATTAAACGCCATTTGCGTATTGAGAGTAAACCAAGTGAAATTCAGCGTGTGGAACTAGACTCTGTCGTTGGAGTCGTAGTTGTTGACTAATCAAAATGAGGATAATCCATTCAGGGTTATCTTTATTTATTTTATTTAATTTTCCGACAATATAAAAAAGTTCAAAAAATTGTAATATTTATGTTGATTTTACCCTTTCTACATTATGTATAATGAAAACATAAGAAAGGTGGAGAAACAAATGAGGAAACGTAGCATGATAAGCTTTAAGAAATTAGTCGATGAAAACAAACAGGAATTAAAAAGTGATCTCAAAGCAATGGAGAGAATTGAGGCGAAAATTGATAAAAAACATTCCAAAAGATAAAAACTTCATAGATAGAAATTATTAATAAAGAGCAACCGTTACAAAAAATGGTTGCTCTTTATCATGTTTATGGGGAGAATTTTTTAGCTAAAATTGATATACTTACTAAAAGATGACAGGCAGTGGAGATGTTCAACAAATGAATTTTATTACAAAACTTTTTGCAAAAGAAAAGAAATTAACGATCGATTTTTGTGAAAAGAACCTCGATCGTTTTCTAACGGAGGACTTACAAAGTGAATATAGTACCTTCCTGAGTAAAAAAAATATCGATTATAAAGAGTATATGTGCCAAAGTCGATGTGAGGAATGCAAAAACTCTCCTTATGCGATTGTTAATGGCGAATTTATTGCGGCAGGGGATTCAATGGAATTATTGCAGAAGCTTAAACATCTCCAAAGTGATAAAAAGTAGTTTACAACTTAGCAGTAGGATGCTATAATATTTCATGTACTATTGCTAGGGCGTATAAATGCGGGTGTAGTTTAGTGGTAAAACCTCAGCCTTCCAAGCTGATGTTGTGAGTTCGATTCTCATCACCCGCTCCAATTCTACTAAATGGGCCTATAGCTCAGCTGGTTAGAGCGCACGCCTGATAAGCGTGAGGTCGATGGTTCGAGTCCATTTAGGCCCACTCAATGAATATTGATACATAAACCGAACTTTAAAAAGTTCGGTTTTTTTGCGTTTTCGAGGAAAAGATATGAAAAAGCAGTAGAGAGGAAGTGGATTCATGCCTGAACTGCCAGAGATGGAAAATTACCGAAGATTGTTAAATCAAAAAATAGCGGGACAAACCATTACCCAAGTACAAATCAATCGAGAGAAATCGGTTAATGTGAACCCAACTCTCTTCATTAGTACCGTTACAAATCAGAAGGTCGTCACAGTCGGTCGTAGAGGGAAGCATTTATTATTTCATTTAGATAACGGACAAGTTTTATTGCTCCATTTAATGCTTGGCGGCTGGATGTATTTTGGTACAGAAGAGGACAAACCTAACCGGACGGTTCAGGTTCGTATGTCCTTTGGAAATCATCACCTTTATTTTATTGGGCTCAGGCTGGGTTATTTATATTTATATAGTGAACAGGATGTTCAAAAAGAATTATCCTCGCTCGGTCCAGAGCCATTGGATCCACAATTCACGGCACAAGCATTTTTGAAGCTGCTTGGTGACAGACGGGGGAAAATCAAAACAAAACTCCTTGATCAGGATTTTATTGCAGGTATTGGAAACTGCTACTCTGATGAAATCTGTTATCACGCTGGAATCAAAACCAAACGGAGTATTGAAGACATAGAGGAGAATGAACGAAATCAACTTTACCAATCAATGAAGCATATACTCCAAGATGCGCTTAAGCATGGAGGCTACATGGAAAATCCTCTTTTCAAAGGAGATAACCTAACAGGTGGGTATAATAACCTTTGTTTGGTGTATGACAGAGAAGGAGAAATTTGCAAAAGGTGTGGAAGCACAATCATAAAAGAAATGATTTCTTCTCGCAAAACTTTTTTCTGTCCTAACTGTCAAAAATAGCAAGAATCCTATCAATGTAGGATTCTTTTTTTTGGAGAGTTAAATAATTTGTGAAAAATATGTTGAACTAATTGTTCCCTATATTGTATAAATGTAATATACTATATATTAATAAGTATAGCACATTTAAAATTTTTGCATAAAAAATAACATGATTATATTGAAAAGGGGGTCAATGTGATTAAACTAACGAAACGCCAAGATGAAATTCTTAAGATTGTTAAGGAAAGCGGTCCTATTACGGGGCAGCAAATCGCAGAGAAGCTTTCCTTAACAAGAGCAGCCTTAAGACCAGATTTAGCGATCTTAACGATGGCAGGGAATTTGGACGCAAGACCTCGCGTAGGTTATTTTTTCAACCATAACCATGAGGTAAAGCAACAAGCGGAACAATTCATTCTCAGAAAAGTTGCGGATTATAAAGCCCACCCGATAGTCGTAGAAAAATCCACTTCAGTATATGATGCAATTGTTCAACTGTTTCTAGAAGATGTTGGGACGCTTTATGCTGTTGACAGTGACGGCTATTTAGCCGGGGTTATTTCAAGAAAAGATTTACTAAGAACAGCTATTGGAAATAAAGACTTGCAAGAATTACCCTGCAGCGTCATCATGACAAGAATGCCTAACATTATAACAGTTACACTTGAAGAAACCTTGTTAGAGGCTGCAAAAAAGATGATCACCAATCACATTGACTCCTTACCTGTAGTCAAAGAAATCAATCCGGGGAACCATACATATTTACTTGTCGGTCGGATTACGAAAACAACCATTACACGAGCATATCTAGAAATAATGGAGCAAAATTCGGTATAAAGGGGAGTGGCAGTGATTTTGGGAGAGAAGGAAGTAGTCTATGTGGTTTCGGACTCGGTTGGGGAAACAGCAGAGTTTGTAGTAAAAGCGGTAGCAACACAATTTAACGGAGGAAATGTCGAGATTCGACGAAATTCCTATGTTGATGATTTTGAAGACATTGAGGATGTCCTTATTCTAGCCAGAACAAGAAAATCAATCATTGCCTATACGATTGTAGTACCAGCATTGAAGGAATATTTGGATCGCAGGGCGGCGGAAGAAAACATTATGGCAGTGGATTTGCTTAGTCCCTTGATTAATGCCTTCACCACTAGTTTTAATAAGACTCCTCATCATCAACCGGGATTAATGAGAAAACTAGATGAAGAGTATTTTAGAAAAATAGAAGCAATCGAATTTGCGGTTAAGTATGATGATGGCCGTGATCCGCGGGGAATTCTTAAGGCCGATATTGTTTTAATCGGTGTGTCAAGGACATCGAAGACACCATTATCGATGTATCTAGCTCATAAACGCTTTAAAGTTGCGAATGTTCCCTTGGTTCCAGAGGTACCAGCGCCAGAGGAATTGTTTGCGATACCGAGAAAGAATTGTATTGGATTAATTATTTCTCCCGATAAATTAAATGAAATCCGCCTCGAAAGGTTAAAAGCATTGGGGTTAGGTTCAAAAGCAAGTTACGCGAGCTTCGAAAGAATTCTTGATGAACTGGATTATGCTGAAAAAATTATGAAGCGAGTAGGCTGTCCAATAATCAATGTTTCAAATAAAGCAATAGAAGAAACAGCTGGATTAATATTAGATGTGTTGAAAAAAGAGAGGAGCTTATGATGATGGAAAAATTCGTTTACTTGTTTCATGAAGGAAATGGAAATATGAAGGAAACGCTAGGAGGCAAAGGGGCAAACTTAGCCGAAATGACACGTATCGGCTTACCAGTACCTTATGGTTTTACCATTTCGACTCAAGCATGCAATGCTTATTATGAAGCAGGAAAAACAATCCCATCGCTTGTTGAGAGTCAAGTATTAGGAGCTTTAAACAGCTTAGAAGAGAAAATGGGGAAAAAGCTAGGTGATGCTGAAAATCCACTGCTTGTTTCAGTCCGCTCAGGTTCTGTATTTTCAATGCCAGGGATGATGGATACGGTCTTGAACTTAGGTATGAATGATGAAACGGTCATCGGTATGGGGAAACTAACGAATAATCCTCGTTTTGCCTATGACTCTTACCGTCGATTCATCCAAATGTTCAGTAATGTTGTCCTCGATATCAATACGTTTTATTTTGAACAATTATTAGAAGAAACACGCGAGCATAAAGGCTATAGTGCTGACCCGGAAATGACTGCTGAAGACTGGAAAGAAGTCATTGAGGGCTACAAGGGAATTGTTAAAAAGCATACTAGAAAAGAATTTCCACAGGATCCAAAGGAACAGCTATTTCTTGCCATTAATGCGGTGTTTGATTCTTGGAATAATCAGCGTGCCATAGTCTACCGCCGCTTAAATAAAATTCCTGATCACCTTGGAACCGCTGTAAATATTCAAAGTATGGTGTTCGGAAACATGGGTAATGATTCAGGTACAGGTGTAGCTTTTACTCGAAATCCTTCAACAGGAGAGCATGTCCTATACGGAGAGTACTTAATTAATGCGCAGGGTGAAGATGTGGTAGCAGGAATTCGTACACCACAGCCAATTCAAACTTTAAAGGATGAAATGCCAGCCGTTTACAAGCAATTTGCTGACACATGTAAACGTCTTGAACAGCATTACAAAGAAATGCAGGACATTGAATTCACAGTAGAACGTGGTCAATTGTTTATTCTTCAAACCCGTCATGGTAAGCGGACAGCTCAAGCTGCGATTCGGATTGCGGTTGAAATGGTGGAAGAAGGAATCATTGATAAAAAAACGGCATTGCTTCGTGTTGACCCAGATCAATTAAATCAGCTTCTTCACCGTCGTATTGATGATAAATATGAACGGACGTTATTAGCAAAAGGTCTTCCGGCATCCCCTGGTGCAGCAACTGGTCAGGTCGTGTTTGATGCAGACGAAGCAGAGGAACTCGGAAATGCAGGTAAAAAAGTCATTCTAGTCCGTCCGGAAACAACTCCTGATGATATTCACGGTATTGTTGCAGCGCAGGCAATCGTTACGAGCCGAGGC
Source organism: Neobacillus niacini (assembly GCF_030817595.1). Lineage (GTDB taxonomy): Bacteria > Bacillota > Bacilli > Bacillales > Cytobacillaceae > Neobacillus > Neobacillus niacini_G. The sequence continues at coordinate 6,683,369 of NZ_JAUSZN010000001.1, forward strand.
GGTATGACAAGTCATGCTGCAGTGGTTGCACGCGGGATGGGGAAAGCGTGTATTTGCGGATGTGACGCACTGAAAATTGATGTTAAAGCAAAACAATTTACGGTTGACGAGAAAGTGATCAACTATGGAGATGTCATCACCATTGATGGTTCAACAGGAGAAATCATGCTTGGAGAAATTCCGATGATTGAACCACAGCTTTCTGATGAATTCCAGCTTTTACTTGCATGGGCTGACCAAGAAAGGAAGATTGGAGTTCGTGCCAATGCCGATAATCCAGAGGATGCCGGGAAAGCTTTTGAATTCGGTGCAGGTGGAATTGGATTATGCCGTACGGAACATATGTTTATGGATTTAAAACGGATTCCAATCGTTCAAAAAATGATCTTAGCTGAGAGCTACAAAGAGCGAATGGAAGCTCTTGATGAACTGCTCCCAATGCAACAAGGCGATTTTGAAGGGATATTTGAAGCCATGCAAGGATTCCCAGTAACGATTCGTCTATTAGACCCACCATTACATGAGTTTTTACCTGATAAGGAAGAATTGTTAGTCGAAGTAACGAAGCTGCAAATTCTCGATCCTGCTTCACCTGAACTCAAAAAGAAAGAGTTACTATTGAAAAAGGTCCGTCAATTAGATGAATTCAACCCAATGCTCGGACATCGCGGATGCCGTCTCGGAATGGTTTATCCTGAGATTTATGAAATGCAGGCAAAGGCGATATTCTATGCCGCGGCTAAACTTGCAGATAAAGGCATGGAAGTTCAGCCAGAAATCATGATTCCACTTGTTGGTCATGTCAATGAGTTGAAAGAAATGCGCCAGCTTGTAATCAATGCGGCTGTAAAGGTGCAGGAAGAAACAGGGAAGCAATTTGAATATACGATTGGAACAATGATTGAAATTCCACGCGCAGCACTAACCGCTGATCAAATTGCTGAGGAAGCAGATTTCTTCTCATTTGGTACTAACGATTTAACACAAACAACATTCGGATATAGCCGTGACGATGCCGAAGGCAAGTTCCTTCAGAACTATATTGAAAATAAGGTACTGCCTGAAAATCCATTTGCAGTTCTCGATCAAGATGGTGTTGGCAGATTAGTAGAAATGGGCGTTAAACTTGGCCGTGGAACAAAGCCTGCATTGAAAACAGGAATTTGTGGGGAGCATGGCGGAGAAAAAACATCGATTGATTTCTGCTATAAAACTGGACTGGATTATGTAAGCTGTTCGCCATACCGTGTGCCATTAGCAAGATTAGCGGCTGCTCAGGCAACGATTCGTCATGAATCAAATAAAAAAGAAGTTTATACAACAGCATAAATACTGTGTGAGGACGTGTACTAAAGTTAAGTAGTTCCGTTTTTCTTGAGAAACATATAGTAGCATATAAATTAGCATACCAATTCAAAATAGAATTGGTATGCTTTTTTCTGTTACTATAAAAGCGAATACTTGGGGGAGAGGATAGTCCCGTTTCAGGTAAAGGTAGACGTCAACAACAATTCGTAATTCTAAGGCGTCGTGATTTAAGTTGTTTTTGGTTGATGTTTTAGTTTTTTTCATTTTTATTTTCGAAAATTTTAAGAATTGTATGATATTGTTTTCTTAAGTTTTTATAAAGATTAGCGTGGGATGAATCGGAGGTGATTATTTGTCCATTAAAATGAGATTTCTGTTGTCCTACGTGGGAGTAATCGTGTTTTCTATTACTTTATTCTTAGCCGCTGGTTATTTACTTATTTTTACAATAACAGGCGATGTAAATTCTATAGAGAACTTTTACAAAAAATCCTATCTTCAAAAACCTTTGACTGCTGTAGAGGAAAGCGTATTTCTTGATTTGAAGCTATTGGCTAAGAATAACTCTGAGCAGCTATTAAATAAAGAACAACTGAAGAAGATTGAACATCAAGATATCAAAATTGTCGTTAGAAAAGATAACAACATTGAATACGCGACTTCCACATTAGATAAACAGGCATTGGTTACGTCACTTCCTAAGTTTGAAGAATCGAATATTAATACGAGGGACTCCTTTAAAATCAATGACTTCTTTTTCACGTATGTGAAGTTTGATTTTTATTTTTTTGATAAAAGTAAAGGCAGTATTTTTGTATTGAGGAAGGTAAGCTCAAATGCCCAATTGATTCAAGAGCTGTTTCCTATTTTATTAGTTCTTTTGTTGCTACTGTTTATCATGATTATTGGATTATTGAACTATTTAGTGTCAAGAAGCATCATCAAGCCGATCTCCGTTCTAAGAGAAGGTGCAGAACGGATTAAATCCGGAGATTTAAATTTTGAAATCAAAACGACTTCAAATGATGAAATCGGACAATTAAATAAAACCTTTGAAGAAATGAGAAATAAACTAAAGGAGTCGATAACCCTCCAGCTACAATACGAGGAAAATCGAAAAGAACTTCTTTCAAATATTTCACATGATCTGAAGACACCCATTACTTCCATTATTGGCTATGTGGAGGGGATTAAAGACGGTGTCGCAAACACCCGTGAGAAAATGGAGAAGTATTTAACAACCATTCATGTAAAAGCCAAGGATATGGATTCATTGATCGATGAACTGTTTTTATTTTCAAAATTAGATTTAAAGAAAGAGTCATTCACTTTTGAAGAGATCGAACTAGTTGAATATTTACGAGATTATGTAGAAAAAATTCATCTAGATTTAAATCAAAAAGGGATACAGATTAACCATCATGTTTTAAATAAACTTATATACGTGAGTGCGGACCGAGAGAAGTTAAAGCGTGTTTTAGTAAACCTTGTAAACAATTGTGTTAAGTATATGAATAAAGATGAAAAATATATTTCTATAACTTTGCATGAAGGACCATTTGATGTAGTCGTAGAGGTAACTGATAATGGCTATGGAATAGAATCTTCTGCGTTGCCATATATTTTTAATCGCTTTTACCGGGCAGAAAAGTCTAGGAATTCCCGGACTGGTGGAAGTGGATTAGGACTAGCCATTGCCAAACACATCATTGAAGAGCACGAAGGGGAGATTTGGGCAACGAGCGAGAAAGGCAAAGGTACAAGTGTTTTCTTTTCTTTAAAGAAAGGTGTGTAAAGATGAAAAAGATATTATTGGTCGAAGATGAAGTAAGTATCGCAGAATTACAAAGAGATTATTTAGAAATTAATCAGTTTCTTGTAGATGTTGAACATTCTGGTGATTCAGGACTCCAAATGGCACTTGAAAATGATTATGATTTGATTATTTTAGACATCATGCTCCCAGGAGTAAATGGGTTTGATATATGCAAACAAGTACGTCAGGTTAAAAATATTCCGATTCTGTTTGTTTCCGCAAAGAAAGAAGATATCGATAAAATTCGAGGTCTCGGTTTAGGAGCAGATGATTATATTACCAAGCCTTTTAGTCCAAGTGAGTTGGTAGCTAGGGTGAAGGCACATATAGAGCGATATGAACGATTAGCTGGAAGTCAAACTAAATCAAATATGATTAAGGTTAAAGAGATTACGATTGATAGGTCAGCTCGTAAAGTTTATATAAACGGAGAGGATACATCGTTCACAACAAAGGAATTTGATTTGTTGGTATTTCTTGTGAATCACCCGAATCAAGTATTGAACAAAGAACAGCTATATGAACATATTTGGGGGTATGAAATGGCAGCAGATGTTTCAACTGTAACCGTTCATATCAGAAAAATACGCGGGAAAATTGAAAAAGATCCTGCACATCCGAAATACCTGGAAACGGTTTGGGGTGCAGGGTATCGATTCAATGTTTAAACTAAATATTAGATAGCACAGTCCGTCACATAGGTGGCGGATATTTTTTTATAAAAATGAAGAAACTTTTTGAAAAAGTTTATCTTTTTTTAAGAAATTTTTTCGAGGGAGTTTAAATTTAAGTATTAACATAAATGTAAGTTCAAATTTATTAGGGGGAGGTAAAAAATAAGTACGAAGGTGGTGAATTTCATGTGGAGGCGCTTAGCAATAGTCATTGGAAGTATATTCATTCTTCAGGGATGTGTCTCAGATAACGATGGAAATCCAACTAAACAGAAGGATGATAAAAAAGTAGATATAAATATGATTGAAAAACTGTTTCATGCAGCAAAAGATAAAGATTCGGAAACTGTAAGAAGATTGATAGAGGAAGGTGTCGATATTAATACGCAGGACTCACAGGGGCGAACTGCCACTATGATTTCGACTTACAACAATGATATAGAGACTGCAAAAATACTTATTGACGCGGGAGCAGATGTCAATATCCAGGATGAATTAGAAAATAACCCCTTCCTGTATGCTGGTGCTGAAGGGTATATTGAAATCCTAAAACTTACGATTAAAGCTGGTGCCGACCCATCTATAACGAACCGGTATGGAGGAACTGCTTTAATCCCTGCCTCAGAACATGGATATGTAGATGTTATTAAAGAACTTCTTACCAATACTGATATGGATATAAATCATATAAATGATCTCGGCTGGACAGCTTTATTAGAAGCTATTATTTTGAATAATGGTGATGAAAAACAGCAGCAAACAGTGCAATTGTTGATCGATCATGGGGCAGATGTGAATATTGCCGATCATAATAATGTAACCCCTTTACAGCATGCACAAAAGAAAGGTTTTAAAGAGATTGAAAATATATTGTTAAAAGCAGGGACAAAATAACTAGGTTGTTTAAAGACTTAATTCATGAACAAAACGTGTAATTGACACCAAAATAAAGAAATGAGGACACAACAAAATGAACAAAAAAGCAAAAATGTTACCATCTATTCTTCTTGGGTTAACTTTAGTTATTTCAGGATGCAGCACAATCACACAAGCGCAAACAAATGACCAGAAGCAAGAACAAACTGAAAAAAAGGGAAGTGAACAAAATAAGGAAACCAAAGGACAGGAATTCGCTAATATTTTAAGTAGCACAAATTGGCAAGGTACAAAAGTATATGATAAGGAAAAAAATGACTTAACAAAAGAGAATGCAAACTTTATTGGTCTTGCAAAATATGATGATGAAACCGCGAGATATGAATTTTTTGATAAAACCACAAAAAAGAGTCGCGGTGACAAAGGAACGTTCTTTATCACCAATGATGGAAAGATTAGAGTATTAATATCTGAATCAATGGGTTACCAAGCTGTTGTTGAAATAACAAAACTCAATAAAGACATATTTACTTATAAGAGAATGGGAAAAGATGCGAATGGTAAGGAAGTAGAGGTATTTGTTGATCATATTCCATATAAAGAAACAAATCTATCTTTTACGGATCCAGATAAGAACTTGGTAACAAAAACGGGAGAAATTGTTACAGATAAGGATGGAGATAAAATTCTATCTGATACCCTTTGGCAAGGGACTGTGGCATTAGATGAAAACGGCAATGATGTGTCAGCCTATAACACAAATTTTCTAGGGCTTGCGAAATATGATTTTAAGACAAATAAATATGAATTTTTTGATGCGAAAACAGGTACCAGCCGTGGTGATTATGGGTATTACGATGTAGTTCACGGGAATAAATTAAGAGCACATGTTTCATTAGGAATGAAGTACGGTGCAGTTCTTGAACTAACAGAGCTGAATGAAAAGAAATTTACCTATAAAAGAGTGGGTAAAGACAAAGATGGTAAAAACATAACGATAACCGTAGAACATGTTCCATATAAAGGTGTTTTCAAACTAAAATTCACTAAATTTTAATGACAAATTGGCGCCTAGCCAGGAAGGGAATGGATTTACTCCACTCCCTTTTTTATTTGGAAGAATTAAGGAACAATTTCAAAAACAGTACCCTGGTTCAAATCAGTCACCCTCATCGATCCATAAACCCCTAAATATAGTCTGGTTTGATCTAGATTACTTCCCAAACTAACATAGTAAGCGGCTTGTGACCCAAAATCATAATCAGTATTAATCACACTAAAATCATTTTGTTTCCCATCCTGTCTTACTTGGGTGTAAGCTAATGCCCCTCTAGCCTGAGGTTGAGATTCTTTCCGGGCAAGGTCGATAAACACAACGCTTCCCGATAAAGCGGGAAGTGCATGCCCCATATAGGCTTGCACTCCTGTTAGTGCGGTTCCACTAAACTTATCTGATCGTGGATCTCTATGATAATAACTAGTCAAAGGCTGAAGACGCCTCACTGAAGTAGTTATTGCTTCATTGTAAAAAGCAATTATTTTCTCATCTAAAGCCGGATTATTCGTGCAACCCCTGATAAATGAAGTAGGAAAAGCACCTTCCCACCCCCGCCAGCCAAAGTTTACGAATCCTTCTGGGTCAAGGTGAACATTCATAGAAGCGGCTTGAACAAGCTGAGTAACTGGTATTGGTTTATAATGAAAGAATGAAAAAATTGCCTCTTCCAAATCTTGTCCGACATTCCCCACATATTTAATATACTGTTGATGAACCCTTTGATAGGAAATGCCTGATATATTGCGAACTCCTTTTGCCATTATACTAAGCGTTTCCTGAATAGGTATGGGAAGTTCATTGAAACGTGTGACCACGGGTGGGTTCGGGATACCTGTATTTTTTACAACGTCGATTTCAATGATCTTACCTGCAATTTCCATCGCATCCTGACTTAAATTAAATGGATCATAGCCTGATCCACCATCCCCGGTTGTTAGAACAAGTTTTCCTGTTTCAGGTGAAAAGTTCAAGCTGTTGACGCCATTATGATTCATAAAAGGTCTTCTTACGTTAAGTAATGTCCGGCGTTTTTGAGGTTGACCATTCGATTGTAAAATCCATTCCTCCACTGTATCAATATGGTCATATTGAGTTTCTCTATTTATCCACCTTAGATTTAAAGTTCTCGGGTCACAAGGGCTAGGTGTAAAAGATTCAGAAAGAGCACCTGGACCTTGTGTTCCCTCAACTGAATAATGAAGATAAAACAGACCGTTATAATAAAATTGGGGATGAAACGCCAGTCCTAGCAATCCTCGTTCATCATAACCACCAGAAGAACCAAGTTTTATAACCCTACGCCGAATATCTAAAAAAGGTCTAATAACTCCATTACTTAAGTAAAAGATTTCTCCGACTTGGGTGGCAATAAATAATCTTTCCATTGAGTCACCCGGCAGTATAGCCGTTTTCATAACAGTGGGTAAATTTATCTTACTAACCATAGGCCGTAAACGAACCTTCACGTTAATCACCTGACTTCCCACTCCTCCTAATGGTTTTCTCCTATGAGAATATGATTAGACGCGTTCTCTTAGTACCCCTTATAGGGAACGGCGAATTTGGAGATTAATGACCGCTTATTAGTAAATACTAAAAAAAATTTTAAAAAAGGGGATTATCATGGGAGCTATTGAACGAAACGGATTTCGCTTTGTACCTGAATACAGTGTCAGCCACCAAAATGGAGCCATTCATGTATATAACAAGAATCGATTCATTGAAGAAATCAAATTTGAATTTTCAGGTGATTTTCCAGAACTAGATCAGATAGAGGATTTAGTTGATCAATACTGCAATAAACGCGAAATTTAGGGGCTTAATATTAGTTCTGTTTCCAGTTATTTGATACACTTGAATGACCAAATTATAGAACAGGAGGGATGAAGTTGAGTAAATTAACCGCCATCTACCCTCAAGCCATTGAACATACCAAGAATAAAGTCATCGAAGATATGAATTTTTATTTAGAATCAAAAGAAAGTCTTCCGTCTTTTAATCAATATTTAAATGACCGCGGACATTATCTGGAGCAAATTTGGATTAATGTCTGGTTAAATAAGGTCACAAATGATGTTCCAAAGAACGAAAAAAAAGAGTTTTTACTGGAAAAAGGGTTTGAAGTGCAAGGAGTAGACCGTAAACTTATTAATAAGTTATTTCGGGATGAAATGAGAGAATATCAGCCTTTTCATGTGCAGGAATGGACCGAAGAAACGTTTGCCGGAAAAGAAGAGGAATGGGAACAAAGATTTCACCAAGCGAAAGCAGATTTTATAAAAAGACAAGAAGCGAACCGTTTGGCAGAATTGCGCCATACGCTCGCAGAAAGGATAGAAGAAATCGCTGCTGAAATATTGGAAAAGGATTATACTGAATTTTATCTCTATGTTCGTTATTTTACTGCGAAGCAATTGGCTGCAGACATCAAGAACAATGTGAAATTTCAGAATGTCGATACCTTTGCGCTAGAAGAAAAATTAGTGGATGAAGGTCATTTTAATCCTGATTCTTATACGACAGTGGCAAAGTTTTTTGAGGAGCTGACAGGAGATATTCATAAGACGGTTCACTGGGGACGGAGTTTGTATGAATATCAAACTTATTTCTTTGTTTATGAAAGCTTAATTTCAGACTATCTATCTGAGTTAATACCGCAAAGGATTCTTGAAAAGCTTCCGCAACAGATGAAGGAACAATTTCAAGAAGCATTTGGTGAAAAATTGACTCCTTTCTTCATTAAGGGGAGTATGACACAGCTATTTTATGAAGTGGAAGATTATTTTATTGAAGATATTCAAGAGGAATATCTTTCGGATTTATTGAAAATTGCAGAACTTCCATTTGACCTAACCGTCCATCAGCAAATTTTTGAAAAGGACTACTCCGAAAGAGAACGTAAAAAGGCGGAGGAAGAAGCAGAATTAAAACGAAAAAGAGAAGCTGAAGAGCGAATGATGGAGGATATTTTCGGTCAGGAGTACAATCCATCACTGGGACGCAGAGTTCATTATGTTCTTCATATTGGTGAAACCAATACGGGAAAAACTCACCATGCACTTGAGCAAATGAAGCAGGCAAACAGCGGCTTATATCTAGCTCCACTCAGGCTTTTAGCGCTGGAGGTTTATGATAAGTTAAATGCAGAAGGTACACCATGTTCGCTAAAAACCGGTGAAGAAGAAAAAATCGTTCCTGGTGCTAACCATTTTTCCTGCACGGTAGAAATGTTTCATGAAAAGGAAAGTTATGATATCGTCGTCATTGACGAAGCACAAATGATTACTGATAAGGACCGTGGCTTCTCTTGGTACAAAGCAATAACAAAAGCAAACGCTCATGAAGTCCATATTATCGGGAGCAGGAACTCAAAACCGATGCTGCTGCAGCTGTTAGGAGAATCGGACATTGAGATCCATGAATACAGCAGGGATACCCCGTTAGAAGTAGAATCAAAAGAATTCCATATTAAACATGTAAAAAAAGGGGATGCGCTGATTTGTTTTTCAAGAAGACGGGTGCTTGAAACGGCGTCTCGACTTCAAAGTGATGGTCATTCTGTCAGCATGATTTACGGCAGCATGCCGCCAGAAACAAGAAAGAAGCAAATTGAGCAATTTAACAACGGTAGAACGAAGGTCATTGTAGCCACTGATGCCATTGGAATGGGCTTGAATTTGCCTATTCGCCGGATTGTGTTTTTAGAAAATGAGAAATTTGATGGAACCAGAAGGCGGTTGTTAACCTCGCAAGAAGTGAAACAAATTGCCGGACGAGCCGGACGTAAAGGGATCTATGATGTCGGAAAGGTCGCATTTACCAAAGACATTAGGCTCATGAGGAGATTGTTGAATCAAGAGGATGAACCCGTTCATACGTTTGCTATCGCACCAACCAACTCGGTGTTCGAGCGGTTCCAACGGTATTATCGTGATTTAGGAACATTCTTTGAGCTTTGGGGGAAATTTAAAAGCCCTTCAGGAACGAAAAAAGCATCATTAGCGGAAGAACGCTCACTTTACAACCTGATTGCTGGGACGGAAATTGAAGCGCGATTACCTTTAATGGACCTATATGGGTTTTTACATCTTCCTTTTTCAAAAAATGAACCGACGTTAACCAGACAATGGGAAGATACGATGTATGCGATCATCCAGGGTACGCCTTTACCAGAACCACCCTACAAGGAGCGGAGTTTAGAGGATCTTGAATTAGCATATAAAGCCCTTGGTTTGCATTTGCTCTTTTTATATCGATTAGGCGAGCGCACCGAGGCCATTTATTGGGAACGGCTGCGTGAAGAAATGAGTGACAAGGTCCAAGATAAATTAAAAACGGATATTCGAAAATTCGTGAAAAAATGTAGAAACTGTGGTAAGAACCTCCCTTGGGATCACTCGTTTCCAACCTGTGACGCCTGCCATAGTGCTAAATATAGAAGACGCTTTGCCGAAGATTTCTAAAAAGTACCATTTAAGGTTCAAATCACAAATGATTTGAACCTTTTTATTTTGTTTTATTATGGGATTCTTTGAAAAGAAAGCACGGTTCTTTCATTTCGTGACCAGTATTTGTATAAGCGATTAAAGTTCAGCCAGCGGTTGTGAAATAATGGATAAAAATTTACATAATATTCTTAAAATTTTAATCAAACATCTTAAAATCTTTAATTTATCCGAGAAACCGTTTTCATTATAATCATATCCTGAAAGGAGGAAATCAGATGTATATTTCTAGTGGTGTTACTGAAACGTAGATCTAAAGCATAACGGTGAAAAAAAGAAAATAACCAAGGGTAATATTGGCCAGGGTATCGAACGGAGTAAGGAGAGGAGTATTAAAATGTTTTTTTCAAAAGTAAAGATAGGAATCAGTATCGCTTTAGCAACAATGTTAGCGCTCTCATCATTCGGGTACGTGCCGATTTTCGCTAATGATTCGGCGGCTTCTAACGAAATAGTTGCCAAAGAAGCCGGGACCTGGTTTGAGACCGCTTTTGCGACTTGGACAGGAAGCACCGATGCAGACTATGAAGTTTATGTCCGAGGCGAAAACATCCTCGATTGGCGTAATGATAGCCTGATCGAAGACTTCTTAACAGACTGGACTTTAGTTAATGACGAAGAAAACAAACTGCTAGTTCGTGTAGTAGACGAGGCCCGCGGCACTTGGCGAGTGGATATTCCCGGCCTACCTAAAGGGGAATATGAAATTCAGATTCGGGACAGAGATGGGAAAGTCCTTGAAACCTTTTCCAATCTGGAAACGCGCTCATTCCCACGTAACGGAGCTGCGTTTGTTCCTTCTAATGAAAATGAATTCCAAGGAAATCATGAATTTGCTTTAGATGGAGCTGTAGGTGGATACCTGCCAGATGGACGCGCAAATCCTGAGGCAAAAGTCATCTATGTCACCGAAGAAAATAAAGAAACTACCTTCTGGGGAAATGCAGTATTTCAAACAGATAGAGGAGCTACTCCAAATGAACGTACTCCGTTAATCGTTCGTTTCGTAGGGACTGTTACAGGTGGTGACCGCTTAGTCGGTCCCGGCAACGGAAATATCACCTTTGAAGGTATCGGTCCGGATGCATTGCTTTATGGGTGGGGTATTCGTACCGGAGGCGCCCACAATATTGTCATCCGCAACCTGAACTTCGATTATTGGCCAAATGACGCCATTGAACTTAATGGTCAAAACACCACCACAAGAGGTTCAAATTATTGGGTGCATAACAACAGCTTTGGTTATGGTCAAAACCTGCACCTTGCCAATGCGGCCGATCCCGATCAAGCTAAAGGTGACGGCGCCGTTGATGTCACCAACCATGCAAGAAACTACACCGTTGCCTATAACCACTTCAGCGGCAGCAGTAAAGTGATGCTGATTGGTGGCGGTACCGGCTCAATCAGCGCGCACTATGGAACCATCGACCATAACTGGTTCGAAGGTTCTGAAGAAAGAACACCACGGGTGCGCAATGGACGCGTTCACGTCTTCAACAACCTGTTCGAAGATGTTCAGGGGCATCCGTATCATAATACTCTCTTTGAACGTAACACGGGTTATGGAATCGGTGCTGCCCATAATGCCAACATTTGGGCGGAAGGAAATATTTTCGACCATGTCAACTTCCCATTCCTGAGAAGCCGTCAAGGTCACGCAAGAGGCTTCCAATCCAATGATTTCGGATCCGACTTACCATCAGGAACTCCAAATGCCGGATATAATCACTTCTTCGGTGATGCCCCGGGATTTATCGTGTCCTACGAAGCGGTGACTGAAGGGGATTTCCCTGAAACTTTAGAAGGCTTTAGAACCGTTACCGATGTCATGACTGGCATTACCCAAGAAGACCTGGATGCTCTCAGAGAAGCTGCCCTGAAGCTTCAACCGAATGTTTTTGACGAAAGCTCTGCAAAAAACTTTAATGTAAAAGAAGATGTGGGAATCGTCGTTGCTCATGATTCGACCACTACTAATCCAAATATGTCAACAAGTCCGGCAGCGCAATTGGATTGGAAATTCAGACCTAGTGAAGTAGGTGTTTGGCCAACAGGTACAGCCGAACAATCCCAGGCTTTACGAACTGAAATTGAAACGTATTCAGGTGCCCAACATGCTGCGAAAGTAGAGGAGGCGCCAACAACTCCTGTGATTTCTAGTGTTGTGATTAATGATGAAGTACGTTCTGCGGTGGGAGAGTTTATTGAAGCGCCAGGTAAAATTGTTGTCCATGAAAATACCTTCACTGTCAACTGGGTGAATACAGATGTATTGACAGAAAAGTATGAAATTCAATGGGATCATGGCGCTAATGAGTGGACAACCCTTATGACCGTTAAAGCCAATGGCCGTCCTACAAGCTTCATCACCCAGGATATCGACCAGTTTGCCAATTTGAAAGCCATTCTTGCCGAAGCTGAAGAAGGTGGCGCTTATTCATTCAGAGTCCGCGCCCTCAACTCTGCCGGTGCAAGTGAATGGTCGGATGTTTATCTGGTAGGCGAGTTGACAGTGGTGGATGCTGCGCCTTCAGCAGTAGTCAATAAACTGAACAGTAATCAAAATGAACTGACTGTGACAGTAACAGAAACCTATCAAAATCGCAAAACTCATGAAATTTCTGATACCTTCACCATTAAAAACAATGCGGAAGGCACTTACACGGTCGGCAACTACAAAGTCTTTGTCAACACAAAAGGAAACACACAAATCCGCGCGTGCTACATCGTGGAGTAAGAAAAAACTATCCACTTGGAAACCGCTAAGACGGAATGAATATCAGCTGTAACCATACCGGCTCCGCCAATCTGCCAGAAGCCGCGGCGCCGGACATTTATCATTGTGGGTGTGATGGGCAGCATTCGAATATAAAAAAGAGAGGAGTGTATGTCTGATGGTAGGAAAGAGAACAGTCAGTATTCTGTTCAGCGTTCTTCTCGTGCTCAACATATTCCAGGCAATCGCTTTTGCCGCGGAAGGCGATGACGTAGGTGCCCCCTCAGGCACATGGTCTGAGCAAGAAAACATTAACCAATTAGAAATCGCTAAGATGGAACTGCAGGACAAGGTAACCAAAGTGGAGGCGGCCAAGTCGGTCAATGCTACCACGGTTGCCCAGCTGCAGTCGCAGATGTCTGCCGTAAAGGCGCTGGCGGATGGTTTGGAAAATGCCGAAGGGGCGTCGGCTGAGGAAAAAGTTGCATTACAGGCAGCCCGGGCGGAAGCGCGCACCGTTTTGGAAGCGGCGAACGACCTCATCAACAACTTAAACGGCGTGGTAAGCGAAGGAGACCTGTTGGTGACATTTGACACCGACGGAGGCAGCGAGGTAGATCCGCAGCACGTAAACGCCGGCGACACGATCGAGGTTCCGGAACGTCCTAAAAAAGACGGTTTGGTATTTGTGGGCTGGTACACGGATAAAACCACCAGAGTCCATATGTGGGACTTTTTGAACAACACGGTAGTCGGTTCCATGACGCTCTACGCTAAGTGGGTCCAGGTGGACGAGAAGCATCGTCTGCTGAATGCCTACGCCTCGGCTGAAGAGCTTGAAAACCCTTACGTCGCAAAGACGCTGCAGACCTTGGGAACGCTGTCCGAAAATCAACGTGAGCTGACGCTGCTCGAGGGCACGACGGTGTATGTAGTCCCCGGCGTTTACTGGACGGATTTGACGTATAAGGAAGGCGGAGTGATTGCAGGTCCGAATATCGGCCTTAGCATTTTTGGCGAAAACGTCTCTTTCCTCGGCCTTACTGAGGATGCTACAGACGTGATCATCTGCGGCAACCGCGGTGAGGGGGGCGAGACTGGCCTAGGCGCGAACGGCAGCTGGTATTCACTTGGCATCTCCTCAGGCTTCCACAGCGAGAACATCACCATCGCCAATTACGCGCAGGAGGATTTGGTTTATCCGCGCGATCCGTCGCAAAATATGAAAAAGCGCATAGACTCCAAAAATCACGCCGAGGTGTTAACGAGAGCAAACGGCACTGGTGCGCCGGATAGGCTGTACTTTGAAAACACGCGGTTCGTCGGCTATTTGAATATGATGCTTGACCTTGCGCCTACCCGCGCTTATTTCTTAGACAGCTTTTTCCAATTAACTGATGACTCTATTTTCGCCGGCGGTGTCAATGTGTACGAGAACTGTACCTTCCACTTCTTCGGCAACCACCCGTCCGTCAACGGCGCTGGTAACGGCGGCGTCAGCGTCCTTTTGGGCAGCAAAATCATCGGCATGCCGCAAATGACCAGTACGGATGTTTACCTTGCCAAGCAGTCGAGCGCAATCGGCCCTAACGCGAACGGGATCTTCGCCATCATCGATACCCAGTTCACTGGCCGGATTGAATCTGTCGAGTGGGAAAACGTGGTGCGCGAGGACTCCCGCCACTTTGTGTCGAACAACACAATCGGCGAGGAAAAAAAGCCGCTCGTAATCAGCCCATCACAGCCGCAAACCTCTGTCACGCTTACTGGAAACGCCCTTAATGCTTTTAAAGTTGGCGAGGAATACAACGTGTATAACCTCTTAAAGGGGAATGACGGTTGGGACCCTAAAGGCCAGTACAACGCTGAGTGGGAACCTTACGCCCACCTTCCGTATCGATTCTTAATCGAAGCAAAGGGCAAAACCATGTATTCCGACAAAACGGACAACACCAACAGGGCCGTTTTGACACCCGCCCCGTCTCCAGCGGATTCTGTTGACGTGAAAAATACCGTTTGGTCGTACGATACGAATCTGTTGAACGGCACCGTTGACGCCGCGACTGGGGTCATTACGCTGACCGCCAAGCCCAACAATACCGGCGCGATCGTTAAGACGATTGTGACGGGCACGCTTCCGAGCGGTATCTCAGCCGGCGCGACGCTGTATATCCGCCCGACGGCTGTCCCTGCACCTGTAGTTACGACGCCCGCAATTGATATCAGCGAGAACCTTGCGACGCTTAGCTACACGCTGGACCAGCTCGGATACAAGGATACCTCCGTCATCGAATGGTACCGCGAGACAGGTCCCGATACTACAAACGGCATTCATATCGGGACGATGCGCAACGACGCTAACGAATTCTTTGTGGACGAACCATATAAAAAATACGCTCTTAATAAGTACGACGTAGGTTACTACCTGCGCGCCGTTATCACACCCAAGTATGAGTTCAGCTCCACCGGCGCACCCATCACGGTATACACCAAGCGTGCGATCACGGCGGCCGATGTAACGGAAAAGTCGTTGTATACCGACTTTAAGAATTTGTATTTTACCAATGAAGACAATACCACCACGAAGAACAGATGGTTTTTTGACCGTGTGAGCGGTACAGCAGTCCCGTGGGGATGGGGGATTGGAACCAACGGCACGGATAAGATTTGGGGCCTTCAGAACAATTCCGGCGGTACGAACACCAGATTCGTGTTCGGTCAAACCGGCAACTACAGCGACATGTCGATGGTCCTGAACTACTCCTCCAGTAAGGTAGAGGGTCAGGGCTTCGGCGGGAACGGCAACTTCATGGATATCTATGTAAAATACGATCCAGCGACCCGCGTGGGGTATGGCCTGCGCGTAGAACGTACCGCTGCGGGCGGCTCTAACGCTACGATCTGGACGCTGTATAAATATGACGGCACCAATCAGACTCCGTTGAGCCAGCCACTTAGGACAGCTGCGTTTATGCCGAAGAGCACCATGACCGTTTCCGTAACGGGCAGCACCCTTCGCGTAAAGGCCTCGACGCTGTCCAAGAAGACGCCGCTGCAAATTCAACAAAATCTTCCCAATTCGGTCGACCTCTCGTGGACGGATGAAACCGGCGCTTTGGGTAACAACAATTTTGGTGGCTTCGGCATTCGCATTAACAACTCTGGCAACTCCTCTTATGACTACGCCGGCAGCGGTATGACAACCAATAACACCGTTATGCTACACAACGTGAGAGTAGACGCCACCGATAGAGATCACGTTGTGACGTTCAATACCAACGGCGGTTCTGAGATTGCTTCTCTGGTTGTGGGTGAGGGCGGCAATATTGAAAAGCCCGAAGACCCGACTAAGGCCGGCTTCCTTTTTGACGGCTGGTTCAGCGACGCCAAGCTTGAAACCCCATGGAACTTCGACATGCCTGTCACCAACGACATGACGTTGTACGCCGGTTGGAAAGAGATTGTTGTGCTTTCGGCAACTCCGTCGGCCTCGGTCGAGCAGCTGTCCGGCAACAAGAACAACCTAACTATCAAAATCTCCGAGAAGCTGTCCGACGGCAACACGAACGTCATCAGCGAGACCTTCAGCATCAGCAATAACGCGGCCGACACCTATGAGGTTGGAGCCTACAAGGTCTACGTTGACACCAAGGGCAACACGCAAAGCCGCGAGTGCTACATCATGGAGTAACAACAACCCGTTCCACAATAGCAAAAGCGTAGGCAACTTGCAGTATGCACCCAAACACTATACGAGAGGACGGCTGTAAGGCCGTCCTCTTCACTTGTCAGGACGGAGCGTGTTCAAAATACATGCCCTGTTCTTTTTTTATATCAACGTATTGCATTAACATAACCCCATGATACGCAATAATTTCAAGACATAAAAACGGAACTTTACCTCAACTTTGGGAATTTTTTCGGTACCAAACAAAAAACCCCAAACTAATTAGCAAAACCCTTATCCTGTTGTGATTCAAAACTGTAATTCTTTCTTTTGCTTTTTATTACGTTTAAAATTAAAAAAATTACTCTTAAGCGTAATTTATTGTTGCGTCTCAGAGTAACATAATTTACTATATAAAGTAAGGAGGTGAAAATAATGGAAAATATAAGATTGAATGTTCCATTGTTGCGAAGAAGGGTGCCCAATCTTACCAGTGCTGCAAAGGAAGTGGGTTTACGGCCTGCAACCGTTTCAAACCTATGCACTGGGAAAATTCCTGTAGGACGTTCTGAAGTTCGGACCATCGTAGCTTTAGCAGAATTAGCACAATGTAGTCTAGATGAATTGATTTTAAGAGGGGAGAATGTAGAGATGATTGAAACGAAAATTAAAACTTTAGATTTGTTTGCGCCAATTGTAAAGGGAGGCACCATTGGGCTTGTTGCTCGACCAGGTATGGGTCAGTTGGTTGTGTTAGCAGAATTATTTTACCGTTTTAATAGAGGGGTTTTTGCAACGGTATTATTAAAACCAGAAAACGATCACCCAGAGTTAGCGGAAATTCTAGAAGATACAGAGATTGTTGCTGAGACAATTGAAAAGGCTTTCGAAGAAATGTCAGTGGTAGGTAAAACTAAAGAGATTATTTTTGTTGCTGACCGTTCACATGTTTTAACAGGGGAAATATACGAGCTTCAAGAAAAATTACAAGATGTCGATATCAAGTCCGTTACAACCTTTTTACTAGATTTAAAAGGGGCTTCAGTGGATGAAGACCTTCCATATGGACCGCTTGAAACATTATGGCAGTTTGATATGGACTTAGCAGCAAGACATCGATTTCCAGCGGTAAACCCAATCTACTCTACATCTTCCGTATTGGAAGGAGCTCACCTAGATCAAAACCACCATACCATCCAACAAAAAGCGCAAAAACTATTACGACGCTACCGTGAACTACGTTCCCTCGTAAATGTAAAGGGGATTAACGGTATCCCTGCTTCAGAAATTGAGACGTATCATCGGGGCGAACGTTTAGAGGCATATTTGACACAGCCATTCTATGTTGCTGAAGAATTTACGGGTATTAAAGGCGCGGAAGTTAGTTTAAAGGACACATTAAATGACGTTAAGAAAATTTTAGATGGTGCCGTAGATTCCAAGGATATCGCATCACTGAATTTCATCGGTACGATTTAAATCAGTGAGTTTGGAGTGACCGAGATCTGAAATATAATGGGGTTTCGGTCATTGCAGGTGATCTGGAGTGACCGAAATGCAAATTGAAAAGGGGTTTCGGTCGTTGCAGGAGGTCTGGAGTGACCGAAATGCAAATTGAAAAGGGGTTTCGGTCGTTGCAGGAGGTCTGGAGTGACCGAAATGGAACATGAAAAGTGGTTTCGGTCAATGCAGGTAATCTGGAGTGACCGAAATGCAAATTGAAAAGGGGTTTCGGTCGTTGCAGGAGGTCTGGAGTGTCCGAAATGGAACATCAAAAGTGGTTTCGTTCAATGCAGGTGGTCTGGAGTGACCGAAACGCAAATTGAAAAGGGGTTTGGGTTAATGCAGGTAGTCTGGAGTGACCCGAACGCAAATTGAAAAGGGATTTGGGTCATTCCAGGTGGTCTAGAATGACCCAAATGTAAATTATAGACCTTGCACGGTCATTGCAAATAATATAAAGCTCATCAAAATTTAATTTTTACAAGAGAGGGACGTAACCAAATACCGGTACGTCTCTTTAACTTTTATCAATAATCGTTTCTAAAATATCCAATTTTAAGTAATGATAATAGGTAAGAAAAAAATAGTTCAGAAGAAAGTGAAGTGTAATGTATGCAGTTGTCATTAAAGGTAAGGGGATCGGGGGCAGATGTAGTCTCTTATCTTATCGCAAAGAACCCGAATAACCCGTATGAGCGTGATGAGAAAGGCTTCAAGGTTCGGCTCGTCTATCCTATTTTTACAAAAGATGAAGTTCAGTTTTTGATTTATGTAAAGCCCGACCCGATTGATTTAGTGCGAAACTCCTCAGACTTATTTGATATCACTCATTACATAAATGATCGTGAGTTTGCTGTCAGCAGCCTTTTTATTACCACCATCCGCAAGGCGCTAGGTACTGCTTTAAATGGAAAGCCAGATGAAGAATACCTGAAATGGGTAGGTCACGAATTCGATATGGAGCTGGTATTTGGTCCGGTGGCAACGGATTTACAGGATGAAGAGATTGTTGATTTGTTTGAACCTATTGGGTACAAGGTGGAAATTGAGCGTGGAGTCAGCACCATTCGGGAAAAGAGCTCTGCTCGGTTTGTCAAATTATCTGGGAGCCAGAGCGTTCAAAATGCATTAAAGCATGTATCGATACTCATACCTGTCATCGATAACTATAAGCATTATTTTTTAGATGAAAGAGAAATTGAAAAACTCGATCGGTACGGAGAAGGATGGCTGGAAAACCATCCCCTAAAACAGTTGATTGTCAAACGGGCACTCCGTTTTAACGCGCTTATTTCTCAATCAAAATATTACGAAAAGAAGCCGCACATACGTAATCAGGATGAGAGTCAAAAAGTAAGGTTAAATGATCTCCGTTATGAACACATATTAAACTATATAAAAACGCTGCCCCACAAAGAAACAATTGTGGACCTAGGTGCTGGGGAAGGCCGTCTCTCAGTCCAGCTTGGTTTTGTTGAAGGAGTTCAAGAAATTCTATCGATAGAGCCTTCGAATAAAGCACGAATTAAGGCGATTGAAAAATTTGAGCAAGTAATTAAAACAGAAGGATATGTCAAGCCACAGTCCTTGCCAGGATCATTATTTTATTATGATAGCCGATTGCAAAACAAAGATATCATCATTTTATGTGAAGTGATTGAACATATCGAGGAAGACAGGCTGCCAAAAATTTTTGATATTATCTTAAATGATTATCGTCCCAAGACGCTGATTGTGACAACACCAAATCAGGAATACAATGTGCTTTATGAGATGGAAGAAGAAATGCGTCATGATGACCACCGTTTTGAATGGACGAGAACGCAATTTGCTGAGAATGTGAAAAAATGGTCTCAAAACTGTCCTTATCACGTCAATATACAAGGGATTGGTGAAGACCATCCAACATTTGGTCAACCCACGCAAATGGCTATTTTTCGAAGGGAGGAGGAATAATGACAACTATTCATTTACCGCATGCGGGAATTGTCCTGTTAGTCGGACCCTCTAATACCGGGAAAACAACATTATTAAATCAATTAATACAAGAAGAGCAGATTCAACCATCTGAAGTGGTCAGCTCTGATCAATTTCGCGTTCTAGTCAGCGACATTGAATTTATTAGCTGGAACGGACGTCCCAAAGAAGAAAGCGAAGCATTATTTCATGAATACCAGCAAATATCTGGTGCCGCATTCGAGGCAATGGATTACGTTATTTCAAAACGCTGCAAACTCAATAAGTTAACGTTTATCGACGCAACCCATTTACGAGAGGAAGAACATGAAAAATATCTGCAGATGGGGAAGGAATATCATGTGCCTGTGATTGCGTTGGTCTTGAATATTTCAGAAACGGAATTGATGAGACGGGATATGGAGCGAGCTTTTCCTCGAGGAAGAAATCGGATCAAGCAGCAGTATCAACATTTTAAAAATACACTTCGGTTCATAATAAAGAAGCCATATCGCCGTGTTTACATGCTTGGAGAAGATGAACTTCAAGTAGTAAATGTAAGTAGACTAGAAAACCCATTATATATTGATGTTGGAACTGGAATCGATTTCATCGGGGATATTCACGGCTGTTTGGATGAATTTCTTGAAATGCTTAACAAACTTGGATACAAGGAAAACGATGAAGGGTATTTCATCCACCCAGAAGGAAGGAAAATTCTTTCATTAGGAGATGTATTGAGCAGGGGACCGAGGTCCATCGAAACACTTCAATTCTTCCAAAAGCATGTTTCAGCCGGACTTGCCTATATGATTGACAGTAATCACGGCTGGAAAATCGCCCGCTGGCTCGATGGAAAAAATGTAAAAATGGCACATGGTGATGAAAATGTTGCTGCTGAATTTGAAGAATATGAGCGTAATTTCGGCAGTGAGGCTGCCGAGAAGTTAAAGGAACAAATAAAAGAGTTACTCTTACAAGCGAAATCTCACTATATTATTCGAAAAAATGGGGTTAATGCTGTTGTAGCTGTTCATGCTGGAATCAAGGACCATTATATCGGAAAGCAGTCGCTCCGTATTTCTGATTTTTGCCGCTATGGTGATAGTGAAGGGCTTGATGAGAACGATAGGCCAATTCGAAAGGATTGGACGGTTTCTCATAAATCAAGTGAACTCATTCTTTGGGGACATGATCCAAAGCCGCAGCCTTTGCTGGTTAACAACACATTAAATATTGACCAAGGAGTGGTTTTCGGTGGCAGTTTAACGGCATACCGTTATCCTGAAAAACAATTTGTTTCGGTCATGGCGAAACAGGATTATGCGAATGTGCCTGACAATCCATTGAAGGAATGGGAACTAAAGAGACTTGCAGCACCGAATATCATGAAATTCTTAGAAGGATATTCGGTATTAACGGAACAGTACGGCGAGATTAGGATTTATGATGATGGTGTGAAACCCGCTATAGATGACTTATCTCATTACACCTTGCCGCTTGAAGACATCGTGTACCTTCCTCCTACGATGAGTCCGACTCCAAAACCGTCTGGTCTGGTAGAATACCTTGAGCACCCACAAGAGGCGTTCGATTACTATCAAGCAAATGGTGTCGATAAGATGGTTGTGGAAAAGAAACATATGGGCAGCAGGGGAATACTGTTTTTATTTAAAAATCAAGAAATTGCCAATGAGTATGTAGGCAGAGAAATGTTAGGAACTATTTATACCCGTACAGGTAGGGCATTTTTTCAAAAAGAGCTGCAAGAAAAAGTTGTCAGTGCCTTGAATGAGGATTTAGTGAAGAGTGGTTATTTTGAGAAATACAATACGGATTTCGTATTGCTTGATGCAGAAATTCTTCCATGGAATTTGAAGGCGAAAGACCTGATAGTAAACCAATATGCACATGTTGGGGAAATGGCGCTGCTTGACCGGCATAAATTAAAGGATTCTCTACAACAGGCTCTTGATAGTGGAAAGAATGTTTTAAGCTGGGGTCAGGAAAATGATGTAGGGATCGAAAATGCCAAAGTGTTTAATGAGGTGTATCAGAAATACTGTTGGGAAACAGAAGAAATGGAAGGAATTCAAATCGCACCATTCCATACATTGGCACACAGCTCAGAAACATTTTTTGATAAGCCGCATACATGGCATATGGAGAAAAATAAAGAATTCAGCGGGATTTCTCGTTTGTTTTTAGAAACAGAATACCAAATTGTTAGTGATGAAGCGTCGATGAAAGCGGCCATTAAATGGTGGGAAGAAATGACGGAGGATGGTCATGAAGGATTTGTGGTGAAACCAGAATCTTATATTACACGCCACAAAGGCAAACTTCTGCAGCCTGCGATAAAAGTCAGAGGCCGCAAGTATTTGCATATCATCTATGGGATTGATTATCTGCTTCCTGAAAATTTAACTCAATTAAAGAAACGAAATGCAGGCAAGAAGCAGCGCAATGCTTTAAAGGAATTTTCTCTTGGTGTCGAAGCTGTGAATCGATTTATCAAGAGAGAGTCATTGGAACGTGTTCATGAATGCGTGTTAGGAATACTGGCATTAGAAGCGGAACCAATTGATCCAAGATTATAGGTTATGGAAGAACGAACTGGCTGGTCCCAGTTCGTTTTTTTGATATAAAGAGCCATATTCTAAGCGGTTTTCCCATATGATTTAGGTAAAAAGGAGTGTGAGTGGTATGAGTGTACATGTGGTGGGAGTGGGAGAGAGTCTGTGGCAAATTTCAAATAGATATGGCGTTCCCATCCAAACGATTGTCAAGCTAAATGGGCTCCCGTCTGCCAGCAGGCTTGTACCAGGTCTTGCCTTGTACATTCCGGACAGCCAACTGCCAATCCGCTCCTATCAAATAAAATCGGGTGATCAAATTCGGGAACTAGCCCAGAGGTATAGAACGGACATTTCGTCGATTTTAGCAGCCAATCCCGGCATAAATCCGAATGAACTTTCTGTTGGTCAAATAATCCATATTCCTTCACCGTTAAAATTAAGAATAGCGACATTAGGGTTTATAGTGCCATATGGCGAGAGTGCCGTTCTTTCTTTACTAGATTCACTTGCGGGACAATTAACGTATTTGGCGGTGGTAGCGTATTCATTTACAACCGAGGGGTATGCCTATAACCTGATTGAGGATTCAGCCATAGTGACGAGGAGTAAGCAATTGAACATTACACCGCTATTAATGATACGTAATTTTACAGGAGTAGATTTTAGCGCGGAGCTTGCTGGTCTAGTCCTAGCAAATCCGGTTTACCGCAGGAATTTGGTTCAAAGCATTGTCAATTTGACCAGGCAGAGGGGGTTTGGCGGTGTCTCTATCGACTTTGAGTTTATTCCACCACCCCAGCGTAATGATTTCAATTTATTTTTAAGAGATTTAAAAAATGCTTTGGGAGAGTTAATACTCCATGTAAATGTACATGCGAAAACAGAAGATATTCCAACAAATCGGATTATTGGAGCATACGACTATGCTGCCATCGGGAGCATTGCCGATATTGTTGCGGTGATGACCATTGATTATGGATACCCAGGCGGGCCACCGGATCCAATTGCTCCTATTTGGTGGATCGAGCAGGTCGTTCAATATTCCCTCACTCAAATGAATCCTCGGAAACTACAAATTGCGATGGCGCTTTATGGTTATGACAAGGTGGTGGGGACAAGCGCTACCCGAGCGATGTCAGTTGTTTCAGCCCAAAACCAAGCGATTTCAACAGGTTCGCCGATTCAATTCGACGAGCGCTCCATGTCTCCATGGTATCGGCATTGGAGTTCAGGAGTAGAACAGGTTGTTTGGTTTGAGGATAGTAGAAGTTTTATAGGAAAATATCGGTTGATTGATGTTTACCAATTGTCAGGCACCACTTTTTGGCAGATAAGCTTGCCAGCGCCACAGAATTGGTCTTATTTGAGTAGGAATATTGTAGTGTCGAAATAAGGTAAATTATCTTTTGGTGCCATCGTCGATATATTTTGATTAACGCTGATATAGGGTACAGCAACGCCGTTATCGAAAAATATTACTAAATTTTCTCTCTGAGAAGAGGAGAAATTTAGTTTTTTGGGAAGACTTTATGAAAAAAGAGAAAGTTGGAAAAGAATTTTGCTGAAACGATTGAATTTGATCATTTTACTATGTTTCTTAGCTACATTACTCCCACAAACACAACCAGTCTTTGCAGTGGACAATTTGGGACAGCAATTAAATCAACTTTTAAATGAGGACCCCAATTTACAAGGCGCAATTGCGGGTGTAAGTATACGGAATGCCAGAAACGGTGATGTGATTTTTGACCATTTTGGAGATGTCCGTCTGCGCCCTGCTTCAAATATGAAACTTTTCACAGCGGCAGCTGCATTATCGGTGCTAGGGGAAAACTATACCTTCAAAACAGAAGTACTCACAGACGGGATCATAAAAAAGAAAACCCTGCAAGGGAATCTGTATTTAAAAGGAAAGGGCGACCCTACTCTCCTAAAGGAAGACTTTGATAAGATGGCAGGCGAACTTAAAACAATGGGGATCCAAAAAATAACCGGTCATTTAATTGGTGATGATACCTGGTATGATGATGTCCGATATTCGGTCGATCTGCCATGGAGTGATGAGCAAACCTACTATGGTGCACAGATTTCCGCCTTAACGGCTTCACCAACCCATGACTATGATTCGGGTTCGGTAATGATTGAAGTCAAACCGGGCAATCATGAAGGTGATAAGGCGGATATAACAGTACAACCAAAAACAGACTTTGTAAAAATCATCAATCAAACGGAAACGGTTGGTAAGGATAGAAAAAAGAAATTGATCTATGAAAGAGAGCACGCCAAAAACACGATTACGATAACGGGAACTTTGCCTGTTACTTCAAAAGGTGAAAAGGAATGGATGGGTGTTTGGGAACCGACGCGGTATGCGTTAGCACTTTTTAAACAATCACTAATAGAACAAGGCATTCAACTTTCAGGAAAAGTAAAAACTGGAACCGCTCCAACACAAGCCAAAACCCTACATACTCATAATTCGATAAAACTTGCTGATTTACTTGTTCCGTTTATGAAACTGAGTAACAACGGGCATGCTGAAACCTTAGTAAAAGAAATGGGAAGAGTGGTAAAAGGGGAAGGCAGTTGGGAAAAGGGCATTGAGGTCATGGAAGCAGAGTTAGCTAAGTTTGGAATAAACACGGAAACACTGGTACTACGGGATGGTTCCGGAATTTCACATGTCAATTTAGTTCCGGCGGCGCAGCTATCTCACTTATTAGTTGCCGTCCAGCAGCAATCGTGGTTTCCTGCTTTTCTTCATTCCCTGCCGGTTGCAGGAGTAAGTGGGAAAATGGAAGGCGGCAGCTTACGAAGTCGGATGAAAGGTCCGGATGTAAAAAGAAAGGTATTAGCAAAAACTGGGACTATTTCTACGGTAAGTACTATATCAGGGTATATTACTACGAAAAGCGGGCAAACCATGATATTTTCTATTATGTTAAATAATCTGATGGATGAAGCAAAAGGGAAGAAAATTGAGGATAAACTGATTTCAATTATAGCGAGTCATTGATGGGTTGTTTCTTTCGATTCGACCCCTTTTTGGATAGAGGTCCCATAAAAACCACTTGATTGAAAGTGGTTTTTTTATTCATGTAACAAAGGTGATTTTTATACAAAAAAGTGTATAAGTATATTTAGTTAATCGAAATAAGTTGTGGTTTTTAAAGGGTTTTTTATACCTATTTTCGATAATAATTTGATTATGTCAACTAACTGTGTATATAATAGAATATATGTAATGGGAATTTGCTGAAGAAACAGTAGCTAATTTCCAAAAAAAAACACATTCTGTTGCCCTCTAAACTAGCATTCAGTCGTGATAGAGGATAGATGAATGTGAAAATTATTTTTAGAAAAGGGGACGGAAATGAAAGGATGATTGCATGAGTTTAGACCAAACAACAGGTATGCAAGAAGAAGCGAAAGATGATTATTCATTTGAACAGGTTCCAGAAGAAAAACGGAATATGGGATGGTTTAGTGTCACCAATATTACTTTTGGGATTGCGACAGCCATTTTTTATTTTCAAACGGGTAGTGTAATGGCCCTTCAGTTTGGTGCGACAAACGCTATCATTTCAGCGATTTATGCTATTATTATTGCCGGTGTATTAGGTACTGTCATTGCTTATTTATCGGCAAAATCAGGAATGAATGTCAATCTCATGTCTAGGCAAGGGTTTGGCTATATAGGCGCCTCTTTAACTTCCTTAATTTACGCATCCAACTTTATCATGTATTGTGCTTTCGAAGGGATGATTCTCGTAGCGGCAATACATGCATATTTCCCCGCAATTCCATTATGGCTACTAATTATTGTATTCGGTTCAATTGTTATTCCATTAAATTGGTTTGGTATTAAACAATTGGATAAGCTGCAGAAATGGTCGTTGCCGATTTTTGGCATTTTTTTAATTCTCACGATTATCGTTGCTTACAAAACACCATCAAATTTTGACGGTAGTTTTTGGACATACTTACCAGAGGGTGTACAAACAGGTGGAACCGCCTTACTGTTGTGTATTGGTATGCAGCACGGGATTATGGGCTTAACCGCTCTTATCGCGTCAGACTATGCGCGCTTCCTAAAGCCAAAGGATATTAAAATTGGCTCTATTATGATTGGGTTTATTCCCCAAATTTTCTGCTTTGGTGTCATGGGGTTACTAGGAATATGGTTTGGTGTCCGTTTAGCTGAATCTAATCCTGGGGTTTACATTGTCACACTTATTGGACTAGGCGGCGTAGTATTTACGATGTTGACACAAATAAGAATCAATGTCACAAATATTTACAGTGCATCCCTTTCATTATCCAATTTCTTTGAGAATGTATTTCATTTCAAACCAAGTCGGCGTTTTTGGGTTGTTGTCTCAGGTGTACTATCGATTGCGTTAATGTTAGGTGGGATTCTTGATTATTTAGGTAGTGCGATGACATTCCAAGGAGTCCTATTGATGGCATGGGCAGCTATTTTAGTTACAGATGCCTTAGTCGTAAAAAAATTATTGAAAATTGTACCGGTAGAATATGAAGCAAGGCAAGAAAAATTATACAAATGGAATCCAGTTGGCGTTGTCCCATTAATTGTGTCAAGTGTTCTTGGAACCATAGCAGCTTTAGGGTATATGGGAACGTTCTTACAAAATACAGCCACTTTCTTTGCGGCCATTTTAGCTTCCCTTCTTACGGTAATCATTGCTGTTTATACAAAAGGTAAATATTACAGCAAAAGTGAATCTAAGAACATAATGAATAGGAAAACAAAGTATAAAAGTATTTCAGTAAAAGATTCAACGGTGGAGCAGGTTTAATAGAAATGTTTAGCGTATTGCCCAAGAATCTATCATTGAGTAGGTGAGATTCTTGGTTTTTTTTATATTCATAACTTTCGGATGCCTAATCGGGCTTTTTTAAATTAATCCGTTTTTTAAGGCTTCGATGGCACTCATAACCTTTTGATGATTCTCATTCGTGTTCCGCTGATTTCTCGCATTTAACAGGACAGGCCGAACGGATTCAACAGATTTGCCAAATTCGTTCATCCACTTATAACGCGGTACTAACCAGGTATGGAAATGATGCGTGGTATCTTCATTGTAGAAATAATAAACATAGTCAATACCTAGAATCACCCGCTGAGCTTTCCTAATTTTTGTCAAGGTATTTATGTAATCCAGTCTTTCCTCATCCGTCAGTTCATCCAAGCATTTTATATGTCTTTTCGAAGCCAAGATGACTAGCCCTTCAATTGGATAAGCAACATCTTGATGCGCATGGAAGTGTTCTGTCTCGAAAATAACGCCGCCATCTGGCTCAATCAGTCCACTAGTTAACGCGCAGCTTAAACATTCGACTTCTACGGTTTTGCCATTTGATAATGTTATTTTTCTCATCTATTTCCCCTCCCAAAAGTATCCTGAATTATCTTACAACATCCGCAGTAAAAAGAATAGTTTAAACTCATTATGTAAAATCTAACACTAAAAAACGGTGGGATACAATGATTTTTGGTTGTCATGTAAGTATTAGGAATGGATATTCAGGAGCGGCAAAACGAGCTGCAGCTTTCGGTGCGGCGGCATTTCAATATTTTCCGAAAAACCCGCGAAGTCTTTCTGTCAAGGACTTTGACCGTGGGGATGCTGCTAGCTGTAAAGAGTTTAGTCAGGAGCAAAAGATCGTTTCAGTTGCACATACCCCATACTCTACAAGTTTAACCCCTTCGGAGGATAAAAAGGAATTAACGATTCGCTCGCTGTTAAATGACCTAGAAATAGCGGACTCATGCGGTTCTGTTGGTGTAGTTGTCCATTTTGGCAGTCAAATCAGTAAAACTGACCCGCTGGCCAGTTATCATTTAATGCTTGAAATGCTCAATTCTGTCCTCAGTCAATGGAATGGTGATTGTTTACTGTTAATTGAGAATAACGCTGGAACGAAAGGGGCGCTTGGTACAACCTTTGAAGAATTAGTTCAGATTCGAAATCTTGCTGAGTATCCAGAGAAAATCGGTTTTTGCCTAGACACCTGTCATATGTTTGCAAGTGGACTTTGGGATGGGGAAAATACCGAGGATTTTTTCGCCAAAGGCCAAGAATTAGCTTATTTTGAACATCTGAACATTATCCATTTAAACAATTCTAAGTATCCAACTGGATCCAAAAAGGATCGTCACGCGAATATTTTTCAAAATGGTTTAATTAAAGAAACATCTCTTAAGGGTATTGTTACTTCTCCGATTATTAAGAATATTCCATTTGTGTTAGAAACGCCTGATGATGAAGGGATTTCTCATAAGGAAGAAATAAGCCAGCTGTATCGAAATTGGGGATAGTTAAATATTCACAATAAATATATAATTAAAGGAATAAGTAAACATATTGGCAGGGATAGAGATGAAACAAATGAAAAAAGGACAAGTACTATCCGAACGTTTTGAGGTTGCCTTCAATCAAGTGCATGACGCGATGAAGGACATTGTCAAAATTAATGATGATAGATTTGTAGTATTGGTAAAGGTTGGAGCGAAGAAATATCAAATCATTGAAACATTTAAAAAAGATTTGGAGCAATATGCAAAGCTGCGTAATGCTATTGTCCATGAAAAAATGCAAGTCGGCTATTATATCGCCGAACCGAATGCAAAAGTGGTCGAGCACATCGAGAAAATCGCCAATGTCTTTAACCGTCCGAATTATGCTTTGTCGATTGCTACAAAGAATGTACTGTACTTTGACTATAACGATAGTATCCTAAAAGTGACGGAAACGATTCGTCAGTTTAATTATTCCAAATTTCCGGTTTATAAAAATAAAGAATTTGCTGGCCTTTTGACAGCAAGCTCGATTGTTAAATGGTTGGCACAGAACATGGTGAGTACTTCTGTCAATTTAGACGATACACATATATACGATATTATGAAATACGAAAAAGACCATCCAGTTGACTTTGTCGCGAAAAGCACGAATATCTTCGATGTGGAAACAATTTTTGAAAAATCTCATAAGGTAAAAAAGAAATTAGAAGCAGTCATTATTACTGAAAACGGTAAAAAAGATGAGGCACCTCTCGGAATTATCACTCCGTGGGACCTGATTGAGATTGATTATACCGTCGATTAAAATGAAAGGAGCATACCAAAACGGGTATGCTCCTTTACTGTTATTGTCCAGCATCAAAGTCTGAACAAGGCGCTTAGGCTTTTCTTATTGCATATCGTCAAAATTAAACTCACTTAATTGATCCATATGGCTGGCGATCATTGCGATAATGGTGCTTGCCTCTTCTTTACTGAAGATAAAATGAGATTCGTCTTTAATTAATTCATCATCGGTAGTCCAAATCCGGTTTACTCTTTTCAACACACCGTCACCGGTTTCTGGAACAACGCCAAATTGATACGTCACTTCGACCTCATCCTCATGTTTGAAGGCCGTTACCTCTGGGGTGTTCCATTCCACATCAATCTCTTCAAAAATATCATCTTCATTTACCTGTGCTTCATAATACTCTTCATCATCATCAATATCGTCAACAACCTCGACCATTTCATAATAGTCGTCATTGTCTTCGCAATCTTCATCCGAAGTAAGATAGACACCGTCATCGGTGTAATGATCATCATCGTTCATATAATCATGAAGACTAGCGTGAACTTCATCGATGATTTCTTCTATGTCCGAAAGGATGATTTTAGCAGTATGCCCACTGTCAACATCAAAGGTATCGATGTAAAATTCTTCGTTTTGAGGATCAAAGAACAATGTGCAAAAATAGTCTCTATCGACATCTTCTGTATGAACATCTTCCGTTTCTACAAAAAATTCGATCCTCGGGTGTTTGGCAGCTCTCTCTATTGACATTTGACCAACCTGATCATACTCTTCACAAATAGATTCCAGGTGATCCTGAAGCTCGCCACAAACTCTGTCAAACCATTCTAACGACATTAACATCCCATCCTTTCAAGGTAATCGTGGTTATTATCTCCAACAAGTTCTGTTTAATCCATGCATTTTGTATATTCATGGATATTTTGTCTTCATTTAATCAATAAATGATAAAGGCTTTGACGGAAAAAAGGTGAACGGGGGAAAGTTTCTATTTCCTTGAACAAATATGTTGGTCCACTATAAAAAAAATTCCTCATTTAAAAAATGGGGAATTTTTTCGTTACTTATATTCAAGTTCAAATTGTTCAATTCGTTCTCTGATAAAGTCAGGAACAGGGCAAGGTTTCATGGATACGTGGTCAATGGTAACATAAATAATTTCAGCCAAGAGAACCGGCTCCGCTTCATCTTCTCTCGTAATCATAAAATTCATTGTCATGCTTTTGTGGCCAACTCTATCCATCCTGCACCAAACTGTGAGCCAGTCATTTAAGAAGGCTGATCGTTTATACTCGAGTGTAGATTTTGCTAGCACAAAATCAAACTGTTCATCGTGTTGAAGAAGCTGCTGGAAATATTCTGTGACGGCCACATCAATATACGTTAAGTAATGTGAATTAAAAACAATCTTTTGCCCATCAATTTCAGAATAACGCACCTTTAATCGATGTGAGAAACGATAATCCACTATTCTAGGCTCCTTTCTTTATTTTACTAAAGCACTTTCCTCTTCGGCTAATTCTTTAACCCTCTCTACAAATTTAACTACCGACTTATCACCGGCAAGCCATAAGAATAATTTAAAGATTGCTTTTAAAGGTTTATTAGTGGTTGTGTATTTAAAACGTGTTTTATGTTCATTTATTTTTGTTACTTCATAGGCAGCGGTAATTTCAAAAATGTTGGCTAAGGTGAATCCCACCTTCATTTTCTTATGGTCAGGTAAATTCAAGTATTCTAATGTTTCAACATCATACTCCTCAATCCGTTTACCTTCTTTATACTGCTGACGATAGATTGTTCCAACGCCTTCTTCTGTCACTTTCACGGGTGTATTACCAACGACCTGCGGCATGATTTTTTGCATTTTTTCTAACGAACCATCAAACATATCCCAAATCTTTTCGATAGGAGCATTAATTTCAATTTCTTTAGTCCATTCTTTCATCAAGGAACACCTCTTCTATATAATTATTTTTAATTTTTCGAAAAAATAACATGTTGAATTAATATTCTATTTTTTCGTCAAAAATCCTTTCTAATGTCTCGTGCTGTACCTTTTGGGGTGAAGACAATTTTGGTTTCTAAGTTTAATCATTTGATTTATTACATCAATAATTAGAAAATTAAAAACAAATGATGCAACGAAGGGAATGAAACACAACTTTGCGTTCTTCTTTAGATAATTCCATCACCAATGCTGGTGCAATCACTCGTTCCAAACGAATCTGGATAGCGATGGTGCTAGGTTCTTTAGCGGCATTCGGACCATTATCGATTGACATGTATTTACCGGCTTTACCCATATTGGCAGATTACTTTCATACTAGCCCGTCTTTTATTCAACTAAGTCTAACATTTTTTCTGCTCGGATTATCGGTAGGACAGTTGTTTGCGGGACCACTAAGTGATATTCACGGAAGAAGGAAACCGCTCCTAATTGGTTTGGTCATCTATTTAGTTGTATCTTTTCTATGTGTATTTAGTCCTTCGATTTGGTCATTTATTCTGCTGCGTTTTATTCAAGGGCTGGCGGGTGCAGTGGGGATGGTAGTATCAAGGGCGGTGGTGCGAGATTTATATTCTGGGAGTGAATTAACCAAATTCTTTGCACTTCTATCGTTAGTAAACGGGGCTGCGCCGATTCTAGCTCCTGTTGCTGGTGCTCAACTCCTCAGGTTCGTCCCGTGGCAAGGTGTATTTATTGTCTTAGGATTCATCGGATTTGTAATGTTTATCGTTGTCCTTTTCGGATTGCCGGAAACACTGCCCAATGAGAGAAGATTACGAGGTGGAATCAAAAATACCCTTCTAACCTTTCGAAACCTAATAGTTGATCCTAGTTTTATTGGGTATGCTTTTTCACAAGGGCTTGTTACTTCCTCAATGTTTGCTTACATATCCGGTTCCCCCTTTGTGGTACAGGACATATATGGAGCTTCGCCGCAAGTTTTTAGCCTTATTTTTGCGATGAATGGGCTGGGCATCATGATTGCAAGCCAAACGACTGGTAGATTAGCAGGAAGGATCCCAGAAACAAAGTTATTAAACTTTGGATTAGGAATGTCCTTTTTTGGAAGTGTGACCTTGCTCATTCTTCTTTTGGTACAGGCTAATTTATGGATGATATTAATTCCATTATTTCTGGTGGTATCGAGTGTTGGTATTGTCAATACAGCCGGATTTTCTCTCGCCATGCAAAAGCAAGGTAAAAATGCAGGCAGTGCCTCGGCACTACTGGGTGTACTTTCCTTTGCATTTGGTGGTATTACTTCTCCTTTAGTTGGCATAGGAGGAGAAGAATCTGCGCTCCCAATGGGGTTGGTCATCGTTATCTCCTCAATGGGTGCAGTAATTTCTTATATTTTCCTTGTACTTAGAAAAACTAGACAAAGAGGCGCTTAATCGTAGGGTCCCCTGGCAATGCCGACAGGGGATTTTTTTATAATTATAATTTGAAACTCTTTCTGAAAAACGACGTCTAAGATTTGAACGAATAATAGATGATAGGAGGCCATTATGAACAAAGGGGAAATTAAAAAGGGGAGAGTCTATTGGTTGGCTGCCATTTTGATAGCGCTCGCGGTATTGCTGTCTGGGTGTAAAGAAAACAACTCAAAGGAGACTACGGGAACAAATAAGAATCAACCTTCAGTGGCCAAGGAATTTATTCCGACAGAATACGATTCTACCGTAACCGTTAATGTAGAGGAGAAAACGATAGCAGGTACACTTAAGGTGAAGTCGACAAACAATACAGGGAAAGATCAGGACAAAATTTACTTTCACGTATATCCTAATCAATTCCGTGAGGATGTCGATTTGCTAGGTGGATTCTGGCGTCAAATTATTGATGAGAATTCTGAACCTGGATCGATGGAGGTTACAGAAGTTCAGGTTGATGGAACGAAAGGAAATTTTGAAATCAAAGATACAGTTCTCGAAATACCTTTAGACAAATGGAAAATGGGTCAAACAATCGATCTGGAATTGAAATTCAGCATGAAGGTTCCCAAAAATAATGGCCGATTCACCTATGATGAGAATGCGATTTGGCTGGGAAATTGGATTCCTATTCAAGCCGTATATGATGAGCGAGGTTGGGTAACAGACCCGTATCATTCAATAGGAGATCCATTTTATAGCCAGGTGGGGAAGTATAGTGTAAATGTAACCGTACCAAGCAATTATAAAGTCGCCAGTACGGGTAAGGAAGAAGATGGTGTAAAAGAACAGGATGGATACATGACTTACACGACCACAATTGATAATGTACGGGACTTTGCCATGGTAATTATGGATGAAAACTACCAAAAGTTATCAGAACAAGTAGGAGAAACAACTGTGAATACATGGTACCTAGCGAGTGACAGCCAAGAGGCGGCGAAGAAGAATCATGAAGCAGGAATTAAAGCATTATCTTATTTTAGTAAAGTTTATGGACCATATCCATATCCTGAATATGATATCGTTCGAACTGGAATGTTTACAGCAATGGAATTTCCAGGATTAATATACCTACCGAAAAATATTCTTGAAAGCAATGAAACGGAGATTGGCTCAGTTGTTCATGAAACCGCGCACCAATGGTGGTATGGAATGGTTGGGAATGATGAGGTAAAGGAGCCGTGGTTGGATGAGGCGATGGCAAACTATTCCTCTACGAGATTTATGTTAGAGGAATTTCCTGAGAATGGTGCTGGACAGTTAGAACTGAGAAAAGTCATGACACAAGGAACGGAAGTCCATGAAAGAGGCGGCTTATTTATTGGGAGCTCTGTTGATAAATTTAAAAATATTGGAACCTACTCTCAGCTTGTCTACCAAAAGGGTGCATTGATGCTGGAGAATCTTGAAAAAGTAATAGGGAAAGAGAAAATGGATCAATTGCTTCAGAAATATTTTAATGAATATCAATATAAAATCGCAACGGGAAGTGACTTCAGCTCCGTGTTCTCAGAAGACCTTGGGCCAGAAGCAAAGGAGTACTTTGAGAATTGGTTAAGTGGTAAAGAAACAGAATTTAAGCAGTGAAAATAGTGGAAAACGCCTCCTATTGCTGGAGGCGTTTTTAAGAGTTCGATCCAGTTATTCGGGAACCTTCATGAATGTCGATGTCTCGATCAGTACCCCTTTCTATGTATTTAAGTTAAACGGAAAATCTTTGTTATTATTTTTATGATGGTAATAGAACTTGCTCGCTGATAGTACAGCAAAAAACATTAAAATAGGTATGAAAAAATAGAGTGCCTCTGAGAGTAAGGATTGATTCACGGCTTCTTTGATGATAAAAATGGAAGTGCCAGGATTGCCCACCATTCCAAAGAAAAGACCATAGGCAACATTTAAACCGTAATGAATTCCCGTATTATTAAAGGCAAGAACAAGCTGAGGCTTTTAGGAAAATGGAAGTCGAAGTAGCTGTGGCCTGTTTAGAACAAAGTGTCGAGGATATTGCTCAGGCTGCAAGAGGCTGTAACGCTATCGTGTTCACTGCGGGCTCTGGCAGGAGTACAGGATATGATAAAACATTGCTCATTGATCTTGATGGTGCTGTGAAAACCATTGAAGCTGCTGAAAAAGTCGGAATAAAACGCTTCATAATGGTCAGTGCGATTCAGGCACATAGAAGAGAAAACTGGCATGGGAAAATGCTTCCTTATTATGCAGCAAAATACTATGCAGACAAAATGCTTGAACAAACCGAATTAACCTACACGATTATTCGACCGGGCGGGCTGTTGAGTGAACCAGGAACAGGGATGATTACTGCTGCCAGTGATATAAGGAGCGGAAAGATAACCCGTGAAGATGTTGCAAGAACCATTATTCAGTGCTTAACAGAAGAAAATACATATTACCAGTCATTTGACCTCGTTTCTGGTGATGTTCCTATCGAAAAAGCATTAAAGATACTATAGGAAAGCTGCCTCATTACGTTTTCAGCGATTATGGAACAGATATATCAACGATAAACCATAAATATCTAGGGTAAATTATTATCCCACAAACTAAAGCATTTGAACGCTCAAATGCTTTTTTTCGTTGGAAATTGGTTTTAATTTGAACTGCAAAAAATATAGTAATTAGAAGAAGATGACCTAATTTGAAACTTTTCGGCGCTCTATCCGTAAAACAATAAACGTTATTTTTTAATCAATGGAGGGTATTATGGAGTTATGGATTAAAGAGTTAATTGAACAATATGGGTACTGGGGAGTGTTTCTCCTTATTGCACTTGAAAATATATTCCCTCCTATCCCGTCGGAAGTGATTCTTACATTCGGAGGTTATATGACAGCTCAAACCAATCTGACGATTCAAGGGGTTATTGCCACTTCAACATTAGGTTCAGTTTTTGGTGCTATCATTCTTTATCAAATCGGAGCTGTTTTAAATGTAAACAAATTGGAAAAAGTTGTGGAACGCTATGGGCGATTTCTTCGTTTAACCAAACAGGATCTCTATCGTGCTGATGCCTGGTTTGACAAATACGGAATTTGGACGGTCTTTTTCTGCCGGTTCATACCCCTGATTCGCAGTCTCATTTCAATCCCTGCAGGTATGGCTAGAATGAACTTCTGGCTGTTCATTGGTTTTACAACATTAGGTACAATAATTTGGAATACTTTGTTGATAAATCTTGGGGCACGAGTAGGAGAAAATTGGGAAGTCATTGGAGAGAGAATGGACCAATATTCCAATTATTTATATCTCATTTTTGCTATCTTCCTAATTGTCATTATCGGATGGAAGCGAAAAAGAAGAAGATACTAGTAAAACTGCTAAAGTAATTTATGTCGGTTGAGAGGGTTTTTGCCATGAATATTACGTCTATATTATTAGGCTTACTGCTGGTATTGAATATCATGTTGGCCCTCATTGTCATTTTTCAAGAAAGAAGGGACGTTGGTTCTACGTGGGCTTGGTTATTAGTGCTATTTTTCATTCCAATCCTAGGATTTGTGATGTATCTATTATTAGGACAAAATTTAAGTCGAAAGCGGCTATTCCAATGGGATGATCTCAAAAAGACAGGTTTTGAAAAAGCATTAGATACGCAATTGACCAAACTTCGTCTGAATCAATTCTATTATCGCAATGATGTCACAAGGGATAACCATGATTTGATTTACATGCATATGATTAACAATCAAGCTATCTTAACAGAGGACAATGCTGTTGAGATATTTACAGACGGTAAAGAAAAATTTGATCAGTTATTTAAAGATATAAAAGCTGCTAGGAATTATATTCATATTCAATATTACATTATTAAAAATGATAATCTCGGCAAAAAATTAATTGATGCATTGACTATAAAAGCAAGGCAAGGGGTAAAAGTTCGAATCCTTTATGATGAATTAGGTTCACGAAGTTTGCCGAAAAGAATATTTAAGGAATTTCGTAAAGCTGGAGGTCAAGTTGAGGTCTTTTTCCCATCTAAATTTCGGTTTATTAATCTGAGAATGAATTACAGGAACCACCGAAAGTTAGTAATCATTGATGGGAAAATTGGCTATGTCGGCGGATTCAATGTGGGCGATGAATATTTAGGGCTTAATAAGAAATTTGGCTATTGGCGGGATACTCATCTACGTATTCAAGGGACAGCTGTTTATGCACTTCAGACACGTTTTATCCTGGACTGGAATCAAGCCTCAGATGACCATGATGTTGACTATGTTCCAAATTTATATCCTGAAGATGTTTCTCATGGAAATATCGGGATTCAGATTGTAACCAGCGGACCAGATTCTGAGTTTCAACAAGTTAAGAATGGTTATATAAAAATGATTATGTCCGCGAAGAAATCCATTTATATACAAACGCCTTACTTTATCCCTGATACAAGTTTATTGGATGTCCTTCGAATTGCCTGCTTGTCTGGTGTGGAAGTCAATATTATGATTCCTGATAAACCTGATCACCTATTTGTCTACTGGGCAACACTATCACATGTTAGTGAATTATTAAAAGTTGGTGCTAAGGTCTATATTTATAGAAATGGATTTATCCACGCAAAAATGATTGTTGTGGATGAAGAAATTGCGTCAGTTGGAACC
The DNA here is from genome assembly GCF_030817595.1 of Neobacillus niacini. Lineage (GTDB taxonomy): Bacteria > Bacillota > Bacilli > Bacillales > Cytobacillaceae > Neobacillus > Neobacillus niacini_G. Next base: position 6,721,213 of record NZ_JAUSZN010000001.1, read on the forward strand.
GCAAATATTGACTATCGTAGCTTTAGACTCAATTTTGAAGTCAATGCCTTTTTATATGATGAAGGAGTTTCTAGAAAACTAACGGAAACGTTTAAAGAGGATATTAAGGTATCGATGTTACTGACATTTGAAGGTTACCAAAAACGTTCTTTGGAGGTTCGTCTTAAGGAATCCGTATCTAGATTACTTTCACCTATCTTATAAAACATGTACATTGAAAAAGTTGGCCTATCCTTTTAGGGGTAGGCTTTTTTGATTCTTCGATTATTATTGTTTTTTATAATTTCATTATTAGATAGATTTTTGGAAATAGTAATAGTAAATGTATTTTGGAGGATTATTAATCGATGGAGGAAATAACCTTAGGAGTGGGGCTTGCAATTGAAATAGGGTTGATCATCGCTACTATTGTGATTATTTCTTCCCATCTTCGAAAAAATTCTAGAAACAATACTAACACGAAACTAAATGAACAATATTATAAATCTCTATTTGAAGAAAATCCTGATGCCATTTTCATATTCGATTTAGATGGAAAATTTCTTGTCGCAAACAAGGCAGTTTCACTTTATGGATATAGTGTTGAAGATTTACTTGATAAACCATTTGCAGGCTTCATTCTTCCGAAAGATCTAGAAAAAGTGACAGCACATTTTTGCCAAGCGGTGGAAGGAATGGCAACAAATTATGAATGTTCTATATTGGATAAAGAAGGCCAGCACAGGGAGATTAATGTAACCAATATACCTATTTTTGTTAATGAGGAGATTCATGGTGTATACACCATTATAAAAGATATAACTCAGCATAAAAAAGCACAAAACGACTTAGTAGAGGCTGAAGCTAAATATCGAAGCCTAATAGAAAACTCTTTAGTAGGAGTTTATATCATTCAGGATGAAAAATTGGTATATGTGAATCCAAGACTTTGTGAAATGTCTGGTTATAATTGTGAAGAGTTAGTAGGTTTACATGTTTCCGACTTTATATATGCGGAGGATTTGCCGCTAGTAAATGAAAATATTCTTAAACGGTTTAATAATGAAGCAGGTACAATAAAGTATGAATATCGAGCAATACGAAAGGATAAGAGTATCATTACCTTTGAATTATATGGGTCAAAGATAATCTATAATGGCAGGGACGCTATCATTGGAACAGTTATTGATATCACAGAGAGAAAAAACACGGAAAAGATGATTAAGCACATGGCTTATCATGATCAGTTAACAGATTTGCCTAATAGGTATTTACTACGGGAAAAACTAAATGAATCAATAAAAGCTTCAAGACAGAATAACTGTCATTTCGCGCTGCTTTTTTTAGATTTGGATCGATTCAAAGCTATAAATGATACGATGGGACATGAAGTCGGTGATAAAGTATTAATTGAAATTGCGGAACGACTGAAAACCTGTGTCCATGAAAAAGATATCATTTCAAGGTATGGAGGCGACGAATTTTCCATTCTTTTGCCTGATACTGGAGAACAAAGAGCGAGTGAAGTCGCAGGTCAAATCATAACCAAATTATCTCTTCCATTAACCTTTCATCATCATGAATTATTGGTTACCCCTAGTATAGGAGTTGCCGTTTTTCCTACTCACGGTGAAAGCTTTGATACGTTAATAAAAAATGCCGATTTAGCCATGTATCATGCAAAAAGCTTAGGAAGAAATAATTTTCAATTCTTCAATGAGGAATTAAATAAACATGCTCAGCATGAATTAGATATGGAGGTAAATTTACGGAAAGCCCTGGAGCAGAATCAATTCGTGTTATTCTATCAGCCGCAGGTTAATCTAGAAAACAATGAGATATATGGTGCGGAAGCATTAATACGGTGGATCCATCCTGAAAAAGGGATTATTCCACCTGCAGCCTTTATTCCTTTAGCGGAAGAGACTGGGTTGATTATTCCAATGGGTGAGTGGGCAATACGAACGGCGTGCCAAGAAAATAAAAAGTGGCAGGATGCAGGTTATTCACCTGTCATGGTTTCTGTAAATATATCTGGCTAAACAGTTCTTCCAATCAAATTTGGTTGAAATTGTAGAAACTGCCTTAAGCGAGACCGGGCTCCATCCAAATTATTTAGAACTCGAGATTACGGAAAGTATTACGATGGATGTTGAACGTTCGATAAAAACATTATTGGAGTTACAGAGAATTGGGGTCAAGGTAAGTATCGATGATTTTGGTACGGGGTATAGCTCTCTAAATTATCTTAAGAGACTTCCTATTGATAAGCTAAAAATCGACCAAACCTTTATTCGGGAATGTCCTGATGATAGTAACAGCAATACCCTTGTAAGGACGATTATTATCATGGCTCATCTTCTAAAAATGAAGGTCATCGCAGAGGGAGTCGAATCAGAGGAACAAGTATCCTTTCTTCTTGGGCAGGGTTGTAAGGAGGCGCAGGGATATTTTTTCAGTAAACCCCTTCCAGTATCAGAATTTGAAACGAACTATCTACAAAAACGCTTGGAAAAATAACTCCAAGCGTTTTTTTGTGATCTATTTGATTTATCGTTTTAAACGGCTTAACACCCGTTCTTCAAATTCTGCTTGATCTATATCTAATCCAATCACTTCATTTCGAAAGGACTTAAAACGTCCATTCTCCACCTCAAGTGTGAAATATCCTCTAGAACTTGAAAGGTTAATATCGCCGATAATATTTTTCCTTTTGGCAGGGTCAAACAAATTCACTAAATTAGGATTGCTTGGATGCGGCTTGAATCGACAGCCCTGTTCCACACAAACTCTTACAATATTCCGTACCTTTGGATTCGTAATGCTTTCAACCTTTTTTATTACTTCCTCGTTAGCCATCGGTGTGATTCTCCTTTCCATTCTTCAAACAGTATGCTGCTGCTTAAAGAATTATGCATCGATATTAAAGCATCTGCGATTTGGTGTGAATTCCTACTAATGTCCCAACATAGTGCACTAAGACAACTAGTAATATAGAGTGATAAATAAAAATTGGAGGATCTTAATGAATACTATTTTGATTACAGGCGCTTCATCCGGTATTGGACGAGCAACTGCGTTATGTTTTGCAAAGAAAGGTTGGAATGTAATTGCAGGAATGCGTTCCCCTGAGAATGAAACGGAGTTAAAGGTTATTCATAATATAATGGTGACTAGACTTGATGTAGAAGATAAAGAGTCTATTCAGGAATCGATAATGTTAGGGATAGAAACTTTCGAAGAAATTAATGTTCTCCTTAATAATGCAGGCCATGGTTCTATGGGAATCTTTGAAGCAGCAACAGAGGAAAGAATTCGAAAACAATTTGATGTAAATGTTTTCGGATTAATGAGTATGACTCAGGCTGTGTTACCTCATTTCCGTGCTAATAAAAAAGGAATGGTCATCAATATGTCCTCTATGGGTGGAAAAATAACATTACCTCTTATGTCGGTTTATCACGCATCTAAATTTGCTGTTGAGGGCTTTTCCGAGGCATTATCTTATGAATTAGCACCTCAAAACATCACGGTTAAATTAATTGAACCTGGTGCAGTAAACACTGCTTTTGGGAGAAGACCCTCCGACTTCTACTTTGATGATAAATTTGAAGATTATATTCAATATCGTTGTCAGGTCATGCAGGCACTTGGTAAATTGAAAGCGGAAATGCTGTCTCCAGAGAAAGTAGCGGAAGTGGTTTATCTTGCCGCAACAGATGGGTCCAGCCAACTTCGTTACGTGGTGGGAGAAGATGCAAAATCATTAATAAATCTCCGTGAGAAATCAGGTGATGAAGAGTTTATTAAGCAGATCTCTCAAATGTTTTAGATATATTTTTTAACCTTACAAATGTGTAAGGCAAATGTAAGGAAAGGAAATTTTTATTTAAAGGTATTTGCCTTATACTCCTCTTATAGAAAAAATGAGGTGGAGGTTTTTGTTATGAATGAGAATTTATTTAGATTGATTAATGATTTAGGTAAACAATATACAATTGTTAATCCTGCTGTTGTATTTATTGCGGAATATACCGTTATTTTCTTAGCAGTAGCAGTTCTTCTATTCTGGTTTACTCGGGTTAACCAGAATAGAATCATGGTGATTTGTGGCTCATTTACATTTGTTATTGCAGAGATTTTTGGAAAGATAGCTGGGAAACTTCATTCGAATCATCAGCCGTTTGCCGAACTATCTAACGTAAATCAGCTAATAGAAAAAGCAGTTGATAATTCATTTCCCAGCGACCACACGATATTGTTTTTTTCATTTTGTATGACATTTTGGTTATTTAGAGGCGCTAAAGGAGCTATCTGGATCCTACTTGCCTTACTTGTTGGCATTTCACGTATTTGGGTCGGGGTTCATTATCCAGCAGATATCTTAGTTGGAGCAATGATTAGTATCGTGACAGCATTCATAGTCTTTCGAGTTGTTCCTAAATTAAGTATCGTTCAAAAATCACTCGGGATTTATGAAAAAGGGGAATCCTATATCCTGCCGTTAAAGAAGGACAATTATCATGGGTGAAAATTATTATAGAAGAAACCTGCTTAATCAACCATTTAAGCAGGTTTTACTTTATGAATGAGAATAACTCCAATCCCATACACAATAGAAATACATTGTGGAAAGATAGTAGACGAATAATGATAAGAAACTGGGATAGTTCTTTGGAATTGGAATAAATTTCATATTGAACAGTTCTTGTTACGATGTTATTATAAGAAAGTTCCTTCGCGATGTGATTAACAACATGATGAATTTAAAAAAATGTGTTGACTCATGTGAAGTGAATATGATAAGATATTTTTTGTCGCTAAAAACAAGTGACACATTGTTCTTTGAAAACTAAACAAACAAGAACGTCAACAAAAAATATTAGTTTCTTCTATAGAAACTAGCCAACGTAACAAATGAGCTAATCAACTTTCTTGGAGAGTTTGATCCTGGCTCAGGACGAACGCTGGCGGCGTGCCTAATACATGCAAGTCGAGCGAATCTTAAGGTGCTTGCACCTTATGGTTAGCGGCGGACGGGTGAGTAACACGTGGGCAACCTGCCTGTAAGACTGGGATAACTTCGGGAAACCGGAGCTAATACCGGATAATCCTTTTCCTCTCATGAGGAAAAGCTGAAAGTCGGTTTCGGCTGACACTTACAGATGGGCCCGCGGCGCATTAGCTAGTTGGTGAGGTAACGGCTCACCAAGGCGACGATGCGTAGCCGACCTGAGAGGGTGATCGGCCACACTGGGACTGAGACACGGCCCAGACTCCTACGGGAGGCAGCAGTAGGGAATCTTCCGCAATGGACGAAAGTCTGACGGAGCAACGCCGCGTGAGCGATGAAGGCCTTCGGGTCGTAAAGCTCTGTTGTTAGGGAAGAACAAGTACCGGAGTAACTGCCGGTACCTTGACGGTACCTAACCAGAAAGCCACGGCTAACTACGTGCCAGCAGCCGCGGTAATACGTAGGTGGCAAGCGTTGTCCGGAATTATTGGGCGTAAAGCGCGCGCAGGCGGTCCTTTAAGTCTGATGTGAAAGCCCACGGCTCAACCGTGGAGGGTCATTGGAAACTGGGGGACTTGAGTACAGAAGAGGAAAGCGGAATTCCACGTGTAGCGGTGAAATGCGTAGAGATGTGGAGGAACACCAGTGGCGAAGGCGGCTTTCTGGTCTGTAACTGACGCTGAGGCGCGAAAGCGTGGGGAGCAAACAGGATTAGATACCCTGGTAGTCCACGCCGTAAACGATGAGTGCTAAGTGTTAGAGGGTTTCCGCCCTTTAGTGCTGCAGCTAACGCATTAAGCACTCCGCCTGGGGAGTACGGCCGCAAGGCTGAAACTCAAAGGAATTGACGGGGGCCCGCACAAGCGGTGGAGCATGTGGTTTAATTCGAAGCAACGCGAAGAACCTTACCAGGTCTTGACATCCTCTGACACTCCTAGAGATAGGACGTTCCCCTTCGGGGGACAGAGTGACAGGTGGTGCATGGTTGTCGTCAGCTCGTGTCGTGAGATGTTGGGTTAAGTCCCGCAACGAGCGCAACCCTTGATCTTAGTTGCCAGCATTCAGTTGGGCACTCTAAGGTGACTGCCGGTGACAAACCGGAGGAAGGTGGGGATGACGTCAAATCATCATGCCCCTTATGACCTGGGCTACACACGTGCTACAATGGATGGTACAAAGGGCTGCGAGACCGCGAGGTTTAGCCAATCCCATAAAACCATTCTCAGTTCGGATTGTAGGCTGCAACTCGCCTACATGAAGCCGGAATCGCTAGTAATCGCGGATCAGCATGCCGCGGTGAATACGTTCCCGGGCCTTGTACACACCGCCCGTCACACCACGAGAGTTTGTAACACCCGAAGTCGGTGGGGTAACCGCAAGGAGCCAGCCGCCTAAGGTGGGACAGATGATTGGGGTGAAGTCGTAACAAGGTAGCCGTATCGGAAGGTGCGGCTGGATCACCTCCTTTCTAAGGATAATGCAGTCCTTGTGGACTGATAAACCGTTGACCGTTACTTGTTTGTTTAGTTTTGAGAGTGCAATTCTCTCATTATATTTTGTTCCTTGAAAACTAGATAATCATAAGAAGAAGTCAAAGTAAAACCGAGAATCGCCACATTAGTTTTTCTCTCTTATTTAATAAGAGTATAACCATTTAGGTTAAGTTAGAAAGGGCGCACGGTGGATGCCTTGGCACTAGGAGCCGATGAAGGACGGGACTAACACCGATATGCTTCGGGGAGCTGTAAGTAAGCTTTGATCCGGAGATTTCCGAATGGGGGAACCCACTGCTCGTAATGGAGCAGTATCTTTACCTGAATACATAGGGTATTGAAGGCAGACCCGGGGAACTGAAACATCTAAGTACCCGGAGGAAGAGAAAGCAAACGCGATTCCCTGAGTAGCGGCGAGCGAAACGGGACATAGCCCAAACCAAGAGGCTTGCCTCTTGGGGTTGTAGGACACTCAACATGGAGTTACAAAGGAACGGGGTAGATGAAGCGATCTGGAAAGATCCGTCATAGAAGGTAAAAACCCTGTAGTTGAAACTTCGTTCCCTCCTGAGTGGATCCTGAGTACGGCCGGACACGTGAAATCCGGTCGGAAGCTGGGAGGACCATCTCCCAAGGCTAAATACTCCCTAGTGACCGATAGTGAACCAGTACCGTGAGGGAAAGGTGAAAAGCACCCCGGAAGGGGAGTGAAAGAGATCCTGAAACCGTGTGCCTACAAGTAGTCAGAGCCCTATGTTTTTTCTTTCGAAAAAACCCGGGTGATGGCGTGCCTTTTGTAGAATGAACCGGCGAGTTACGATCCCATGCAAGGTTAAGTTGAAGAGACGGAGCCGCAGCGAAAGCGAGTCTGAATAGGGCGAATTGAGTATGTGGTCGTAGACCCGAAACCAGGTGATCTACCCATGTCCAGGGTGAAGTCCAGGTAACACTGGATGGAGGCCCGAACCCACGCACGTTGAAAAGTGCGGGGATGAGGTGTGGGTAGCGGAGAAATTCCAATCGAACTTGGAGATAGCTGGTTCTCTCCGAAATAGCTTTAGGGCTAGCCTCACGTTGTAAGAGTCTTGGAGGTAGAGCACTGTTTGGACTAGGGGCCCTCATCGGGTTACCGAATTCAGACAAACTCCGAATGCCAAAGACTTATCCGTGGGAGTCAGACTGCGAGTGATAAGATCCGTAGTCAAAAGGGAAACAGCCCAGACCACCAGCTAAGGTCCCAAAGTTTACGTTAAGTGGAAAAGGATGTGGAGTTGCTTAGACAACCAGGATGTTGGCTTAGAAGCAGCCACCATTTAAAGAGTGCGTAATAGCTCACTGGTCGAGTGACTCTGCGCCGAAAATGTACCGGGGCTAAACGTAACACCGAAGCTGTGGATTGACACCGTATGGTGTCAGTGGTAGGAGAGCGTTCTAAGGGCGTTGAAGCTAGACCGTAAGGACTGGTGGAGCGCTTAGAAGTGAGAATGCCGGTATGAGTAGCGAAAGATGGGTGAGAATCCCATCCACCGTATGCCTAAGGTTTCCTGAGGAAGGCTCGTCCTCTCAGGGTTAGTCGGGACCTAAGCCGAGGCCGAAAGGCGTAGGCGATGGACAACAGGTTGATATTCCTGTACCACCTCTTTATCGTTTGAGTGATGGGGGGACGCAGGAGGATAGGGTAAGCGCGCTGTTGGATATGCGCGTCTAAGCAGTTAGGCTGGTAAGTAGGAAAATCCGCTTACCATAAAGGTTGAGCTGTGATAGCGAGGGAAATATAGTACCGAAGTTCCTGATTCCACACTGCCAAGAAAAGCCTCTAGCGAGATAAAAGGTGCCCGTACCGCAAACCGACACAGGTAGGCGAGGAGAGAATCCTAAGGTGAGCGAGAGAACTCTCGTTAAGGAACTCGGCAAAATGACCCCGTAACTTCGGGAGAAGGGGTGCTTTTTGAGGTGAATAGCCTCGAAGAGCCGCAGTGAATAGGCCCAGGCGACTGTTTAGCAAAAACACAGGTCTCTGCGAAGCCGCAAGGCGAAGTATAGGGGCTGACGCCTGCCCGGTGCTGGAAGGTTAAGAGGAGGGGTTAGCGCAAGCGAAGCTCTGAATCGAAGCCCCAGTAAACGGCGGCCGTAACTATAACGGTCCTAAGGTAGCGAAATTCCTTGTCGGGTAAGTTCCGACCCGCACGAAAGGCGTAACGATCTGGGCACTGTCTCAACGAGAGACTCGGTGAAATTATAGTACCTGTGAAGATGCAGGTTACCCGCGACAGGACGGAAAGACCCCGTGGAGCTTTACTGT